>NZ_SMKO01000003.1 GCF_004348685.1 Nonomuraea deserti | reverse complement strand
CTCAGTAGATGCGGTACTTCTTGCCGCAGTTGTCGAACTTGCCCGCCCAGCAGGTGAACGTGTACACCTTCTCGATCCCGTGCCCCCGCCAGGCGCCGGCGACCTGGCCGTCCCACGCCTTGTTGAACCTCTTCCAGTGACCGTTCTGATACACCTCGAACCACACCCACGCCTGCTTGCCACCACGCTTGTCGACCCCGTACCACTTCGTGAACACCTTCCCGTGGCTCTTCCAGGCCTTACCGAACGTGTACGCCTTGTGATCACTGGAGAAGAACTTCCCCCAGCTCGTCGTGGAGTGCGTGCTCGCCTGGGCGGCCGCCGGAGCCAGGGACAGACCGGTGACCGCCATCGAACCGGCCAGAGCGGCGATCGCAAGGGTCTTACGCATATCGGGTTCCTCCCCGTATCGGTGTGCTGCCGGCGTGATCCGGTGACAGGGACACTACGGAGACCCGCAGCGATCAACTGTGGACGAATCCACACACCGGATGTGATCAGCGCCACAGGAGGCCGGCTCAATAAGATCGCTGCTGTTGCGTTGGTCCGGCGATCGGAGCACGATGAGCGACCCCGGCGGCTTCGGCCCCCTGGCGATGGACGATCACGAACCGATAGGCCCCTACCGGATCGTGGGCCGGATGGGCGCCGGTGGCATGGGGGTCGTCTACGCGGGGATCGCGGCCGACGGCGCCCAGGCCGCGGTCAAGGTCATCCACCCGGGATTAGCCGCCGATCCGCAGTTCCTTGCCCGTTTCATCCGCGAAGTCGAGCTGCTGTCCCGGGTACGCGGGCGCTGCACGGTCTCGGTGCTGGCCGCCGACACCGCGGCGATGCCGCCCTGGCTGGCCACCGAGTTCGTCCCCGGCCCGACGCTCAGCACCTACGTCCAGCAGAACTCCAGGCTGCGGCCGGACGAACTCCTCCCGTTCGGCCTGGACATCGCCGAGGCGCTCACCGACATCCACCGGGCCGGCATCGTGCACCGCGACCTCAAGCCCGGGAACGTGATCCGCTCCGCCTCCGGCGCGAAGGTCCTGGACTTCGGCATCGCCCGGGCCCTCGACGAGAGCGGCCTCACGGGCACCGGCGCGCTGATCGGAACGCCCGGCTGGATCAGCCCCGAGCAGTACCGGGGTGACGTGGCGGATACCGCCGCCGACGTCTTCGCCTGGGGCGCGCTGATGGTCTACGCCGCGACCGGCCGCCCGCCGTTCGGCACCGGAGCTCCCGACGTCCTCGCCTACCGGGTCATGAGCGTCGAACCGGATCTGTCGGAGGTGCCCGCCCCGCTCCACGACCTCGTACGCGGCGCGCTCGCCAAGGATCGTACGTCCCGGCCCACCGCGTACGAACTGCTCGACCAGGTCACCGCGCTCACGACGGGCACCACGCCCATGCCGCCGCCCCCGCCCCTGCGCGGCAGGCGTCACATGGTGCCGCTGTGGTCGGCCGCCGCCGTCGTCGTCGCGGCGGTCGCGGCGGCGGGAACGGTGTTCGCAACGAACTCGCGGGGCACGCCCGAGGCACTGCGGAGCCCGAGCAGTTCCCCCGCGTCCACGTACGCGGAAAGCCCGCAGCCGGACCCGAGCGAGACCTCGGACGAGGCGGCGACGGCGAGCGAGTCCCCCGAGGATGCTCCCAGCACGACCGAACCGCCCAGGAGAAAGACCCCCACCCCGACGAAGAGGGCGAGCACGCGCCGCACCGACGCCGGCGTTCCCTGCGCCTCCGATGGCTCGATACTCCGGCAGGTCGCCGCGCTGAACGGCGGCAGCCTGCCGGGGGATGCCGTGGTCGCGCGCAAACGGTGCGTGGGCCACTGGGTCGCGGCCGAACTCGACTCCCCTGGGGTCGGCGGCATCGACCTCATCGCCAAGCGGAACGCGACCCGGTTCCTCGGCGGGGAGATCGGCAGCAACTTCTGCTCGCTGGAGTCCCGGCCGGCGCTCCTCGCGAGCGCGCCCGCCGGCATCCGGACCTTCCTCTGCCCCGACGGCTTCCGCTGACAGCGCCTTCCTTTTGTCCGGCTTCCGCTGGCAGGCCCTTCCGGTGCCCGGCTTCCGCTGGCAGGCCTTCCCGGCAGTGGACATGGGGCCGGTTCACGTCGAGATTGGTCGGCAGGCGCGCCATCGCCTGCCCGGCGGCGCCGATCGGACGACGTAAGGAGTGCGGATGAGGATCGTGGAACTGGCCTCGGTGGACGGATGCATCGCCTTCGACCTGGACTGCCCGACGAGCGCGGGCGGCACCCGGCTCGCCCCTGACGTCACCCGCGGTGAGGCCGGGCTGCTGGCGCGGGCGATGACGTACAAGCTGGCCGTGCTCGGCGAGCGGATCGGCGGCGCCAAGGCGGTGCTGCGGGCCGAGCCGGAGAACCGGACGGCCACCCTGGCCCGTTACTGCCAGGAGATCACCCCGCTGGTCGAGAAGGGCGGCTTCCTCACGGCCTCGGACCTGGGCACGCGTACGGAGGACTTCGCCTCGCTGCCCGGTTACCGTACCGACTCGGTGATGCACCAGGAGGTCGGCGGCGAGCTGGTGGACACCATGGTGACGGGCTTGGGCGTGGTCGTCGCCGCGGAGACGGCGCTCGGCGGTCTGGCCGGGCGCACGCTCGCGGTCGAGGGGTTCGGCAAAGTGGGTGGCGCCGTCGTACGGGAGGCCGCGCGGCGGGGCGCGCGCCTCGTGGCCCTCTCGACCCTGCACGGGTGCGTGACCGACCCCGCCGGGCTGGACGTGGCCGCGCTCGAAGAGCTGCGCGCCGAGCACGGCGACGCCTGTGTGAGCCTGCTCGGTCCGCCGGTGCGGCCCGCCGAGGCTCTGTACGAGGTGGCCGCGGACGTGCTGGTGCCCGGCGCGCGGACCGGCACCCTGACCGCCGAGCGCGCCGCCGGGGTACGCGCCCGCGTGGTCGCTCCGGCGGCGAACGTGCCCTACACCGAGGCCGGGCTGCGCACTCTTGCGGAGCGGGACGTGGTGACGCTGGCGGACTTCGTCTGCGGGGCCGGCGCCACGATCGGCTACCTCGCCGAACGCGCCGACCGGATCTCCGACGCCGCCTCGGCACGGGACCTGGTGGAAGAGCGGGTCGGCCGGCTCACCACGACGGCGCTGGAGCACCCCGGCGGCCCGTTCGCGGGCTCGTGCGCCGTGGCGGAGGATTTCCTCGCCACCTGGCGCGACCCAGCCGACTTCCCCGACGGCCCTCCCCTCGCAACCGAGCCGGCCGTGGAGTAACAGGGCAGTGACGAGGACGAGGCTCACTACCCCCGCCGAGCCGGAGCGCGCTCCAGACGATCAGCGCGCATGACGGGAATGTGGGATGGTCGTCAACATGCCTTGAGGTTGTAGAACGTGCCGGGCGAGCGGTAGTAGTGGGTCCGGCGCTCGCCGGGTTCGATGGTCCAGCAGGGTCCGTCGGGCCACGAGGCGATCCTCGCCCTCACCTCATTCGTCTGCCCGCACTTGCTCTTGATCGTGACGCTACGGTAGAAGCCGACGTCGTTGACCCGGATGTCGTAGCAGGGAATCCTCGCGCCGGCTTTGCTTGCCCGGTCGTCGGGCTGTGCGGCCGGCGCTGTGCCGACGTCTGCGCCGGCATGAGCGGTGTCCATGGCGCCGGCTCCGGCGAGGGTGCCTGCCAGCATGAGGGCGCCCCCGAAGATCGCGGTACGCATGGTGTTCTCCTCTCTCTGTCGGGGCGGGGCGGCGCGACGGTGGCGCCGCGCCCGGCCGGGTGGTGCCGTACGCGGCGCGGTCAGTACGCCGGGAACAGCCCGCCCGTCTCGCAAACCCTGAACCGTAACCAGGTCAAAGATTCATAAACCGCTGTCCGACGCGTGAACTTCTTCCCCTGCGGTCGGAGGGCGAGGAGTCACGTCGCGTCCGGGCCGGCCCCTCCCCCACATGCCTCCCGCAGCTTTCCCGTGGCGATGAAGCCGACCGCGACCCGGTAGAAGCCGGCGATCGATTCGCCGTCCTCCACCCCGCCACGGAACTGCTTACGCACTTTCGTGAAAGGGAAGGCCGTGCTGCCGTCGGGAAGGAGCACGCCCCACGTGTCATCGTCCGACTTGCGCCAGCGGCCGCCCGTGGCGGCGGCGATGCAGGCGCCGAGGAACGAGCCGAGCACGCCGACCAGCCCGTCGATCCGCTCGGGGTCGAAGCCGGGCCGGGCACGCTGGCGCTCGATGAAGCCTTCCACCCACTCGACGGACTCCGGGTTGAGGCCGAACTCCACGTCGCTCAGCGGCCCGAGTTGGTCGATGGCCAGGCTGACGTTCGCCTGGATCTGCTGCAGCTCCTCTTCCTCCATCTGGGGATGGTGACATCGACGGCGGACCCGATCAATCCGGTTTCCGGCTCGACCGCGGTGGCTCGTGAGGTGGTGGAGGCTGTGGTGAACTTCCGAGCCCGTGCCCGTCGGCCGGGTGCTTGCGCAGCACTCCTGGCAGCGTCCACGCGACGAGCAAGGTGGCAAGGAGGCCGCCGCCACCCGCGATCAGGAGCGTTGTCGGTGCGGACGTGGCGTCCAGGAGGAACCCGCCCGCTGTGTAGGACAGCGCGGCGGCCACTCCGACCGCTCCATAGAGGTTGCCGAAGACCCTGCCGAGCATTCCGGCAGGGACCAGGCGCTGCAGCATGGTGTTGGTGGCCACGTCCATCGCCGCGATGCCGAATCCGCGCACGAACTGGGTCACGAACGCGGCGGCGACGGCCCAGGCCAACCCGGTGAGGAGGTTACCGGCGCTGTTCACCGCGAATCCGGCGACCAGCAGGGTCACCAGGGACATCCGGGCGCTGTGACGGGCCGTCAGCGCGTACCCGAAGAGCAGGCCGATGCCGACGGCGCCCAGGAGCAGGCCGACCGCCGACTCGCCGGCCGCGAAGGATTCGGTGGCCAGGAGTACCAGGGCGACGTCGTCCACGCCGTTGAAGGCCACGACGGCGCAGAAGCCCAGCGCGACGACCCGTACCGCCTTGGCCGACCAGATGTAGCCGAGCCCGGACTTCGCATCCTCCAGGAGCGAGGCCTGCGGGACTTCCGGGGAGCGCGCGGGGGGAAGCGACCGCAGCCTGAGCAGTGCCGCGCCCGCGAGCAGGAAGGAGACGGCGTCGACCAGGAGCACACCTCGTATCCCGACGAAGGGCAGGAGGGCGGCCGCGGCCAGCGGCCCGAGAGCCTCGGCCGCGTTGGTGCCGAACCCCAGCGTGGCGTTGGCGGTCTCCAGGTCCTTGTCCCGGACCAGCTCCGGTATCGCCGCGCGTGAGGCCGGCAGGAACACCTGTCCCCCGATCGCGCGCAGCCCGACCAGTACCAGCAGCAGGGGAAGCGGCGGCAACGAGACAGCGATGAGCAGGAGCACCACACCCTGCGCCAGCTCACATACGATCATCACCCGCTTGAGATCGAAACGATCGCTGATCGCGCCGGCGATCGGGCTGAGCAGCGAGGGGACGAAGTCGCCGACGAGCAGCAGCAGCGATACGGCGATCGCTTGCCCCGTGGTGTCGGCGACGTGGAGCATCAGCGCGACGAGGCTGAGCGCGTCACCGCCCACCGAGACGACCCGCGCCGACCACAGCGAGCGGAACCCCGCGCTGCCGCGCAGCAGCCGTAACCCGCTCGCCTTCCCGGGTCCGGTTCCCGTGCTCCCGTCGGAGGCTGTCATGGTCCGCTCCGGCTAGGGCGCGACGGGTCCGGGCAACTCGTGGAGGGAGCTGCCGATCCAGCGGACGATGTCGAGCGGTGGACGCCGCGGTGGTGCGGGGACGAAGTTGCTCGCGTGGTCGATGCTGCCGGTGCCGTCGTAGGAGGCTCGCAGCGGGTAGGGGAAGACCGGTCGCGACCGGGAGACGCCGCCCTCCGCGTCCCGGGCGTTGGCGATGATCCGGTACGGCGCCGCGTCCCGCTCGACCCAGGCGACCAGCTCATGGAGCGGGTCGAACTCGCTCAGCCGGTAGCCGCCGCCACAGTGGTGCATCGTGGGCACCATGAACAACCGCGCCCATCGCTGGGTTCTCCGAAAGCCGCCGTTGCGCTGTGACAGCCGCTGGTAGTAGTCCAGCGTCGCGGCCGGGGGCAGCAGGGGATCGGCCCAGCCGTGCCACATGATGAGCTTGCCGCCGTTGCGGCGGAACTCGCTGAGATCGAGGCTCATGGCGTTGCCCTTGACGCCTTCGGCGGTCAGCCGGTGCAACTGTTCGGCGGTGAAGGAGATCTCGGCCAGGGAGGAGTGCGGGGTGCCGATCGGGAATCCGACATATTTGAGGTAGTTGTCCCCCAGCCATGCGGCGAACGAAGTACCGCCCAGTCCGGGAGAGGGCGTGATCATTCCGTCCCAGCCAAGCTCGGATCCGTAGGTTTGCCAGCCGGGGAACAGCCGGCGCCCGCTCGGGTCCTTCGGCCCCGCGTACAACGCGCGGGCGACCGCGACCTGGCGCGGCGTCAGGCAGTGCGGCTGATCGGCGCCAGGCGGGCACTGCACCTTCACGGGGTCGAACCGGCAGGCGCGTGGATCATCGATCTGTCCGTCGGCCAGCCCGTCGGACCGATCGCAGGCCGCCACCACAGCCTGGTGCAGGGCGGGCAGTTCGGCGCTCGTGATGATCGGCTCACCGTTGGCGGCCGTGTTCGTCCGAGCCAGCCAGGGCGCGTAAATGCCCAACATCGGACCCATGACGTGGGCGGGGGCGCCGGCGACGATGCCGTCGAAGTCGCGAGGATAACGCTGGGCGAGGAGCAGCCCCTCCCGCCCGCCGTTGGAGCAGCTGCTGAAGTAGGACCGTCTCGGCGGCGCCCCGTAGAACTCGGTGATGATCCGCTTGGCCGCCACCGACAGCACATGCGGCGCACGATAGAAGTAGTCGTCCCGGGCCGCCTGGTTGTCGGCCGCCCACCGTTCCTCCAGCCCTTGCGACACATGACCGTCGTCAGTGGCTCCGACGGCGACGTCACCGCCGGGCTCGCCCCCGCAGTCGGGGAACGGCAGCTCCCTGATCTGCCCGCAGAACCCGCCGCAGCCATACTGCAGGTAACGGCCCGTGAACGTCTCCAACGGCAGCCTGAGCTGGAACCCCACCGCGGGCTCGACGTAGCCTTCCACGTAACAGTGCTTCGGCTCGCTCTGGTCCATCACCTCCGCCCGCTCGACGTGTGTCCGCGCGCCTGGCAGGTCGAAGAGTTTCGGCAGCTCGTCGCACTCCCGTACCGGCTCGATCGCCGAGCCGGGCACGGAGGCGCCGCTCGCGGGGACGGCCAGGCCGAGCACGGTGATCATCGCCGCTGCGATCATCACCGCTGCGGTTCTCGTCAGGACATCGAAGGTCATCGTGGTGCTCTCCTTTGGGGGGTCCGCGGGTTTCGGCACCCGGGATCGGATGAGCGGCCGGGGGTCACGTGCGCCTCGGGCGGTAGTGCATCGCGGTGACGCCCGAGGTGTAGGGCCTAACCTCGATGAGCTCCAGGTCCAGCCGGCCCAGGTCGCCGGGGAAGAGCTTCAGCCCGCTGCCGATGGCGACCGGGATCACGCGGAGTTGGAGCTCGTCAAGGAGGCCTGCCCCAATCAGGGAACGCGCGAGTGAGAGGCTTCCCCAGAGCATGATGTCCTTGCCTGGCCGTTCCTTGAGAGCGGTGACCGCCTCAGCCGCATCGCCGCGTACGATCTGCGCCTCTTCCCGGTCTCCCCACGGAGCCTTGTCGAGTGTGGCGGAGAAGACCAGCTTGGGAAGGGAGTTCACCACGTTGGCGACCGGCTCGTCGGCAGTGGGCCAGTACTCCACGAACATCCGGTATGTCGCCGCGCCCAGCAGGACGGTGTCCACGGTCTCCAGGTGCCGGACCGCGTCCCGGTCCACCTCGCTGTAGTCGGTGACCGACTCGAAGAAGTCGAGCTCCCCGCCGGGACCCGCCACGAAACCGTCGACCGTGACGAGTTCTTGAACGACCAGTTTGCGCATACGGGGAGGTTAACCAGCGCCGTTACTCCACTATGCGCCGCGTGGTGGAATGGCCGCTGAATGACCGGCTGCCGCCATGGCTCCTGTTTGTTTCGACCGCGGCGCTTGCCGCTTCGGCACGGCTCTTGGGGGCGTGTGGCATAGTTTTTCTGATCCAGGCTGGAAAACGCAGGGGATGTGTTCATGCCGTCAGGAACGCATGACGCGGCTGCGGCAGGCCCGCCGGCGGCGGAGCCGACGCTGGGGGCGTTGTTGCGGGCTTGGCGCGAGCGGGCGCTGCTGACCCAGCAGGAGCTTGCGGTACGGTCCGGGCTCAGTGTGCGTACCGTGCGCCGGTTGGAGGCGGATGAGTTACGCCGGCCTCGTACGGCGTCCATGCGGTTGCTGGCCGAGGCGCTAGCCCTGGATGCCGAAGAGCTGTCGGTCCTGAGGCGGCTCGCCCGCGCCGCTCCGGAGCCCTCTCACCCGGCGCGTACGGTGCCGCGGCAGTTGCCGGCCGATGTCGCGTTCGTTGGCCGGGCGCGGGAGCTGGCCGTTCTGGACGATGCCGGCGAGGCGTCCACCGTGGTGATCAGCGCGATCGACGGCATGGCAGGCGTCGGCAAGACCGCGCTGGCCGTGCACGCCGCTCACCAGCTGGCTTCCCGCTTTCCCGATGGCGATCTGTTCGTCGACCTGCACGGTCACACGCAGGGCATGGGCCCGGCGGACCCGGCCGACACGCTCGCTCGCTTCCTGGGTGCGCTGGGTGTGCCCGGCGAGTCGGTCCCCCAGCAGCTCGAGGAGCGGGTGATGCTCTACCGGAGCGTCCTGGCCGGCAGGAAGATGCTGATCGTGCTGGACAACGCCGCCGATGAGGCGCAGGTACAACCTCTGCTGCCGGGTGCGGCGGGCTGCCTGGTCCTGATCACCAGCCGGCGGCGGCTGGTCGGGCTCGATGACGCCCGCACGTTGTCGGTGGACCTCCTGCCGCTCGCGGATGCGATCGCGTTGTTCACCGCGACGACGGGGGAAGGGCGCGTCGCCGATGCTCCCGAGCATGCGCTGGCCGAGGTGGTGCGGCGGTGCGGGCTGCTGCCGCTGGCGATCCGGCTGGCCGCGGCCCGGCTCAAGGTCCATCCGGCCTGGAGCGTAGGGGATCTGCTGGAGCGCCTGGAGGAGCGTCAGCGCCGGCTGGGCGAGTTGCACGCCGGGCAGCGCAGCGTCACCGCCGCGCTCGACCTGTCCTGTCGGGAACTCGACCACGACGTACGGCGGGCATATCGGCTGCTGGGGCTGCACGCCGGCACCGATATCGCGCCCGATGCCGCCGCCGCCCTCTTCGCCACCGAGGTCACCCGGGCCGGCCGGCTGCTGGACCAGTTACTGGAGGTTCACCTGCTGCAGGAGCCGGTGCCCGGCCGCTTTCGCTTTCACGACCTGATCCGCGCGCATGCCGCCGAGGTGGTCGCCGAAGAAGAATCCGAGAACGGCCGGCACGCCGCGCTGACCCGGCTGCTCGACCACTACAGCCTGGCCGCCTCGGTGGCGATGGATCGCCTCTACCCCTACGAAGCCGACATCAGGCCACGCCCTTCGCTGAGCGGGGCCTCCATGCCCGTGATGCCGGATGCCGCCGCGTGGCTGGAGGCGGAGTTGTCCAACCTGCTCACCCTGGCTCAGGGTGCCGCCGAGCACGGCTTCTCCGAACATGTCCGGCATCTGTCGGCCACCTTGCATCGGTGTCTGCGCACCCGCGGCCGTTACGCCGAAGCCGAGACCCTCCACCGGCGGGCGCTGGCCGCCGCCCGCGCGGCCGCAGATCGTACGGGCGAGATGGAGGCGCTCATCGGGCTCGCTGAGATCCGCCACATGCAGAACCGGTACGAAACGGCCATCGAGGACGCGTCGTACGCCATGGACATCGCCCGAGCCCTCGGTCACCGCTCAGGCGAACTCCGAGCGCTCAACCCTCTTGCCATGATCTGCGCGGTCCACGGACAGTACGCACAGGCCGTCGAGCACTTCACGCAGGCGCTGGAGATCGCCCGGACGCTCGGTCACCCCACCAGCGAGCTGGACGCGTTGATCGGTTTCGGCCACATGCACCGGTTGATGGGACGGCACGCGCAGGCCGTGGACAGTCTCGCGCGAGCTCTCGACATCGCCCGGCTGATCGACCACCGCACCGGCGAGGTGCGCGCGCTGCTCGCGCTCGGCCATCTCCATCTCGGCAGGGACGAGCACGGGCCGGCCACCGGCTGCTTCACTCAGGCCCTGGAGCTGGCCCGCGGCACGGAGCACCGGCTCGGTGTACTCGACAGCCTCACCGCCCTCGGCGACCTCCACCGCCTCCAGGGACGCGACCGGCAGGCCGGCGACTGCTACCAGCAGGCCCTTGACCTCGCCATCGAGATCGGCAACCGCAACTGGCAGTTCGAAGCCATCCACGGCAGGGGCCGGCTGCGACACGACTGCGGCCACTACGAGCAGGCGCTCGACGACCACCGCCGAGCACTCGGCCTCGCCTCGGACCTCGACCAGCCGGGCGACCAGGTACGCGCCCACGACGGCCTCGCCCACGCCCACGCCATGCTCGGCCGGGACGACCAGGCCCACCGGCACTGGGCCGAGGCCCTGACCATCCTGACCACCCTCGGCACCGACCATACGGACGAAAGAGGGGTCGACGCCGAAAGCATCCGCACCCACCTCGCCCGCCTCGGGCTCAGGCCGACATCGCGGGGACCGGCCGGCGGCGCATCCGGTTCGGCTGGGTGACGACGAGGTCGCCGCACCTGAACACCGACCCGCCAATTAGTTGACATGACATATATGTCGTGTAATCTATTGCCATGACGAACGAACCGACCCTGGTCTTCATCCCCTGCTTCTCCGGCGCTCCCTGGGATCTGACGACGCTCACCCCGCTGGCCCATCGTCCGCAGCGCACCTTCCGGCTCCCCGAAGGCGTGGCCGACATGGAGGTCTACGCCGACGCCGCCGCGGCCCACGTCGCGGACCTGGACGACTACGTGCTGGTCGGGGACTCCTTCGGAGCCAACATCGCGCTGGCGCTGGCCGTCCGCCGGCCGGCCGGGCTGCGCGCTCTGGTGATGTCGGGCGGCTTCGCGGCCAACCCCGTCTCCTCGCCGGTCTGGAGGAGCGCCATGCGGATGATGGGCAGGCTGCGCGGCGGCCTCTACCGGCAGCTGGCGCTGCGCGCGCACGCCCACCGGCTGGCCTCACCCCACGACCGTGCGGGCCAGATCCCCTGGAGCGAGGCCGACAGCCGCCGGTTGTTCCTGGACAACACCCCGGCCACGTCCTTCGGGGCCCGCATCGGCGCGGCGCTCACCGCCGACTACATCGACCGTCTCGACAGAGTACGAGTCCCCACCCTGATCATCACACCGTCGCATGACAAGCTGATCGGCGAGCGGGCGGCGGAGATCATGCGCACCGGGATCGCGGGCTCCCGCGAGATCGTGCTGGACCGGAGCGGGCACATGTTCCGCTTCACGCATCCAGAAACCTACGCACGCGCCGTCGAGACGTTCCTGACCGAAACGGCCGGCGACCGCGAGATGACCCATGCGGCCCGCTGAGGAGCTCAGATACCTGATCCTGGCCGCGCAGCGGGAAGGCAACCGGCTGCTCGGCCAGGCCCTGCGGCCGCTCGGCATCACCCCCTCCCAAGCCGAGGTGATCCGCGTCCTGCAGCAGCACGGCCCTCTGACGCTCAACGGCCTCGGTGAACTCCTGGTCTGCGAGAGCGGCAACAGCCCGAGCAGGCTCGTTGATCGCCTGGTCACCCTCGGCCTGGTCAGGCGTGACGTTGCGGCCAACGATCGCCGTCACATCGACCTGTCGCTCACCGAAGAAGGGAGCGCTCGGGTGCGGCAGATCACCGAGATCGAGGAGAGGCTCTACGAGTCGATCGACGCCGCGGCCGAGGGGCGCGAGCTCGGAGAGATCCTCGCCTTCCTCAGGGCGTTCGTCGGCGGCCTGCCCGCCGGCCAGGCCGTGGCCCGCCGCACCCACCGCTGACCGGCACCATGGTCACTCCGGCCGCGCGGCCAGGATCGCGTCCCCGTGATGCTCTGCCCACTGCGTCAGGATCGCTATCGGGTCGATCAGCGTCGCGCCGAGCTCGGTCAGTTCGTACTCGACCCGCGGCGGCACCTCGGCGTAGGCGCGCCGGCCGACCAGCCCGTAGTCCTGCAGCCGCCGCAGGGTCTGGGTCAGCACCTTCTTCGAGATGCCGCCGATGAGCTCGACCAGTTCGCCGTGCCGGCGTGACCCCCGGCTGAGCGCGTACAGGACGACGACGGACCACTTGTCGGCGATCACCTCGACCGCCAGGCGGGCCGGGCAGTCGGCCAGGAACACATCCCCCGGCCCGTCGAAGTCACCCATGGTTCCCAAGGTACTCTCCGGTTCCCATGGCGCTCACTATCGTGCGCTTCATGACGACGCAGAAGCTCTCGCCGGCCGCGGATCGGCTCCTCGAAGCCGATCGGTGTGCCACATTTGTCACGGTCAATGCCGACGGCTCGCCGCATGTCAGCCTCATGTGGATCTCCAGAGACGGCGACGACCTGGTGTTCGGTGTCGAGCAACACCGTGTGAAGGTCCGCAACCTGCGGCGCGACCCGCGCATCACGGTGCTGGTCGAAGACGACCGGGACGCGGAGCACGGGCTGCGGCAGCACCTGATCGTCCGCGGCACCGTGACCTTCGAAGGCCCCGGCATCCCCGAGCGGTTCGCGGCTTTCATGGACCGTCAGGCCCAGCGCTACCTCGGCACCGACTACCCCTTCGCGAACCGCGAGTCCACGACGGCGCTCATCGGCCGGATCCGGGTGGAACACGTGTCAGGCGTCGGGCCCTGGGCGCACTGACACCATCCGCTCAGCGGCCGCGAAGGCGCGCCGCCGGCAGGCCGGCGAGCACGTCCACGACGGCGCGATCGAGACGCTCGGACATGGAAATGCGCTTTTCAGCCATGGTGCGTCTCATCGTTTCGCGATGAACTCGCATCATGACAACGACACCGATCCTCATCCTGGGCGGCAGGGGCAAGACCGGCCGCCACGTCGCCGGGCGGCTTCAGGCGCGCGGCGTCCCGATCCGGCCGGCCTCGCGCTCGAGCGAGCAGCGGTTCGACTGGTACGACGAAAGCACCTGGTCCCCGGCGGCGGCCGGGATCGACACGGCCTACCTGGCCCCGCCGTACGACCCGCCGGGTCTCGCGCAGGCCGGGCGGTTCGTCCAGCAGGCGGCGGCGGACGGCCTGCGCCGGGTGGTGCTGCTGTCCGGCCGCGGCGTCGGCGGTCCCGGCCGCGAGTTCGCGGTCTACCATGCCCAGCTCGAACTGGAGAACGCGGTCAAGGACAGCGGCGTCGGCTGGACCATCGTCCGGCCCGCCTGGTTCATGCAGAACTTCAGCGAGGACCTCATGCACGGCCAGGTGGTGGCCGGCGAGCTCCGGTTGCCGGCCGGTGACGGCGCCGAGCCGTGGATCGACACCGAGGACGTCGCCGACGTGATGGTGACCGCGCTGCTGGACGAGAAGCGCACGGGCGAGACGTACTCGCTGTCCGGCCCGCGCGCCCTCACGCTGGCCGAGGTCGCGGCCGAGCTCTCCGCCGCGACCGGCCGGCAGATCCGGTACGTCGCTCTCGAACCCGAGGAGCACGTCACCGAGATGGTCGGGTACGGCGCGTCCCGAGCCGGGGCAGAGGCCCTCCGCGACCTGTTCGCGGTGATCCGCGACCACCGCTCCGAGTACGTCTCCGACGGCGTGCGGGAGGTCCTCGGCCGGGAACCGCGCGACTTCACCGACTGGGCGCGAAGCACCGCGCGAACCGGCGTGTGGTCGTGAGGAAGCGGCACGGAGAGAACCGGCTCACGCCCCCGGACCGCCAGGGCTGACAGCCCGGGCGGTCACCGGTGATCGCGTACGCGAGGAGTGACCCCTCCAAGGTCGGCGGACCTGCCACGGACGAACGTGGCAGGTCTGCCCGCACGTCCGTCGTGACGGGTTCAGCCGCAGTGCACGTTGTTGAGCTTGAGCGAATTCCAGTCCGGTACGATCCCCTCAACGTCAATGCACTGGTTGGGCGCGGAGACGTACACCGGGCCGGCGTAGTACGTGAACTCGCCGGCGTCCGAGTCTTTCCCGCTGCCGTCGCCCCGCGAGATGATGACGCCCTTCCAGCTCTTGGTGTTGGCGTACTTGCCGTAGCCGTAGGTCAGGGCGCAGTTCTTGCCGGTGCTGGAGCTGTAGTGCACCTCCAGCGTGCCCGTGCGGCTCCCGTCTACTTTGTGGTGAATGGCGTAGACGCCGACCCGGGTGTAGCTGCTACCGCAGGGTCCGGCCGCGCCTGCCGGAGCGGCACCCGCCACCATCGTCGCGGAGGCGGCGATGGCCGCGCCGGCCAGGAGGGTCGCCAGCTTGCGTGTGCGCACGAAAATCCCTTCAATCGATCAATGCTCACGACATGAGACCACGAATGCCGCTGACGCGCCATCACAGGTGCGGTCACGTTACGAGCGAGCGGCCTCGGCCACCGGGCACGGTCCGGATCCCGGCGTGGCCGGTCAGCCGCGTGAGCCGAGCGGGACCTGCAGCGAGACGTGCGGGGACAGGGCACGGAGGAAGTCGGGGGCGTCGAAGACCGCCCCCGCGGAGGCGACGCCGGTGGTCCTGGTCCGGCCGGTGAGGATGCGGTCGGCGGCCTCCACCGCGAGCGGCGCGCTGACGGCGTAGATGTCCTGACCGGCGGCGGCCACGCGGCGCTCCGCGCCGCCGGAACGGACGACGACGTCGACGAGGAAGGTCTGCGCGGAGCGGCCGCGCTCGTCGACGGCGGCCGGTGGCGAGGCGTCAGGAGCGAACAGGTCCGCGGCCGCCCTGGCGGTCATGTAGGTACGCACCTCCGGGACGGCCAGGTGGCTGGGAACGGTGACGACGTCGGCCATGGTGAACTCCCCGATGACGCTCTGGGGACCGAGCGGAGCCGGGAAACGCCACTCCAGGGTCGGCAGGGCGTCGTCGTGGTACTCCAGCCGACCGCCGGTGTAGCGGACCCGGCGGCCGCCCCGCCGTCGCCCCGAAACCACGCCGGCGGCGAGCGTTCCCGCCGTGGGGTGCCAACTGCTCAGGCCGTAGGCGACGTGCACCTCGTCCGCCGCCGTCCAGTCGCCCATCGCGGTGGTGACCAGCAGGTCGCCGAGCCCGCCGTAGAAGGCCATCGCCGGGACCACCACGGTGCCCGCGGCGCGGGCACGCTCCGCGAAGTGCGTGAACGTGTCGACGTTCGCCTCGACCTCGGCCGCCACGTCGACATAGGGGATGCCGGCCCGCAGCGCCGCCTCGACCAGCGGGCCGGCGGTCGAGGCGAAGGGCCCGGCGCAGTTGATCACGACGGCCGCGCCGTCCAGCGCGCGGTCGAGCGAGCCCGGGTCGTCGACCGACGCCTGCCGCGTCAGGGACGGCTGCCCCATCGCCAGCAGCTTGTCCCGGTCGCGGCCGAGGAGCAGCGGCACGTACCCGCGCTCGCGCAACTCCGCGACCACGAACCGCCCGGTGTGCCCGTAGGCGCCGAACACCGCCACCACGTTCCGACCCGATCCCATGCCCGCTCCCACGTGCTCGAAGTGATCCGCCTCCGGAATGCTGCCGCTACCGGCCCATCGGGGCCAGTGTCCGGAACGACATGACCCGTACAATTCCCGACATGAGTTCTGACCCGCGCTCCGTCGCGGTCGCCGCGGCCGACGGGATGCTCCACTTCGAGCTGGCCCTGGCCTACGAGGTGTTCGGCTCCGCCCCGGCCGCCCTCCCAGGCCCCTGGTACGACCTCAAGGTGTGCGGCACGCACGCCGTACGGCTCGGCCGGTTCCAGCTGGAGCCGGACCGCGGGCTCGACGAGCTGGCCCGCTCCGGCACCGTCCTCGTTCCCGCCCTGGCGGACGTCGACGAGGACCCGCCGGGCGACCTGGTCGAGGCGGTGCGCGCGGCCCACGAGTCGGGCGCGCGGGTGGTCTCCCTGTGCACAGGGGCGTTCGTGCTCGCCGCCGCCGGCCTGCTGGACGGGCTGCGCGCGACCACGCACTGGGCACACACCGGGCACCTGGCCGCGCGCCATCCCCGGGTGGAGGTCGACCCGGACGTGCTCTACGTCGACAACGGCAGCGTGCTCACCTCCGCGGGCAAGGCCGCCGCGATGGACCTGTGCCTGCATCTGGTCCGCCGCGACCACGGCTCGGCGATCGCCAACGTGCTCGCCCGCCGCCTGGTCGTGCCGCCCCACCGGGCCGGCGGCCAGGCCCAGTTCGTCACCACGCCGGTGCCCGACCAGGACGGCCATCCCCTGGCCGAGCTGTTCCCCTGGGTGATGCGAAGGCTGGACCAGCCGCTCACCGTGGAAGACCTGGCCCGCCAGGCGAACATGAGCTCACGCCACCTGACCCGCCACTTCCGCTCGACGGCCGGCACCACCCCGCTGCGGTGGCTGCTGACGCAGCGCATCCGCCGCGCGCAGGAGCTGCTGGAGACCACGGACGACAGCATCGACACCATCGCCTCGGCCTCGGGCATGGGCACGGCGACGACACTGCGCCGCCACTTCCAGCGCACGATCGGCGTACCGCCGGACGCCTACCGCCGCACGTTCCGCGCGCCGGCCCCCACGTTCACCGACTCCACATCCCCACCCTGACCGGCACTCCAGGGGAGGCGTGGAGGACCGGCCGCCCTTCAGGGGCGGGCAGCCCGGCGGCCTGCACCAGGTCCTGGTCCAGGCCGCACAGGGAGGCGTGGTGCAGCGGCCACGGCGGGTGCTCCACCTGCGCCGCCGCCAGCCGCCCGGCCACGAGGCTGAACAGCCGATACCGGGCGGTCAGAAAGTAGGCGAGCTCGTCGCGCTCGCGCTCCGCCAGCGGCAGACCGGTCTCCACCTCCGCGTCGCACCGCGCGCCACCCGGCCCGGGGTAGCGCCGGCGGCACCGGTACCGCGTGCGTCCGTTCCTGGCGTCCACCGACATGTCGGACCAGAAGTAGGGCAGCCGGTAGCCGACGCGTCCGCCGAGCGCGGCGGGCAGGCGTCCGGCGTCCAGCGAGAAGAACCAGACGCCCGTACGTCCCCGGGCGTCGCGCACATAGGTCCGCACGTTCGTCTCCGGAAACGTGGACAACCACGGCAGCTCGGGAACACCCGGCACCCGGACCCCTCGCATCAGGAACGGCGTGAGCCCCACCCACGCGGCCCCGTCGAACGTCTCGACCGTGACCTGCGCCGGCAGCAGCGCCCGCACCTGCTCCGGCCGGTAGCGCCAGTGGATGAACGTCATCCGCGACCAACGGTGGTACATCACGGGCAGGCTGACGTGGGGCGAGGATGGAGCACGCATCCCGCACCCCTGCCCGTCGCCCGCACCGGCAATCCGGCTCTCTACGGGGCCGCGCGATCGTCGGGTCCGTGTGTGCTCCCTCTGGTGATGACGCTGAACCGTCGCAGCCTGGCGACCGCCGGCGCCCCGCCGTACTCGGCGCTTCGTTGACGGCGGGCCCGTCACCTGCCGGTGGTGAGGACCATGCGGTAGCGGGCGTCGCCGGACATCATGCGGTCGTAGGCGGCCGCGACGTCGTCCAGGGGGCGGGTCTCGATCAAGGGACGGACGCCGGTCAGGGCGGCGAAGTGCAGCGTCTCCTCGACGTCGCGGGCGGTGCCGGACGGGTGGCCGTGCACGGTCCTGCTGGACGAGATGAGCTGGAACGGGCTGACCTGGATGGGCTCGGGCGTGGCGCCCAGCACGATGAGCTCGCCGTTGTTGCCCAGGCCGTCGATGGCGGCGCTCATGGCGTCGGAGCTGGCCGCGGTCGCGAGCACGACCTTCGCGCCTCCCAGGGCCTGCAACCGGCCGGCCACGTCACCGGCGTTGCTGTCGATGTAGTGGTGGGCGCCGAAGTTCTTGGCCGCGTCGGCCTTGTCGGCGCCCCGCGCGACGGCCACGGTCTCGAACCCGAGCTTGCCGGCGAACTGCACGCCCAGGTGGCCGAGCCCGCCCAGTCCGAGGACGGCGACGAGGTCGCCTGGCCCTGCCGCGCTGTGCCGCAGCGAGTTGAACGTGGTCACACCGGCGCACCCCATGGGAGCGGCCTCCGCGGCGCTGAACTCATCGGGGATGCGGGCCAGCGCGGACACGGGTACGACCACGCCCTCGGCGTAGCCGCCCGGGTAGGCCCAGCCGGGAACCTGCATGCGTGCGCAGTGGATGAAGTCGCCCTGGCGGCAGGGCAGGCAGGTTCCGCAGTTGCCGCCGAACCAGCCGACAGCCACCCGGTCGCCGACGTCCCAGCCTTCGACGCCGTCTCCGAGCGCTTCGACGCGTCCGGCGATCTCGTGCCCGGTCACCAGCGGGAACGGCACGTTGGGGAAGCCTGCGTTGACGAACCCCGCGTCGGAGCGGCAGACGCCGCAGGCCTCGACCGTGAGCCGGACGTGGCCCGGCTGCGGCTCGGGCAGCTCGCGCTCGACCACGCTGAACCGGCCGCCGGGTTCGGTGACCTGGGCGGCTCGTACGGTCAGCGGCTTGGCGAACGTTTCCGTGGACATGGTGAACCCCTTCGGAAGGAGGCTGAGTTGTGGCGGAACCGGTCCCACCGGGCCCATACCCAGGACACCACGCCGCAGCCCTCGGCAACCGCTCCGAGCAGGCCGTGAGCGGGCAGGTACCGGCGAGGCAGGTACGGACAGGGCCACCCGGCCCGCGGGTGTTCCCGTCGCGGCGGGACGACAATGGTGCTATGGACAGAAGGAGCGAGCTCGCCGACTTTCTGCGCTCCCGGCGCGCCCGGATCACTCCCGAGCGGGCGGGGCTCCCGGAGGACGGCCGTGCCAGGCGCGTGCCGGGGCTGCGCCGCGACGAGGTCGCCCGCCTCGCCGGCATGAGCACCGAATATTTCACCCGGCTCGAACAGGGCCGCGCCGGAACGCCGTCCCCGGAGGTCGTCGAGGCTCTCGCGCGCGCCCTCCAACTGGACCCCGCCGAACGTGAGCACCTCGTCGACCTGCTGGCCCGGCCCGCGTCCGCGCGCCGGGCGCCGTCGGCTCCGCAGCGGGTGCGGCCGGGCCTCCATCTCATGCTCCATACGCTGGAGCACGTGCCCGCCTTCGTGGTCGGCCGGCGTACCGACATCCTGGCCGCCAACCGGCTGGCGCGCGAGGTGCTGACCGACTTCGAGGCTCTGCCCGTCCCGCAGCGCAACCTCGCCCGCTACTACCTGCTGGACCCCGTCGCCCGCGACCGCGTCGAAGACTGGGAGCAGATCGCCGCCGAGACCGTCGCCATGCTGCGCCTCGAAGCGGGCCGCTACCCGAACGACCGGCGGCTGGCCGATCTCGTCGGCGAGCTCACCCTGCGCTGCCCCGAGTTCACCACCTGGTGGAATGACCACCGCGTCCTGCGCCGCACCCACGGCACCAAGCGCTACTTCCACCCCGCGGTCGGCGAGCTCTGCTTCTCCTACGAGACGCTCCAGCCTCCGGGCGACCCCGACCAGACGTTGTGCGTCTACAACGTCGAGCCCGGCTCCCCCACCGCCGACGCGATACGGCTGCTGAGCAGCTTGACCGCCCCTGCCCCTCGGGCCTCCTCACCGTCCGCGGATTCCGCGGACCCACGGTGACGACGTCGAGCCCGCCCTCCGCCGATATCAACGATACCCATTACTGATTCCAGTGATATTATCGGTGGTACGCTTGTTGTGTTTCCACCGGAAAACGCCACTGGAGTACAACATGATCATCGTGACCGGCGCCACCGGACTGCTCGGGAGCCAGATCGTCGAGCGGCTGCTGACCCGCGTGCCGGCGGGCCAGGTCGGCCTCAGCGTCCGCGATCCCCAGAAGGCTCGGGCCTTCGCCGATCAGGGCGTACGCGTCCGGCGCGGCGACTTCGCCGACCCCGGCAGCCTCGCCCACGCCTTCGAGGGCGCCGCCCAGGTGCTGATCGTCTCGACCGACGTGATGGGCGAAGAGTCCGTACGGCAGCACCGCGCCGCGATCGACGCGGCCGTCACGGCGGGCGCCCGCCGCGTCCTCTACACCAGCCACATGGGCGCCAGCGCCTCTTCGCACTTCCAGGCCTGCCGCGACCACGCCGCGACCGAGCAGGCGTTGCGCCCGTGCGGCGTGCCGTACACCTCACTGCGCAACGGCTTCTACGCCGCCAGCGCAGTACGGTTCCTCAGTCAGGCCATGCGATCCGACCAGATCGTGCTCCCCGCGGACGGGCCGGTCAGCTGGACCGCCCACGAGGACCTCGCCGACGCGGCCGCCGCCATCCTCGCCGACGAGGGCCGCTTCGACGGCCCCACTCCCCCGCTCACCGCGGCCAGGGCGCTCACCTTCGACGACATCGCCGTCATCGCCGGGGACGTGACCGGCCGCACCGTCACCAGGGCCGTCGCACCCGACGACCGGTTCCGGCGGCAGCTGACGGAGCACGGCGTGCCCGACGAGTACGCGGGCCATCTGATCGACGTCTTCGTCGCCGCCCGCGCCGGGGAGTTCGCCACCGTCGACCCGACCCTGGCCACCCTGCTGGGCCACGAACCCACCCCGCTGAGCTCCGTCGTACGCAAGCACCTGCCCGGCGCCTGAGGGTCGGCGGCCCTACCCGCCGGCGGCCAGGCGGTCGAGCCACTCACCGAGGAGATGCAGCTCCGCCTCGCTGAGCGTGGTCTGCTGCGGTAGCGCGGCACGCAGCGCCCTGGCCGCGCCCGCGGGGCCAGGGTCCTGCACAGCAGGCTTCTCCGTCGTGACGGCGGTGACCATGGACTCGCGCATGGCGGTCAGCAGGGCCGGGTCGCGCCGGTCCTCGGGGAGTGACAGCCAGGTGAGCACGGCCCCGCGGGCTGTGGCGTGGATGAGGGCGGCGGCGAGCGGTTCGTCGACGCGGAGCCTGCCCGCGGCGGCGATGCGGCGGATGCGCCCGAGGAGGAGCTCCATGCCGGCCCTGTGCGCGGGGGAATCCGTGCCACGCCGGGGCTCGCCGTACATCATCGCGTAGAGCGCCGGGTTGGCGAGCCCGAACTCGACGGCGAGGTCCCAGCCCGCCCGCAGATCCTCGACCGGGTCGTCGGGGGCGGGGATGGCGCGCTTGGCCTCGACGAACCTGGCGTAGCCCTGCTCGGCCACCGCGTCGAGCAGGCCGTCCATGTCGTCGAAGTGGCGGTAGATCGCGGGGGGCTGCACCCCGGCCGCGGCCGCGACCGCGCGGGTGGTGACGGCCTCGCGCCCCTCGCGGGCCAGGAGGCCGGCCGCGGCCTCGACCACCCGCTGGCGGGTCAGCTCGCGCCCTCCCCCCTCCGGCATGGAGCCCGAGGAGGTGTCCGCCCTTGTGCTCCTAGGCATGGAGGAACGATACCGCTCTCGCCGTATCGACGTTCACGGCGTCAGGCCCCGAGCAGCCGTTCGCTCAGCTCCCAGAGCCGCCGCGCTCGACTCCGGGTCGATGGGATGCGGTACGACCCCGCTCGGTATGTCCCGGTCGACGCCGAAGGCGTATGTCCCGGTCGACGCCGAAGGCGATGGGCTGCCGCCACCGCGTGGGCGGCCGACCGCCGATCCACGCGGAGTCAGTGCCGGCACAGCCGTCAGGCGGGCGGCATCCGGGATCAGCCGGTGGCGGGCTGTTCATGGTGCCTGCGCAGGCAGACATACCGGTTGGTTCCCACGACGCCCTGCCGCTACTGTGCTGCTCATGGCGACCCTGCGAGAGCTTGAGGACCAGGCGTGGCGGGGGTTCCTGCTCACCCACGATCGCATCTGGCGGGAGATCGAGGCCGGCCTCGCTCCGCTGGACGTGAGCATGGCCGAATACAGCGTGCTGTCCCTGCTGGGCGAGGCCGGCCGCAACGGCATGCGGATGTCGGAGCTCGCGCAGCGGCGCCTGATGTCCACCGGCGGGTTCACCCGGCTCGCCGACCGGCTCGAGCGCCGCGGCCTGATCGAGCGCCGGCGCTCGGCCGACGACGGCCGCGGCTTCGAGGTGGTCCTGACCAAGGACGGCAGGGCGCTCCTGCGCAAGGCATGGCGCCGGCAGCACAGCGACCTGCGCAGGCTCTTCTTCGACCGGCTCGACGACGAGCACCTGCGCAACCTCGCCGAGGTCTGGGCACGGCTCGACCCGGACAACGAGGACGAGGCGAGCGAGCGCTCCCCGTAGCGCCCTCACCTGGAACGACGCTTGCTGATCCGCGGCCTGCCGCTGCAGGAGCGCGGTATGTCCGCCCCGCGGATCAGCTGCGTGCCGCCGTCCAGCGAGAACGACGTCATGCACGGGCCGACCAGCCCGGCGGTCAGGTTTCCGCCGAGGAAGCCGGACCGCTCGACGATCCGTACGGATGCCCCGGCCCGCGCGGCGGCGAGACCCGGGCCGGCCCGCCTCCCACGACGAGGACTGCGGTGGCATCGCTGATCGGGATGTCGCGCGTGCAGCGGAAGGTGGTCACCGCCACTCCTTGTTCCCGCGCTCGGGGTGTCGCGTCACTGTGACCTGCGCCTGAACGGATGGTCAACACATCTGCACGAACGTGCACGACGCACGTTTTGTACGCATTTGACCTGGCCGCCGATGAGTTCCGCGCACGGGGCAGGTCTATCCCCTGAGCACGGAAAGCCAAGCAAGGGATCAGGGAGGGACCATGATGACGAACGCGCTACCACCCGTCGTCGACGCCGGCACCTGGCAGCGGCAGCTCGACGCGCTGCGTGCCCGGGAGAAGGCCGCGACCAGGGAACTCGACGCCATCGCCGCACAGCGCCGCCGCCTGCCCATGGTGGAGATGCCCGACTACACCCTCGAGGGCGAGGACGGACCGGTCCGGCTGGCGGACGTCTTCGACGGCAAGCGGCAGCTGATCGTCTACAGCCACATGTGGTCCCCGGGCGAAGAATGGCAGTGCCCGGGCTGCACGGGCTTCACCTCGCAGTTCGCCCGGACGGAGTTCCTGGACAACTACGACGCCCGGTTCGTCGTCGTCACCCAGGGCCCCATCGACGAGGCACTCGCCTACAAGCGGCGGGTCGGAAACACGATGGCCTGGTACTCCACCGCGAACAGCCCGTTCGGCGCCGACGTCGGCGCACCGCCCGGAGGAGGCTTCGCCGTCAACGTGTTCCTGCGCGACGGCGACACCGTCTACCGCACCTGGCACACCAACGGCCGGGGCACCGAGCAGCTCAGCCACACGTTCGCGCTGATCGACCTGCTGCCGTACGGGCGGCAGGAGGAGTGGCAGGACTCGCCCGACGGCTGGCCGCAGTCGCCCACCTACAGCCGGTGGGCCAGCTCCCAGGACATCGCCGCGCTCTACGGCCCGGACACCGCCTGAGGACTCCGCGTCCCGACGGGACCCGCGCGGTCCATGAAGCGCGGTCCACGGAGTGCGGTCACGGAGCGCGGTCCATGAAGCGCGGTCCACGGAGTGCGGTCCACGGAGTGTCGTGTCGCTCAGTACAGTGTCGGGATGGCAGGCGAGCAGGTGAGTGCCCGGGTGGACAGCTGGATCTGGTCGGTGCGGCTGACCAGGACGCGTTCGATCGCGTCCGACGCCTGCCGCGGCGGTCACGTCCGGGTCAACGGGGTGCGGGTCAAGCCCGCGCACGCCGTCCGCGCCGGTGACGAGGTCCGGCTGCGGCACGAGGGGCGCGAACGCGTCGTGGTCGTCTCCCGGATCATCACCAAGCGCGTCGGCGCCGCCGTGGCCGCCGAATGCTACGTCGACAAGAGCCCTCCGCCGCCTCCCCGCGAGGAGACCGTGACGGTGGCCGTCCGGGCTCGTGGCGCGGGCCGTCCCACCAAACGCGAGCGCCGCAGCATCGAGAAGCTGCTCGGCCGCCAGGCGGGAGAGGGGCGGGGCCGCCGGGAGTGACCGGCCGCTTTTGTCGGGCTCTTCCGGCTGCGCGTACCGTCAGCGGGTCGGGGTGCGGGGGCGGTTCCACCAGAGGGAGAGGGACAGGGCCGCGGTGACGAGGACGGCACCGCCGGCGGCGAAGGCGGCGGCGGTGTCGACCCGCTGGGTGATGACGGTGAAGCTGCCGGGCAGGGACTCGAGGGCGCTATGGAGCTGGTCGGCGTTCTCGGCGCGGTGGTACGACCCGCCCGTGGTCTGGGCGATCTGCTTGAGCGCGGGCTCGTCGATCATGCGGACGTTGCGGCCCCTGTCGAATCCGCCACGGCCGCTGAAGCCGCCCCAGCTGCCCCAGCCACGGCCGTCGAACTGCGAGTTCTCGCAGACCATCGGGGCCGGCTCGGTGCTGCCGAAGCCGATGGGGAAGACGCGGACGCGGCGCAGCGCCGCCTCCTGGGCGGCGGTCTGCGGGTCGACGCCCTGGGTGTTGGCGCCGTCGGTGAGCACGACGATCGCGGCGCCGGCGTAGCCCGGCCCTCCGCTGGGCGGGTCGGCTCCGGTGGGCGCGACCGACGGGTCGACCTCCGCGATCGCGTCGATCGAGGTCAGCATGGCCTGCCCGATCGCGGTGCCGCGGGCCACGGTGAGGCCGTCCAGCGCCTCGATCAGCGATTCCGTGTCGTCGGTGGGAGGCACGAGCAGGCCCGCGTTGCCCGCGAAGGTGACCAGCCCGATGCGCGGCCCGCCCCGCTGCGACTCGATGAACTCCGCGGCGGCCTTCTTCGCGGCGGTGATGCGGTTGGGGTCGACGTCCGTGGAGCACATGGAGCCGGAGGTGTCGAGCGCGAGCAGGATCGTCGCCGACGTCTGCGGCACCGGCACCGACGCCTGCGGACGCGCGGCACCGACCGCGAGCAGCGCGAGCCCGGCGACGAACAGCACCGCCGGGATCTTCCGCGTCCAGCGGGTACGGCCGGGCAGGGCGCTGCGTACGAGCGCGATCGAGGTGACCCGCACAGCGGCCCGTCGCCGGCGCCGCCGCGCCCACCAGCGGATGCCGAAGATCAGCGGGATGACCAGTACGGACAGCAGCGCCCACGGCCACGAGAACACCATTCAGACCACCCGTCCGGACCGGAGCACCGTGAGCGCCGCTCCCGCGGCGAGCAGCGCGAGGGCGAGCCCGATCAGCCCGCCGGCGAGAGGCAGCGGCTCGTCGGAGACGGTGAGCCGCAGATCGATCGTGTCGGCGATCCCGTCGAGCCGCGCGGTGTCGGAGGCGGGATGGTAGGCGCCGCCGGTGGTCTGCGCGATCACGGTGAGAGGTTCCTCCTCCAGCGAGGTCTGCAGGTGATAACCGTCGACCTTCACCGTCGCCCCGGCCGTGGTCCCGACCCCGACGGTGTGGATGTGCACGCCCGCCCGCTGGGCCACTTCGGCGGCCGGTTCGACATCGCCGCCCCGGTTCTGGCCGTCGGAGAACATGACGATCGTCGCCGACGGCCAGTAGCCGATGTCGGGCGCTTCGCCGTCGCGGCCGATCGCCACCTGCTTGCCGGTGATCGCCGACAGCGCGGCCGTGATGGCCGTGCCCAGCGAGGTGCCGCCCGTGAGTCTCAGACGGTCGATGGCCTTGAGCGCTACGGAGTGGTCGGCGTCGGGGCGTGCGGTGGTGAGCGCGCCCCGTTCGAACGCGACGACTCCGATGTCGACGCTGTCGGGCTGCGCCGCGACGAACGCGCGGGCCGCCCGCTGCGCGGCCGCCAGCCGGTTGGGCGCGACGTCGCCGGCGCCCATGCTGTTGGAGACGTCGATGGCGAGGATGACGGTGCCCGCGGTCCGCGGCACCGGCACCATGGCCGCCGGTCCGGCGGTGGCGATCGCGAGCACGCCGACGCCGGCGATCGTCAACCCGACTCCGAGGTACGCCCGCCGGCCGCCCGTCACGGCGACCCCGGCCGCGGCCAGCGCCGCAGTCCGCCGGCGCGCCGAGACGACGGCCGCCCACGCGAGCGCCACCGTCACGAGCAGCCCGGCGGCCAGCAACAGCGGGGAGGACAGGGTCATGGAGCCTCCTTCGCCCGTCGAACGCCGACCTCGGTCATGGAGCCTCCTTCGCCGGCCGCATGACCAAGGCGCCGTGTCCGTGGGTGACCTCGACGGGCGCGGTCATGTCGCCCGGTCCCGGGTCCGGGCGACGACCTCGACGAGCGCCTCGGCCAGATCGCGGTCGGTGTCGACGCGGTGCACGGGCACCCCGGCCCGGCGCATGCCCGCCGCGAGCCGGGCGTCGCGGTCGTCGACGGCCTCGCGGAACCGTACGCGCAGCAGCGGGTCGGCGGAGTCGACGACGAGCTGCTCGCCCGTCTCGGCGTCCTCGACCACGATCAGCCCGGCTTCGGGCAACACGTCGTCGGCGGTGTCCACGATCCGCAGGGCGACCACCTCGTGCCGCCGGGCCAGGCGCTGGAGCGAGCGTTCCCAGTCGCCGTCGCCGATGAAGTCCGACAGCACGACGATGAGGGCGCGGCGGCGGGCGAGCCGTCCGGCCGCGTCGAGCATCTCGGCCAGGTCGGTGGTACTGCCGCCCCGTGACCCTGCGGTGCGTTCCAGCTCGGCGCCGATCCGCAGCGCGTGCCGCCGGGAGGTGCCCGGCGGCACGACACGCAGCATCCCGGTGTCGAACAGCAGGGCGCCGACGCGGTTGCCGCCCCGGCCGAACAGGCGAGTCAGGACGAGCGCGAGCTCGGCGAGCACGTCGTGCTTGCCGCGTCCCGGCCGGCCCGCCGCCATCGACGCCGACCGGTCGAGCACGAGCCACACCGTCAGCTCGCGGTCCTCGGTGAACACGCGCACGTGCGGCTCGTCCAGCCGCGCGGTCACGTTCCAGTCGATGTGCCGGGCGTCGTCGCCGTCGGCGTAGGCGCGCAACCCGGTGAAGTCGATCCCGGAGCCGCGGTACGTGGTGCGGTGGGCGCCCTGGAGCCGGCCGTCGAGCCTGCGGACGACCTTCCACTCCAGGCGGAGCAGGAGCCTGTCGGGGGCGGTGGCCATGGCTCAGCGGTTCTGCAGGACGACGTCGGGGGCCCGGACCGCGCCGAGCACCCTGGTGATGATCGTGTCGGCGTCGACGTCGTCGGCGAGGGCCTCGTACGACAGGACGAGGCGGTGGCGCAGGACGTCGAGCGCGAGCTCGGCCAGGTCGTGCGGCAGGACGTAGTCGCGGCCGCGAAGGAACGCCAGCGCCCGGGCGCCCGTGACGAGCGCGATGGACGCCCGCGGGCTCGCCCCGTAGGTGACGTACCGTTCCAGCTCGCCGAGCCCGGCGGTCGCGGGGGAACGTGTCACCGACACCAGCCGGACCGCGTAGTCGACGATCGACGGGTCGACGTACACCTCCTGGGCGCGGACCCGCATCGCGACCAGGTCATCGGCCGTCACCATCGCCTGCGGCGGCTCCGGCGGGCGCAGCGCCCGGTCGACGATCGCCTGTTCTTCCGCCTGCGTCGGATAGTCGACGACCACCTTCATCATGAAACGGTCGACCTGCGCCTCGGGCAGCGGGTAGGTGCCCTCCGACTCGATCGGGTTCTCCGTCGCCATGACGAGGAACGGCTCGGGCACCTGGAACGTCTCGCGGCCGATCGTCACCTGGTGCTCCTGCATCACCTCCAGCAGGGCGCTCTGCACCTTGGCGGGGGCGCGGTTGATCTCGTCGGCCAGCAGCAGGTTCGCGAACACCGGGCCGAGCTCGGTCTTGAACTCCCCCGAGTGCTGGTGGTAGACCCGCGTGCCCACGAGGTCCGCGGGCACGAGGTCGGGGGTGAACTGGACGCGCTGGAAACTCCCGGCGATCGCCGCGGCCAGCGACCGCACCGCGAGCGTCTTGGCCAGGCCTGGCACGCCCTCGACGAGCAGGTGACCGTCGGCGATCAGCGCGACGGCCATGCGCTCCAGCAGGACGTCCTGCCCGACGATCGTACGTTTGACCTCGAACAGCACGTGTTCGAGCGGGTGGGCCGGCTCGGGGGACTTGGTCGAGGTCATGGGCTTCCTTCTCATGGGGCTTCGATCAGATCTCGGGCCCGTCGCCCGGGGGGCCGTCGCCTTCGGTGCCGCCCAGGGCCACGCCGATCGGCACCGCGAACGCGATGCCGGCGAACGCCTCGTCGCCTCCCGGGTCGGCGATCGAGACGACGATCCCGATGACCAGGCCGCGAGCGTCCAGGAGCGGACCGCCGGAGCTGCCCGGGTTGACGGAGGCGTCGAACTGGATGAGCCCGCTCAGGTCGCCCTCTTCCGCGCTCCGGTCGGCGCTCCTGTTCAGGCCGGACACGACGCCGGTGGAGACGCTGTAGGTCAGACCGAGCGGGTTTCCGATCGCCACGACGGGCGCGCCCACGGCCGCGCCGCCGCCGAGCGTCGCCGGTACGACGATCTCCGGCAGCTTCGCGGGCTTGAGGGTCGCGACGTCGCGTTCGGGGTTCGACGACGCGACCACGGCCTTCGCCTTGGTGCCGTCGGCGAATGTCAGGTTGACGTCCTTCGTGCCCTTGACGACGTGGTGCGCGGTCAGGATCGTCCCGTCGTCGGCCGCGATCACCCCGGTGCCGAGCGACTTCCCTGCCTGGATGACCACCACCGAGGGCCCGACTCTCCTGAAGACGTCCGGCACGGTGAGCGTCGCGCTGGGCGTCGGCGTCGCGCTCGGCCTGGGCGCGGCTCCTTCGCCGTGCCCGCCGCCGCTCCCCAGCCAGTACGCCGCCAACGCCACGACGACGAGTACGCCGCCCCCGATGACCATCCGCCGAGCCTTTCCGGCCACGGCTCTTCGAGCTTGCTGAGCCTCGGCCGCACCGGCCTCCTGCGGCACGCGCTCCATCGCCCCATATTCATAAATTTCAGGCGAAAGTGCTACAAAGCCCGCCTGAGAACTCCATGAGAACCGGTCCCCGCACCGCCCGTACGCGGCCGGCTGCACAGCCAAATCCCCCGCGACCAGCGTGCCCGCCGCGCTCGCGACCGCCATTGCCGCGTTCATCAGGGCGGCCCCCGAGCACAGTGCCGCCATCGGCCGCCGCTCGCGGGTCACGCCGCCCGCCCGGACCTCAACAACCATGGCCTTCACGATAGGAACGCCGAATCCGCCGTTGAATGGGCAAGAATCGGAGTTCGATGCCATAGACCGCTGGTTCGCAAGGAATCAAGCATGCGAGGCTTGCACATGGACAGATCGCTGGACCGGACGGACTGGCGCATCATCGGCGAACTCCAGCACGACGGCCGGCTCTCCTTCAACAAGCTTGCCCGGCGCGTCAACCTCTCCGCACCCGCCGTGGCGGAACGGGTACGGCGGCTCGAGGAGTGGGAGTGATCACGGGCTACCAGGCGCGCATCGACCCGGCGAGCGCCGGGCAGCCGCTGACGGCCTTCGTCCAGATGCGCTGCGCGCACGGCCGCTGCCTGCTCAAGACCACGGCCGCCGAGGACCTGCCCGAAGTCACCGAGGTGCACAAGCTGAGCGGCAGCTGGTGCACGATGCTCAAGGTGCGGGTCGCCTCGATGCCGCACCTGGAAGGGCTGCTCGAACGGCTCGGCGAGCACGGCGAGATGAACTCCCACGTCGTGCTCTCGACACCGTACGAGGGCCGTGCCGTCGAACCTGCCCCGCCACGGAGCAGCCGGGTGACCGCCTCGGAAGGCTGGACGCGCCGCCACCCGGGCGCTCGCGCGTGACGCCCGCATCGGTTGTGCACATGTTCTGCCAGGAAGGAGACGCGTGACAATGGCACGAGTGCTCGTGATCGGCCTCGATCCCGCCGCGATCGAGGGCTATGACCCGGAGCCGGTCCAGGAGGCGATAGCACGCGGTCGCGCCCGTTTCGACGATCACGGCATCGAGGCCGACTATTGCCTGGTGGCGCTCGACCGTGATCCCGAAGCGGCGATCGTGGAGGCGCTGACCCGCGACGACTACGCCTGCGTGGTGATAGGGGGCGGCATCCGCAAGCACGAACCGCTGCTCGAGTTCTTCGAGAAGGTGGTCAACCGGGTCAGGCGGCACGCGCCCGGCGCGGCCATCGCCTTCAACGACAACCCCGACGACTGCGCCGACGCGGCTCTGCGCTGGCTGCGCTAGCGGCGACGGCGGGCGCGCATCACATGGTGTCGAGGGCGACCATCATGAGGAGCACGGCGAACGAGCACCCGCCGAGAAGCACGACCCCCGAGGCGGCGAGCGCGAGCTTCGCCGTGAACAGGCGCCTCGCGAGCAGATAGACCACCACGGTCCCCAGGAAGGCGAGCAGGGGAAGATGGGGCACGAACGTGCAGGCGGTGCCCACCAGGAGGGCGCAGGCGAGAGGGACCGCCACCTTTGCGCCGCCCTGCAGATCACGGCGGGTGACCGCATGGGCGACGCCTCCGGCGAGAGCGGCGCTCGCCACGATCATCGCGATGAGGAACTCCACGAACAGCCTCCGAATCGGCGGACTCCACGGAACGTCGGTCATCCCTTGTGATCCCGCCGGATCCCCGAAGGTTCGATCTCGCGACCAGCTTCGATCACGGCGATGGCCGCCTCGCCTACGGCCGGCGCCCGAGCCCGAGAACCCTGGAGACGTGGCCGCTCCACGCCAGGTCGTCGACCGCCAGGAACGTCTCGCCGGCCACGGTCGCGGGGGTCACCCCGGTGAACGCCACGACGTCCCGGTGCAGGTGGGACTGGTCGGCGTAGCCGGCGTCGGCGGCCACTCGGGCCGCGCCTTCGCCCGCGACCAGGCGGTGGGCGGCATGGTCGAAGCGGACCAGCTTCGCGGCGCGTTTGGGCGGCAGGCCGAGCTGCGACCGGAACCGCGACCACAGGCGCTTGCGGCTCCACCCGGCCTCCGCCGCGAGCCCGTCGATCCGGGCCTGGCCGCGGGCGCCGACGATCCGCCTCCAGGCCCAGGCCACCTCCGGGTCGACCGGCGGCCCCTCGGCATGCCGGCGGGCGAGCAGCGCGTCCGTCAGCGCGAAACGATCCTGCCACGACGAGACCTCGCTCAGCTGCTCGCGGATCCGTGACGCCTCCCGGCCCCACAGGTCGTCGAGGGCCACCACGACGCCGTCGAGGTCGGCCGGGGAGGCGCCCAGAACCCCGCGTGCGATCACGGGGGACAGGCGCACCTGCACGCACTCCACGTTCTCGCCCCACGCCCGGACCGCGCCTCCCGACCCGATCCCCGGCCCGGCGGCGACGCTGCCCCGAAGCCGCCGCCCGGCGGCGTGGTCCACCACGGGCGAGCCGGTGCCGAAGTCCACGATCAGCGTCACGGCGGGGTGGGGGACCATCCGGAGCGCGCTCAGATCACGGACCCGGAACCCGGCCATGGTGACACCGGCCACCCGGCTGGGCCGCCGCGGGCACGCGATGCCCCACACAGCCGCACCGTGGACGAACGTCCGCACCGTTCCATGCTAGGCGGGTCCGGTCGAGGGGGAACATTCGTCCAATCCACCGGCGCGTACGGGCCGCGACAGTGGCGACATGACGATTCCTGACGGCAGACCGCACGTGAACGGCGACGCCGCGGCCGCCGAGAGTACGACGCTGTCCCTGGACGACGGCGACATCCACGTGTGCCAGGACGGCCCCCGCGACGCACCCGCGCTCCTGCTCATCCACGGGTCCGCGTCCTCGACCCGCTCGTGGGACGCGCTGGTTCCGATGCTGACCGGAGCTCATCGTGTCGTCCGGATCGACCTGCTCGGGCACGGCCGGTCAGCCAAGCCCGCCGACCGCAGCTACGCGCTCCCGGAGCAGGGGCGCCGGGTCGGCGCGGCACTGGACCGGCTCGGCGTCAAGCGCGCCCTGGTCGCCGGCCATTCCAGCGGCGGCGCGGTCGCCACCGCCCTCACCGAGCAGCGACCCGGCCTGGTTGCCGCGCTCGCGCTCATCAACACCGGCCCGAGCCTGGACGCCTTCATCGCGCCGGAGACCGCCGCGATCGGGCCCTCGCGGTGGCCGCCGACCGACGAGCAGATCCGCCGGCTGGCGGGCCCCGCTTTCAGCCGCGCGGGCTACCGGATCCCGGATGAGTTCCTGGACGAGGTGCGCGGCATGACCTACCACACGTTCACCACGACGATGCAGGCCACCCGCGCCTACCTGGAGGAGCGGGCGCTGCCGGACCGGCTGAGGGCCCTCGGCAAGCCGCTGCTGGTGATCTTCGGCGAGGACGATCGCAGATGGCGATCCTCATCCGCCGCCGGCTACCGCGTCGTCCCGGGAGCGAGAGTCGAGATGCTGCCCGGTCTCGGACACACGCCCATTCTCGAGGATCCGGCGCGGACCGCCGCCCCTCTCCTGGCGTTCGGCGCGATCCACGCCGCGCGGGCGGACTGAGCGGGACGATCGACGATCCGCATCCGCTTGCTGTCGTTTAGATTGCAGTATGTTGCGGTTCGTGGCGTCAGAGACCGTGTTCTGACCATCGCGGCTCCCTCCTCCCGTTAAGGAACCATGCATGAGTGCCCACGACGTCCACGCGATGCGCCAGGCGGTGCAGCGCTTCCTCGGCTCGCTCGACACCGGGCGAAGGGCCGCGGCGACGGCGGCGTTCGGCTCGCCCGAGCGCACCGAGTGGTCCTACCTCCCCGGCCCTCGCCCGGGTCTGCCGCTGGCCGAGATGACCTCCGGACAGCAGGAGCTGGCGCTCGCCCTGCTCGACACCGGCTGCGGCACGGCCGGTGCGCGCACGGCGAGAGGCGTCATCGAGCTCGAGCGCATCAGGCGCCGCCTGGCGACCGGCGTCGACGAGATCGACGGCGACCGCTACTGGTTCCGGGTCTTCGGCGACCCGGGAGGAGCGGACCCGTGGACGTGGCAGGTCAACGGCCACCACCTCGCGGTGCACATCACGGTCGCAGGCGACGCGATCGCCGTCACGCCGAGCTTCCTCGGCGCGGAGCCGGCCATGGTCCTGTCCGGGCCGCAGCGGGGCCTGCGGCTGCTCGCCGAGGAGGAGGAGCTGGGCCGGGCGCTGCTCGCCGACCTCGCGCCGCACCAGCGCTCGATCGCGATCACCAGCCAGGCGGCCCCCGACGACGTCCTCACCCGCAACGACCCCGTGGCCGATCCCGGCCGCATCCCCCGCGGGCTGTCCTGCGCCGACATGCCGGCGTCGTCGAAGGACCTGCTCGAACGGCTCGTCCGCCGCTATTTCGACCGTGCTCCCGGCTGGTACGGCGAGACCTGCTGGCGCGACGTGCTCGACGCCGGACTCGACAAGGTGACGTTCGCGTGGATGGGATCCGACCAGCGCGGGCAGGGCCACTACTACTGCGTCGCCGGGCCCACGTTCCTGCTGGAGTACGACAACACCCAGGACGATGCCAACCACATCCACTCCGTGTGGCGCGACCTGCGTGACGACTGGGGCGAGGACCTGCTCGCGCGCCACTACGCCGAGCACCACTGACCAGCCGCGCCGATCGCACCCCGGCCACGGATGGCCGGCGAGAGCTAGGACGACGCTTCGGCCCGGCTCTTGAGCGCCTGGTTGAGCTGCTCGAACACCGGCTCGAACCGGCGCAGTATCGGCCACATCGCCGAAGCGGCCGCCCCGGTGACGGTCTCCTGATGACGCACGTGCGTGCCGCCACGCTCCTCATCGGGGGACAGCTCGAAGACGTGCACCGAGCTGACGACGCCGCGCGCGATCACGTTGGTACGCCAGGCCAGCCGCCGCGGCGGGGTCGCGTCCTCCACCGTCGCGCGCATCGGCATGACGACGGGGCCTCCGGGCCACATGGCGGTCGGCAAGGACAGCCGGCTCCCCGTCACCGCGGTGCCCCGCATCCTCGGCACCAGCGGGTTCCACTCCGAATAGGCGTCGAAATCGCAGAGGATCTTCCATACCTGCTCGGGAGATGCCGCGATGCGGATCTCCGTCCGGATCTGGTGCACGCCTTACCTCGCGGTGTCGTCGGGGTCCACACCATACCGGCATGAACGATCTTGGTACAGGGCGGATCGGCGTGACCGATCGATTATGGTGACCCGCCATGAGATTCCTCATCGTCGGTGGCAGTGGCCTGCTCGGCGGCGAACTCGCTCGGCAGTGTTCGACGGCCGGACACGAGGTGGCCGCGACCTACCTCTCCCGACCAGGGGAGACCGAGGGTGTCGCGTGGTCGCCGCTCGACGTGCGCCGGCGCGAGGACGTCGGCGCGCTGGTCGCGGCATGCCGGCCGGAGGCGGTGATCAACGCCGCCTACCGGCAGACGGACTGGGCGACCACGGCGACGGGAGCCGCGCACGTGGCCCTGGCCGCCGCCGCGGCAGGTGCACGCCTGGTCCAGGTGTCCAGCGACGCGGTCTTCTCCGGCGCCGCGATCCGTTATGACGAGACGTGCGTCCCCGACCCGATCACCCCGTACGGCGCCGCCAAGGCCGCCGCCGAGACGGCCGTGAACGCGATCGCGCCGGCCGCGGTGACGGCCCGGACCTCCCTGATCATCGGTGACGGCGGCTCTCCGCACGAGGCGCTGGTGCACGCCCTGGCCACCGGCAGGGCGCGGGGAGCGCTGTTCACCGACGACGTACGTTGCCCCGTGCACGTCGTCGACCTGGCCGCGGCGCTCCTCGAACTCGCCGTCTCAGGCCATCACGGCGTCCACCACGTCGCCGGGGCCGACGCGGTGAGCCGGTACGAGCTGGGGCGGCTCATCGCCCGGCGCGACGGCCTCGACGCCGACCGGCTGCCCTCCGCCCGGAGAGCGGACGCCGGCGTGCCCGGCCCGACGGACGTGCGCCTGGAGTGCGGCCTGACCCGGCGGCGGCTCCGCACCAGGCTGCGCGGCGCGCGGGAGTTCCTGAGGTGACCACGTGACCGCTCACCGAGCCACGGTCACCCGCTCCAGCACCTCTTGCAGTTCCTGAGGCGAAGCTCGCCTGGTCTTCCACATCAGCCTCACGTCGTCGCCCCGCCACCGCGGGACGACGTGCGTGTGGAAATGGAAGACGTCCTGCCCGGCCGCCTCCCCGGTGGCGTGGGTGATCGACAGCCCGTCGGGGGCCAGCGCCACCCGCAGCAGCGCACTCACCCCATGCACCAGCCGAGCGACCTGGGCGCAGGCGTCCTGCGGCAGCTCCCACACGTCCCGCGCATGCCCGCGAGGCACGACCAGCGTGTGGCCCGGCGCGGCGGGGGCGAGGTCCAGGAACGCGACCGCGTGCTCGTCCGCCGTCACCCGGTAGGCGGGAGCCCGCCCAGCGACGATCTCGCAGAAGACACATGCGGCCACCTGCCGATGGTCGCATCCCGCGGGCCGGGCCCGCCATCGGGTTATCCGGCGGCGCCGAAGCCGGTGATCCCTCGCGACAGGTCGAACTGGTGGATCCTGGTCAGCGGCCATTCCTCGTACGGGAAGGTCCGCAGCTCCGATCCGAGGCCGGCGCGGTCGAAGGCCTCGGCCACGCCCTCGGACCGGAGCCGCGCGGCCAGCAGCGCGGTCAGCCGGTCGGCGTCCTCCGGCCGTTCCGCCTGCACCGGCTTGACCTCCTGCGGGTCGGCATCGAGGTCGAACAGCAGCCGGTGCCCGCCGTTGGCCAGCCAGATCAGCTTCAGGTGACCTTGCCGCACCATCGCCTTGAACCGCCGGGTGCCGGGGCGCCCGTGGTAGCCGAAGAGCGTCTCCCTGGGCGGCGCCGTACCGGCCAGCAGGCCGAGCAGGTCGCTGCCCTGCCGCAGCTCCGGCCGGCCGGCGGCGGAGGTGGCCAGGCCGAACAGGTCGGTCAGGCATGCCAGCTCCGATCGGCGGTCACCGGCCGCGATCCGCTCCGGCCAGGAGATCAGGAACGGGACCCGGGCAGACGCTTCGAAGAAGCTCTCCTTCTGCCAGCCGTGATGGTCACCGAGCAGATCGCCGTGATCGGCGTAGAAGCAGATCACGGTGTTGTCGGCGTCCGGTCGCCGCTCCACCGCGTCGAGCAGGTCGCCGATGCAGCCGTCGATGTAGCTGATCTCGCCGTAGTAGCGGGCCTTCAGCGTCCGGGCGCGGTGCGGGTCGACGTCCTCGGCGTAGACCAGGTGGTTCATCCACGGGATGTGCTGGTCGAGATGGTCAATGGCACGATCGCCGCACACCGGGTCGGGCATCTGGTCGGGGTCGTACATCCGGTTGTACGGCAGCGGTGGCGCGAACGGGGGGTGCGGGCCGATGTAGGACACGAACCCGAACCAGGGCCGGCCGTCATCGGCGGCCATCAGCCCGATGGCCTCCCGCGTGGCCCACGACTCGACGGTGCAGTCCGCCGGCAAGGGGCTGAGCTGCGGCATGTAGTACATGTCGGTCCGCTCCCCCATCAGCGCCTCGATCCAGTCGTACTCAGGGTGTTCCGTCGCGATCCACGACGCGTACGCGTCCCTGGCGCGCTGCTCGGGGCTGCCGTAGAACTCCTCGCTGTGCCGCTGCACCTCGTAGCCGACCGGCGCGTCCCAGGGCTCGGTGTGGAACTTGCCGACGCCCCAGGTGCGGTACCCGCGCAGGCCCATCGCCTCGGCCAGGTACGGGCCGCAACGTTCCCTGATCCCGGCGTGTCCCCCGCCGGGGACGGTGTTGTCGTACACCCCGGTCCTGGTCGGTTCGCATCCGCTGCGCAGCGTGTAGCGGGCCGGGACGCAGACCGGGGAGGTGGAGTACGCGTTGTCGAAGACGGTCCCGCGGGCCGCCAGCCGATCGAGATGGGGCGTCGCGACATGGGGATTGCCGAGCGCCGCGATGGTGTCGAACCGCTGCTGGTCGGTCATCACGAACAGCACGTTCGGGCGGGTGGGCATGAACGGGTCTCTCCTCACAGAGCGGTCATCTCGTCGGCAGCAGCCGGGCCCTGTCGCCCCGCAGGGCGATCTCGCGGGCGTTCCAGTCATCGACCAGGCCCAGCTCGGTCAGCAACCGGTCGGCCGGCCAGAACCTGTCCCCGGACTCCGTCAGCAGCGCGGACAGGCGGTCGTCGGCCGCGGCGACCCGGCCGGCCGACGCCGCGTCGCCGGCCAGGTTGTCCATCTGCCAGGGATCGGCGCGGTCGTCGAACAGCAGCCAGGGCCGGCCGTCGACGGTGCGCGCGTAGGTCAGCTCGTCGGTGACGAAGCCCCGCCACTCGCCGATGCCCTGGTCGTATCCGTTGTCGAAGCTGACCCAGTTGCCGATCAGCAGCTCCGTGCGCAGGGATGCGCCGGATCGGAGCCGGTCGCTGAGGTCGCGGCCGTACACCCCGATCGGCGGCAGCCCGAGCAGTCCGAGCAGGGTCGGAGCGAGATCGACCAGGCCGAGCAGGCCGGCCGGGCGACAGGCGGGAACACCGGGCCCGCTGATCACCATCGGCACCCTGACGGCCTCCGCGTACGGGCTCTGCTTGGCCCGCAGGCCGTGCGCTCCGAGCATGTCGCCGTGGTCGGAGGTGACCACGACGATCGTGTTCTCGCGCAGCCCGAGCCGGTCCAGCTCCGCCAGGATCCGGCCGATCTGCGCGTCCACCGCCGTGATGGCGCTCCAGTAGAGCCGCTGCACCTCGCGCCGCTCGTCGCTGCCGGGCGTGTTCGGCGGCACCGTCATCCGCTCGAGCGGGTAACCCGTGCGAAGGCGCTCCGGCACCGAGTCGTACGGGTCGTGCGGCGGGTTGTAGCAGACCGTGAGAAAGAAGGGGGCGTCCTGCCCGGCGAGGAACTCCATCGCGAGGTCGGTCTGCACCTCGGGCTCGTATCCGACGAAGTCGACCCTGGCCGGGCTCTCCTCGCCGACGTAGTAGTGGCCGTCGACGTGGTCATGCGAGCAGTCGACCCCCGCCCAGTGCTCGATTCCCGGCCGTGCGGCGGGCGGCACCCATTTGTCCCGTGGCAGCCCGGCCAGATGCCACTTGCCGATCCAGCCGGTCCGGTATCCGGCGCCGTACAGTGCCGTACCCAGAGTCTCCAGCCGGGGCGAGAGCGGCAGGTCGTTGGCGACCACGCCGTGCTGGTGGGGCAGGCGGCCGGTGAGGAGGCTGCCCCGGCTCGGTCCGCAGACCGGCGAGCTGGCGCAGCCGCCCGCGATCGCGGCGCCGCCGGCCGCCAGCCGGTCCAGGTGCGGGGTGCGGACCTGGGAGGCTCGTCCGCGGGCGCCGCCGAGCCAGCCCTGGTCCTGGCCCCGCCACTGGTCGGCCAGCAGCACGACGAGGTTCGGGCCCGTCACGCCTGGAACTCCTGCGGGTCGATCTCGCCGTTCTTCACCGCGGCGTCGTAGGCGGCCTGCATGCGCTGTTGCATGGCGGTGAGCGCCGGTCCGAGCGCCGCCGACGGGTCGAGCAGCAGCTTCTCCACGGTCTGATCGACGCTCTCCCCGTCCACCTGCAGCAGGCCGCCGGGCGTCTTCGGCCACTGCTCGTCGCGTTCGGCCGGCCGGTACTGCTGGAGCAGCGCGTTGTCCTTGATCGCGGCGGAGTCCCAGACGGCGGCGTTCAGCGGCGGCGCCGCCTTCGCGGCCAGCGCCTCCTGCATGCCGTCGCCGACCATCACCTCGAACACCTTGGCGGCCTTCTCCGGGTTCTCGGTGGTCGACGAGATCGCGTACGGGTATCCGGCGTTCATCGGCGAGCGCACCAGTTTCTGCCCGTCCGGCACCGGCAGCGGGACCGCGGCCGCCTTGACCTCGCTGCCGAGATCGGCCAGCGAGGACACGACCGCGCTGCTGGTGACGTACATCCCCGCCTCGCCCTTGCCGAAGGCGTTGATGGCGACGTCGCTGGTCAGCGTCGCGGCGCCCGGGTAGGCGGTCTTGTCGCTGAGCATGCTCCGGTAGAGCTCGAGCAGCGGCGCGTACTTGGCCGACTCGTACGTCTGCGTGGCCGCGTTGAACAGCCCGAACTGGGCCAGCGCCGGGTCGGCCGCCATCAGCAGGATGTCGACGCTCCACTGCCGGAACCCGGTCGCCTTGATCGGGATCAGCATGCCGAACGCGTCACCCTTGCCGATCCTGGTGATGGCCGCGGCCGCCTTCCGCACCTCGGAGAAGGTGGCCGGCGGCGACTCCGGGTCCAGCCCGGCCTTCTCGAACAGGTCGGTGTTGATCACCATGCGGTTGGTGAACGCGGTGGTCGGCACCGCGTACGGCACGCCGCCCCAGACCAGCTCGCTGTTCTTCTGGTGGTAGGGCGCGGCCTTGTCCAGCACGGCCTTGCCGACCAGGTCCGGCAGCGGCTGCACCCACCCGGCCGCGACGAACGCGCCCAGCTGCGCCGAAGGGCTGTGGAACAGGTCGGGCGCCCTCTTGGTCTGGAAGCCGAGCCGGACGATCTCCTCGTACTTGTCCGTCGCCTGCGGCTCGTACCGCACCGCGATGCCGAGGGACCTGCCCTGCTGCTGGTTCCAGGTGCGGAAGAACTCCTGCCGGGCCTTGGCGTGCGCGCCTGCCCGATCCCAGACCACGATCGTGGTCAGCTCGTCGGGATCGGTGGAACCGGACGAGGAGCCGCCGCAGCCGACGAGGACGCCCGCGGCGCCGGCGGCGAGCGTGCCGAGCAGGCCGCGGCGGGTCAGGGAGGGATCGATCATCAGGGGGCCTTTCTCATCCGGAAGGGACCGAACCGGACCCGATCCGGCCGGCGGGGACCACGTCTCGGACCGCGGCGGCCCGATCGCCCAGCATGATCACGAAATTGGCCGTGGCCGCCGGCAGCGCGATCACCAGCAGCGGACCTGCGTACGGCACCTGGGTCGCCAGGAACGGCCCGGCGACGGCGGCGGCCAGCACGGCCACCGTCGCGGTCAGTGCCAGCTCGATCCGCGACAGCGCCAGCACGTACGCCATCCGCAGCGCCGCGACGGCACGGCCGGTGCGCTCGAACATGACGACCGACCACGGGGCGACCAGCGCCCAGGTCACCCCGGCCACCACGCTGGTGATCAGCACCAGCCAGCCGTACGGGCCGCCGGGCGACGGGCCGAGCAGGCCGACGAGCACCAGGCAGGCGATGCCGAGATGGCAGCCGGCCAGCCGCAGGGCGGGCAGCAGCCGGCGGGCCAGGAACCGCAGTGTCTCGCCGGGCCCGAGCGCGGCCTCGCCGCGTTCCTGCCGGCGTTGCTGGTCGACCAGCCACAGGGTGGCCGCGGGGGCGGTGATCACAGGCAGGCTCAGCAGCAGCCAGCAGCAGCTGGTCCAGGCCCAGAACCACCAGCGGGACCAGCCGCGCAGCAGGGCGCCGTCCGGAGCGAGCAGGGTCATCCCTTCACCGACCCGTCCGTCCAGCCGCGGACGAAGTGCCGCTGCAGCACGATGAAGATCACCACGATCGGCACCAGCGCCATGTTCGCGCCGGCCAGCACCGTGTTGTACGGCGTCATCCCCTCGGCGGCGTCGTACTGCAGCGCGCTCACGCCCACGACCAGGGTGCGCAGGTCGGGGGCGGCGAGCGAGAACACCAGCGGCACCTGGTAGTTGTTCCACGAGGCCTGGAAGCCGAGGATCACCGTGGTGGCGAGGATCGGCCGCATCATCGGGAAGGCGATGCGCCAGTAGGTGCCGAACAGCCCGCAGCCGTCGACGCGGGCGGCGTCCTCCATCTCGGTGCCGAGGCCGAGCACGAACGCCTTGATCAGGAAGATGTGCACCAGCATGATGCCGGCCAGCTGGACCAGCGCGATCCCGAGCAGGTTGGCCAGGCCCAGCGCCTCGGCGATCACGTACTGCGGGTAGAGCGTCGCCGTGGTCAGGCCGACGAACAGGGTGCCGACGTACACGCCTTCGAGGAGGCGCTGGCCGCGGAGCCGGCGCCGCGCCAGCACGTAGCCGGTCATGCTGGAGGCGAGCGTGTCCAGCAGCACGACCAGGGCCGTGACGATCACGCTGTTGACGAAATAGCGGGAGAAGCTGGCCGTGGTCCAGGCCTGGACGTAGGTGCCCCACTCCCAGACCCGGGGCAGGAGGCCGCCGTTCCTGCTGAGGATCTGGTCCAGCGGCGACACCGAGGCGAACAGGCCGAAGACCAGCGGCGACAGCATGATCAGCGCCGCCGCGATCAGGACCGCGTGCAGCAGCACGGTCAGCGGGCGGGTGCGGCGCGGGCGCCTGGACGGCACGGGCCGGGCGGCCGTCCGGGTCGCGGGTCCGGTGACGGTGGGTGTGCTCATCGCGCCGTCCTCCCGCTCCGGCTGATCCGCAGGTAGGCCACGGAGATGATGCCCACGATCACGCTCGCGGTGACGCCGAGCGCGGCGGCGTACCCGATCTGCGGCACCGATTCCGGCTCGAAGAAGAACCGGTAGAGGTAGGTGAACATCACCTCGGTGCCACCGGCCGGCCCGCCGTCGGTGAGCGTTTTGACCAGGTCGAAGCTGCGCAGCGTACCGATGATCGAGATCAGGATCACCACCCGTGTCACCGGGGCCAGCATCGGCAGCACGATGTGCCGCAGCGTCGACCAGTGACCGGCGCCTTCCAGCGACGCGCTTTCGAGCAGCTCGTTCGGGATCGTCATCATGCCGGCGAAGAACAGCAGCAGGTTGATCCCCAGGTGGGCCCACACGCCGACGCCGACGAGGCTGGCGAGCGCGCTGCCGGCCTCGCCCAGGAAGCGGATCGGCGCCTCCACCAGGCCCGATCCGACGAGCAGCTGGTTGATCGGCCCGCCGGTCTCGCGCAGCAGGAAGACGAAGATGATGCCGATGATCGCCGGCGACAGCACGTGCGGCAGGAACAGGATCGTCCGGTAGACGGTGCCGGCGCGCACCCCGCGGAAGAACACGTAGGCCAGCACCAGCGCCAGCGGGATCTCGATGATCAACCGGCCGGCCCCGAACTTCACGGTGTTCAGCACCGCGAGCCACCACTGCTCGTCGCCGATCATCCGCTCGTAGTTGGCGACCCCGGCGAACCGCGGCGCCGTGAACCCGTTCCAGCGCTGGAAGCTGAACCAGAACAGCCAGCCGATCGGCAGCAGCGCGAAAGCGAGGTAGGGCAGCAGGCTCGGCAGCAACATCAGGCGGCCGACGCCGTCCTCGCGCCGGTGCCACTGCGCGCGACGGGGAGAGCGGACGACTGCGGGCATCCGTGCCCCCTCCCTCGGTCGAGTGGGCCGGCCCCGGGCTCGCGCCGATGGGGCCTCATCAACTCGGTATGGACCTTAGATCGATCTAAACCGGCGGGTCAACCTTTTCTATCAAAACAGGTAGGCCAAGGGTGAAATGGTTCAGCGGCAACCGCAGGACGCGCGGGCGTGGATCTCGGGCGGCGGAGGCGTGCGGCTGCCCTCGACCGGCATCCCCATCTCCGCCAGCAGCACGCGGCCGCAGACCCGGCCCAGCTCGACGGGATCGGTGGCGATGCTGCTGATCGACGGGTTCCACATCGCCGACTGGTGAAGGTCGTCGATGCCCAGCACCGCGCAGGGCGCCGCGTCGGGCGTGCCGAGCCGCAGCGCCTTGGCCAGGCCGTAGGCCACGTTGTCGCTGTGGCACAGCACCCCGTCCGGCGGCGGCCCCGCGGCGAGCAGGTCGGCGGCGCGGCGGTGCGCCGCGTCCGCGGTCGCCTCCAGCGGCTCCGACCAGGCCGCGTCCCAGCCGGCGCCGGCCTCGGCGACCGCCTCACGGAAGGCCTCCATTCGGCCCACCCGCGGCGAGGCCAGCGGGTCGCCGCCGAAGTAGGCCACCCGGCGGCAGCCGTGCACGGCGATCAGGTGCTCGGCGCCGAGCCGGCCGATGCCCACCTCGTCGGTGCCGACGAAGGGCAGGTCGACACCGTCGATGTGCCGCAGCAGCAGCACCGTCGGCAGGCCGCTGCGGCGGATGCCGGCGAAATGGTCGGCGGCCGAGGTCAGCGCCGGGATGGTGACGACGCCGGCCGCCCGGTGCCCCACCAGGGACTGCAGGATCTGCCGCTGGAGGTCCAGCCGGTCGACCGTGTTGGCGATCATGACGAAGAAGCCGATCTCGCCGAGCACCTCCTGCACGCCCAGCGACACCTCGGCGACGAACGGGTTCATCACGTCCGGCATCACCAGGCCGACCAGGTCGTTGCGCTGGGTCCGCAGGTTCGCGGCGGCCTGGTTGTAGATGTATCCCAGCCGCTCGGCCTCGGCCAGGACCGCGCTCCGGGTCGCCGCCGACACCAGCGGGCTGTTCCGCATCACCAGCGAGACGGTGGCCCGGGACAGCCCCAGCGAGTTGGCCACGTCGATCATCCGCACCCGTCGCGCCCGGGCCCGGTCGCCCTGCTCCAGGTCGTCCTGCACGACTCACCTCCCGCGCCGGCCAGCACCGCCATGCATGAACGACAAGCGTCGCCGCCGTGGCGAACAGCAGGCGGTGATCATCAGGTGATCTGTGGCGGCCTCAGGATAGCCCGATCTCGGTCGGGACAAATTCCCGATCATGGAATTTTCAGGTTGCAGGAAAATTCGGGTGGGCGTACGTTTGGGGCCATGCAGGAGTCGCGGCGAGAGCGGAAGAAACGTGAGACGCGGCAACGGATCGTCATGGTGGCGATCAAGCTGTTCGAGGAGCAGGGATACGAGCAGACCACGATGGCGCAGATCGCCGCGGCGGCGGACGTCGACCCCAAGACGTTCTCCAACTACTTCCGCAGCAAGGACGAGGTCCTGTGGGTCGGCACCGAGCGGGACTTCGACGTGCTGTTCCGGGCGATCGCGGAACGCCGGCCGGAGGAGGGTCCCGGCGAGGTGCTGGCGAGGATGGTCCAGGAGTACGCCGCCCACCGCCGGCCCAAGGTCCCGCCGAAGGAGCCCGAAGAGCTGTCGGCGACGGCCCGGCTGGTGCTGAACACGCCCGCCCTGCAGGCGAAAGGGCTCTACCTGCTGCTCGACCTGCAGCACCGGATCGCCGACGAGCTGCAGAAGGCCTTCCCCGGCCGGCTCGACCCCATCACCGCCGCGGCGATGACCGGCGCGCTGCTGGGCGCGATCCAGCAGGCGAGCTGGGCGAGCGTTCAGCTCGGCCGGTCACAGGACGAGCTGTGGGAGGCCGCGCGGCATGCCGTCGACATCGCCATGCAAGGCCTGCGTTCCGTGCGACCGCACGACGAAGACGCGTGACCCGGGCCGCCCGCAAGGCTCACGTAACCCAGACCGGCCCGCAAGGCCGGCGGCATACCCGCAGAAAGGACCGGCCCACCATGAGGGAGAACGTCCGGCAGGTGGCCCGCGACGCACGACGCGCCACGCGGGAGGGTGCCGCGGGGCCCATGCGGCGCCGGCGGGCCCGCCTGGCCGAGGCGGTGGCCTACGCCCGCGCCCACTCGCCCTACTACCGCGAACTGTACGAAGGCCTGCCCGATCAGGTCGACGACCCGGCGCTGCTTCCGGTCACCGACAAGAAGGCGCTGATGGCACGCTTCGACGACTGGGTCACCGACCGGCAGGTGACTCGCGAGAAGGTCGAGGCGTTCGCGGCCGACCCGCGCCTCGTGGGGCACCCGTTCTGCGGCCGGTACCTGGTGGTCACCACCACCGGCACCAGCGGTCTGCGCGGCCTCTTCGTGCTGGACGACCGGAACATGACCGTGCACACCGGCCTCGGCCTGCGCTCCGGTGGCGGGCTGGCGGCCGGGGACGTCGTCCGGACCCTCGCCCGCGCGGGCCGTACCGCCATCGTCACCGCGCCCGGCGGACATTTCGCCACGGTCGCGGGACCGGCCCGGATGGCGCTGGACAGTCCATGGCTCGGCCGGATGATGCGGGTCTTCCCCATCGATCAGCCGATCGCGGACCTGGTCGACCAGCTCAACCGGTTCGACCCCGCCAGTGTCGCCGGCTTCGCGGGCATGCTCACCCTGCTGGCCGGCGAGCAGGAAGCTGGCAGGCTGCGGATCCGCCCCGCGCTGGTCGTCCCGGGCGGTGAGACGTTGACTCCGCACGCCCGGGAGCGGATCGCCACCGCGTTCGGGGCCAAGGTCCGCGCCGCCTACGCCTCGGCCGAGTGCGGCTTCCTGAGCGCCGGCTGCACGGACGGCTGGTATCACGTCAACAGCGACTGGGCCGTCCTGGAACCGGTCGACGCCGACCACCGGCCCGTCCCGCCGGGCCGGCTCTCGCACACCGTGCTGATCAGCAACCTCGCCAACCGGGTCCAGCCGATCCTCCGTTACGACCTCGGCGACAACGTCATCGTCCGGCCCGACGCCTGCCCCTGCGGCAGCCCGCTCCCTGCCATCCGGGTGCAGGGCCGCGCCGCCGAGCTGCTCACCTTCCCCACCGGCGGTGGCGACCACGTCAGCATCTCCCCCATGGTCTTCGGCGCCGCGCTGCACGTGCCGGGCATCGAGCAGTTCCAGCTCGTCCAGACGGCGCCCGCCACCTTGCGCGTACGCCTGCGACCCGCCGACGGCGCGGACGCCGACCGCGTGTGGGAGACCACGCGCGACCGGGTGACCCACCTGCTCGCCGAGCACCAGGCCGGGGACGTCACCCTCGAACGCGCCGAGGAACCACCGCAGCAGTCGCCCGGCGGCAAGTTCCGCAGGATCATCCCCCTGGCGAAGGTGTGACGGCACGTCCGAGCGCGAGGGCGTCGCCGTCACCGTGATGGCCAGCAGGCCCCTCGTACCGGAACTGGCAAGGATCATCAAGGGGATCGAGCTCTGAGCCGGGCGCGCGGCCGGACGTGGTGCGCCGCACCCGTGGGCGGTAACCTGCGCGGGGCCCGGGATTCCGGCCGCGATCGTCGCCGCGCCGGTACGCGACCCGCGCAGGGCAAGGGCTCGGCCTTCGGGAGGAACGGTGCGGTTCTGGCGGCTCGCGCGGGAACAGCTGGGCCCGATGGGCGTGCTCCTCGTGCTGACGTCATGCGCCTGCCTGCTGGTCGCGGGGCTGCCCAGGGCGACGCAGGCGTCGTACGACGAGGCGCTGCGCCGCGCGCTGAGCTCCGCCCCCGCCGTGCTGGCCGACCTGACCGTGACCATGGAGTCGAGCTCGCGGGAGGAGGACCTTCGCGAACGCGCCCCGTTCGACTCCTTCGACCGCCTCTGGCGCGAGATCATGCCCGCGCGGCTGCGCCCGCTGGCTGCCGCCGGCGGCCACATGAGCGCCAAGACCATCCGCACGCCGATCACCGGCACCAGCGGCCAGTCGTACATCAACCTGGGCTGGCTCTCCGACGCCGACCGGCGCGTGGACTGGGTGCGGGGGCGGGCCCCCGGCGCGATCGCGACCATGCGGTACGAAGGCCGGACGATCCCCGTGTTCGAGGTCGGGGTCGTCGAGGAGGCCCTGAGCAAGATGGAGCTGCGGCTGGGCCAGACGAAGATCGTCGGTGAGAACGATCACGCCGGCGTGCAGATCGTCGGCGTCTTCCGCGCGAAGGATCCCGCCGACCGCTACTGGTCGCACCACCTCGACGTCCTGCACGTCCTGCGGCTGCAGCCGCTCCAGAAGCACATCACGGCGCTCGTCTCCGAGGCCGGGCTGGGCGTGCTCAGCGGCGAGGAACGCTACCTGACCTACCGCTGGACCCTGCCCGTGGACGCGCGGGCGGCGAGTGCGCGGGCCGCCGGCGGCCTCCGGGCGGCGGTCGCGGAGTTCGACCGGCTCGTGGCGCTGCAGCCCATGGGCACGGCCGCCCCCTTCCGCCTGCGGACCGCGCTGCCCAAGCTGCTCGGTGACTTCCTGGCCGAGCTGTCCACCGCGCGGACCGTGATGTTCCTGGTGCTCGGCGGGCTCCTCGCCGTGGCCCTCGGCGTGATCGTGCTGGCCGTGCGACTCCTGGCCGGCAGGATCGACCACGCGCTCACGCTGGCGCGGGCGCGCGGCGGCTCGCTCCGGCAGGTGGCGGGCACGGGCGCGGCGCTGACCGGGCTGGCCGTGGCGCCCGCCGCCCTGGCCGGGTACGCGCTGTCGTACCTCGTGCCCGGTCCTGTGCTGCCGATCGTGCACGCCGGGCCGGTGCTCGTGGTGCTCGTGGCCGTCGGGTTCGCCGCCGTGCGCCTGGCCCTCGTGCACCGCGCACCGCTGCACGAGCGACGCGACGACGTGGCCGCCGCCCGGCCCTCGGCCAGGCGGATCACGCTGGAGGTGCTGGTCGTCGTGCTGGCGTCGGCCGGGGCCTACCTGCTGCGGGCGCGCGGGCTGGACGACTCGGCGGGGCAGGACCCGTTCCTGCTACTGGTGCCGGTCGCCCTGACCGGGGCGGCGGCGCTGATCACCCTGCGCTGCTACCCGTACCCGCTGCGGCTGCTCGTACGGCTGACGGCGCGCGGCCGGGCGGCGGTGCCGTTCCTCGGGCTGACCCGGGCGGCCAGGGCCCGCCCCGCCGGCGTGCTGCCCGTGCTGATCCTGCTGCCCGCGCTGGGCGTGTCGGTGTTCGCCGCGGTGATCTCCGACGGGATCGCCGGCACGCAGCTGCAGGCGTCCTGGCAGCAGGTCGGCGCGCCGATCAGGATGACCTCCGACATCGAGATCCCGGCCGACGCGATCGAGCGCGTGCGCGGCCTGGCCGGGGTGGAGCAGGTGGTGCCAGCGCAGACGGGCGAGGTGCAGATCGGGTACGGCGGCGAGCGGGCCGAGGCCATCGCCGTGGACGTCGCGCGGTGGCGGCAGATCCTCGGCGGCACCCCGCTCGACCTGCCCGCCCTGTCCGACGGCGCGCTCGTCTCGCCCGAGCTGCGCGGGCGGGGCACGTTCGAGATCGGCTGGCAGTCGCGGCTGAAGCTTGCCACCCGCGGCGTGATCGAGTCGGTGCCCGGCTTCTTCACCGAGGGCAAGTTCCTCGTCGTGCCCATCGACGTGCAGGTCCGGCCCGCCGTGAACACGCTGCTGATCAGAGGGGACGCCTCGCTCTCCGCGCTGGCGCGGCTCGTCCCGTCGGCCACCGTCACCTCCCAGGAGACGACCCTGGCGGCCATCAGGGACGATCCGCTGACGAGCGCGGTGCGCTGGGCGCTCGTGGTGGTGACGGTCGCGCTGGCCGCGTACGCGCTGGCCGCCGTCGTGCTGGGCCTGATGGTCGGGGCGGCGGAGCGGGCCAGGGCGGTGTCGTTCCTGCGTACCCTCGGCCTGTCGGAACGGCAGGCGCGACGGCTGACCGTGCTGGAGATCCTGCCCGTGATCCTCGTCACCGCGCTGGCCGGGCTCGGCCTGGGCCTCGGCCTGCCCGCCGTGCTCGGGCCCGCCGTGGACCTGTCGCCGTACGCCGGTGACCTACCCGTCGGCGACTACGCGCTCGACCTGTTCGTGCCGGGCGCGCTGGCGGCGGGACTGGCCGCCGTGGCCGTGCTCGGCGCGTACGCGCACACGCTCATCAGCGGCCGCCGCGGCCTCGGCGCCGTCCTCCGCGTGGGAGACCTCGTATGACTGGTCATCACCCGGCGTTCCGGGCACAGTTGGGCTGTGCCTGAGGACAACTTCGACGAACGAACAGCACAGACGTACGAAGCCAAGTGGCCGGAACTGTTCGACCCCGCGGTCGTCGACCCCGCGGTACGGTTTCTCACCGACCTGGCCGGGCCGGGCGGCGCCGCTCTCGAGCTGGGCATCGGTACGGGGCGCATCGCGTTGCCGCTCAGCCGGCGAGGCGTCCGGGTGCACGGCATCGAGCTGTCGCGGGCGATGGTGGCGCGGCTACGGGCCGAACCGGGCGCGGAGGACGTCCCCGTGACCATCGGCGACTTCGCCACCACCCGGGTGGGCGCCACCTTCACCCTCGCCTACCTGGTGCGCAACACCATCACGAACCTCACCACACAAGACGAACAGGTCGAATGCTTCCGCACGGTGGCGGCGCAGCTGGAACCCGGCGGCTGTTTCGTCATCGAGGTCTACGTCCCCGAGCTCCGGCGTCTCCCGCCCGGCCAGAGCGTCCACCCGTTCACCGTGACCCCGGAACATCTCGGCTTCGAGGAGTACGACGTGGCATCGCAGATCGCCGTCTCTCATCATTACTGGGTGGTGGACGGCCGGCTGGAGACCCGTTCGACGCCGCATCGCTACGTGTGGCCGGCCGAACTCGACCTGATGGCACGGCTCGCGGGCATGACCTTGCGCGAACGGTGGGCGGGCTGGAAGCGCGAGCCGTTCACCAGCGACAGCCGCAACCACGTCTCGGTGTGGCAGAAAGCGTCGTAACGGCCGATCGGGACTTCTTGGCGGTGCGGCGCCGTCCGTATCATCGCGGGCATGGTGCTGCTGAACCCGGAGCCGCGGCCCAGCCGGCGGGCGGTGCTCCTGGCCGCCGGAGGGCTGCTCGCCGGATGCGCGCGGCAGCCCGAGGTCGACGAGGTCGAGCTGCGCCTGGCCACCGGGCCGGCGGGGGCGGTCTACCGGCGCATCGGCGGCGCGCTGGCCGGCCACATCTCCGAGCAGGTGCCGGGCGCCACGGTGCGCACCGTGCCGAGCGGGGCGTCCACCGACAACATCCGGATGTTGCGGGCGGGTGAGGTGCAGCTCGGGCTGACGAGCCTGGACGCGCTGATCATGGCCGACGGCAGCGCGCCCGAGGGGCTCTCGGCGATATGCCGGCTCTACGAGAGCCACCTGCACCTCGTGGTCATGGCCGGTTCGCCGATCGACGAGTTCCGCGACCTCGAGGGCAAGCGCGTCTCCCTCGGCGCCCGCGACTCGGGCACCGAGTTCACGTCGCTGCGGGTCCTGGAGCTCGGGCCGCTGGACGCCGACGGCCGCTACCTCAGCCAGGCCGCATCGGCGGCGGCGCTGCGCGACGGCGAGATCGACGCGATGTTCTCCCTGACCGGCGTCCCGACACCCGCCATCACGGAGCTGGCCCGGCAACACGCGATCCGGCTGATCCACTTGGACGGGCAGGCGCCCGCGCTCTTCACGGCGTTTCCGGGTCCCTACACTCCGGCCATGATCCCCGCGACCGCCTACGCCGGTGTCCCCGCCACCCGCACCATCGCCGTCCCGAACGTGCTTCTCGCCCGCAACGACCTGCCCGACGCCTTAGTCCACGCCATCACCGACACGATCTTCACGCACACCGGCACGATCACCTCCGGCGGGCCCGACGCCGCCGGGGCCGTTCCCGAAGCCGTTCCCGAGGCGTGGCAGATCAACGTGCGGACCGGGATCTCCACCGCGTCGATCCCGCTCCATCCGGGCGCGGCCACCTGGTTCCGCGAACGCAAACGCTGATCCCCAGCGCCGCCGGCGGTCCCACCCGGCGGTCCCAGGCGCAGGTCCCGGGCGCAGGTCCCGGGCGCAGGTCCCAGGCGCAGGTCCCAGGCGCAGGTCCCAGGCGCAGGTCTCAGGCGGGGGCCGGAGCCGGTGCGTCCGGCGACGACGCCAACCGGGGTACGGCGGGCAACGCGACCACCGCGGCGAATCCGTGCCCCGACCCGTCCGGACGCGGCAGCCCGTCCTCCAGCCGCAGCTCACCCCCGGCCGCACCCACCAGGTCGGCGCAGATCGCCAGCCCGAGGCCGGTCCCCGGCACGTTCTGGTGCCGCGGCGAGCGCCAGAACCGCCGTAGCGCCTGGACCCGCTCGGACGCGTCGATCCCCTGCCCGTCGTCACGGACGACGATCGTGACCACCCCTCCGGCGCCGGAGCCGTCACCCGCCCCGTCGCCCTGCGCCGCGCCCGCGCCCGTGCCCGGGCTGCCGCCGCGCGCCGCGCCCGCGCCCCTGCCGCCGCCGTACGCCGCGCCCGCGCCCGCGCCGGGCCCGCCGCCCGCCGCACCGGGACCGGCCTGGGCGGTCACCTCCACCGCCCGCGCGTCCGACAGCCGCAACGCGTTGCTGATCAGCTCGTCCAGGATGCTGCCCAGCCCGCCCGACGGCTCCAGCAACCGCAGCCCCGGCGGCACGTCGACGGTCAACGTCTGCCCCGCCGTCTCCGTCAGCGCCCGCCACCGGTCCACCCGGGTCGCCAGCACCGCGTCGAGGTCCACCGGCGACGCCGTCCGTATGCTCTCCATCCGCGCGCTGGCCTGCAGGGAGTTCAGCATCCGCTGCATGGCTTTCAGCTCGTCGACGGCGACGTCGTACACCTGACGCCCGTTGCCGGCCGTGCCCAGGTGCGGTTCCAGGCTTTCCACGGCGAGCCGGAGGCTGGTCAGCGGGTTGCGCAGCTGGTGCGACGCATCGGACACGAACGCCCGCTGGCGCTGCACGGCGTTCTCGACGGCGTCCATCATGGTGTTGAACGACTCCGCCAGCCGCCGCAGCTCGACCGGGCCCGCCTCGGCGTCCGCGCGGATCGTGAGGTCGCCCTGGGAGATGCGCGAGCTGGCCGCGTCCAGCTCGCGCACCGGCCGCAGCACCCACGCCGACACCGGCCAGGCGACGGCCACCAGCGCGATCAACGGCAGCAGCCCGAGCCCGGCGAGCCGGGCCCAGCGCGTGAGGATGCGCGAGCGCGTCTTCGACAGGTCGGAGATCGTCACGACGGCGCCGACGACCTCGCTGTCCCGGCCCACGGGTTCGGCGACCACGAGTGCGGAGTCGTCCCACGGCGCCCATTCCCCGGACGGTTCGGGTCTCGCCCCGGCCAGCGCCGCGGTCACGATGCGGGGCAGCGCCGGCTCGTCCCGCGCCGCCTCCTGGTAGGCGCCTGCGGGTCCGAGCAGCACCGTGCCGGAGGTGTCGATCACCGCGACGGGGATGCCGTACAGCTCGTGGTAGCGCGCCAGTTCCTGCTGGAGCGCCTCGGTACGCCCGGTCGAAAGCGCGGTCTCGGCCAGCGACGAGAACCGCCCGACGTCGTTGAGCCGGTCGACGTACGTCTCCTGGATCTCCCGCTCGGCCACGGTGACGCTGAGCGGCACCCCGAGCGCCGCGACGAGCAGCACCGCGAGGGGCACCAGGACGACGAGCAGGCGACGGTGCATGGCGTCAGCCGGTCAGCTCCGGCCGGTCGGCCAGGAGCCGATAGCCGACCCCGTGGATCGTACGGATGATCACGGCCGATCCGAGCTTGTGCCGTAACGCCGCGATGTGGGTGTCGAGGGTGCGGCTGGAGGACTCCCAGGTCGCGCCCCAGATCTGGTCGAGGATGACGTCGCGGCTCACCACGTTGGGGGCCCGCCTGGCAAGCAGGAGGAGCAGCTCGAACTCCTTGCGGGTCAGCGTCACGGGTGTGCCGTCGACGGTGACCTCGCGGGTGCCGACGCCGATCCGCAGGGGGCCGCGGACGAGGGGCTCGTCGGGATGGCTCAGGGCGCGGGCCACCCTGGTGCGCCGCAGGACGGCGTCGATCCTGGCCAGCAGTTCGGGGATGCCGAACGGCTTGACGATGTAGTCGTCGGCGCCGGCGCGCAAGCCGCGTACGCGCTCGTGCTCCTCCGAGCGGGCCGTCACGGCGATGACGGCGGTTTCCGGGCGGTCGCGCAGCTTGCGGATCACGTCGAGCCCGTCGCCGTCGGGCAGTCCCAGGTCGACGAGGACCACATCGGTCGGGGCGGCGCGCGCGGCCTCGGCGGCGGTCGCGATGCGGTGGACCTCGAACCCGGCCTGAGCCAGGACGGTCACCAGACCCCGCGCCACGCGGTCGTCATCCTCGATGATGGTGATCCGCATATTGGATTGTACGGCCCGGATCTACGCCCGCGTTAGCCGGTTCTTGGGATTTTTCTGACATCCTGCCCATTCCTTGGGATTCCTCTGACACCATCCGCGTCCCTGCCAGCCCAGACTGAGGCCGCGCACTCACCGACGGATGCGAATGCGCTGACGAGGAGGCCTCGACATGAGAACGTCCAGCAGATACCGGGCCACCGCGCGGATGATCGCCACGATCGGCGTCGTCTCGCTCATCGCCGCGTGTTCCGGCAACGGAGGTGGCGGCAACGCCGACGCCGGCGGCGGAGGCTACCCGGACGACAACATCACGATCGTCGTGCCGTTCAGCGCGGGCGGCCCGACGGACACCGTCACCCGCATGATCGCCGAACCGATGGCCGCCAAGCTCGGCGGCAAGATCGTCGTTCAGAACGTCGAGGGCGCGGGCGGCACGGTGGGCGCCGGCGAGGTCGCGCGGGCGGAACCCGACGGCTACACCGTGCTCATGCACCACATCGGCATGTCGACGGCGCCCGCCCTCTACAAGGACCTGGGTTACCAGCCGCTGGAGAGCTTCGAGACGGTCGGGCTCGTCACCGAGGTGCCGATGACGGTCGTCGCCCGCAAGGACTTCGCGCCCGCCACGCTCAAGGACCTCGTGGCCCACGTGAAGGCGAACGCCGGCAAGGTCACGCTGGCCAACGCCGGCATCGGCGCCGCGTCCCACCTGTGCGGCCTGCTGTTCCAGACCGCCGCCGGGGTCAAGCTCCAGGAGGTCCCGTACGAGGGCACCGGCCCTGCGCTGACGGACCTCGTCGGCGGCCAGGTCGACTTCATGTGCGACCAGACGACCAACACCAGCGGCCAGATCAGCGCGGGCGAGGTGAAGGCGTACGCCGTCACCACGCCGGAGCGGGTGAAGAGCCTGCCCGACCTGCCCACCACGGCCGAGGCCGGGCTGCCCGGCCTGGAGGTCAGCGTGTGGCACGGGCTCTACGTCCCGAAGGGCACGCCGCAGGACGTCGTGCAGAAGCTGTCCGAGGCGCTGAAGGCCGCGCTGGCCGACCAGAAGGTGATCGACCAGATGGCCAAGCTCGGCACGGCGCCGGTCCCGGCCGAGAGCGCGACCCCGCAGGCGCACCGGACCAAGCTCGAAGAGCAGCTCGGCACCTGGGGCAAGGTCATCGCCGACGCCGGCGTCAAGGCCTCCTGAGGTGGAGCGCCGCCGGTCCTTCCCCGACGTCCTCGCCGGGGGAATCTTCATCCTGCTCGGTGGCGCATTCGTGGTGGGGTCGCTCGGCTACGAGCTGGGCACCCCTCTGCGGATGGGCCCCGGCGCCTTCCCGCTGCTGGTCGGCTTGCTCGTGGCCGCGCTGGGCCTGGGCATCGTCATCAAGGGGCTCGTCGCCGGCGAGATGATCGCGTTCGGGCGGATCCCCTGGCGTGCGGTCGCCGTCATCACGCTCGCGCTCGTGTTCTTCGGATTCACCGTACGGGGGCTCGGGTTCGTGCCGGCGTCGGCGGTGACCGCCCTGCTCACCACGCTGGCCAGTTCGCGCGTACGGCTGCTGACGGCCGTGGCCGTGGCCGCCGGGCTGACCGTGGCCGGCACGCTCATCTTCGTCGTCGGGCTTCAGCTGCGGCTCCCGCTCTGGGGCCCGTGGCTGGGGTTCTGACGCGACATCCGGATTGAGGCATGGAACTTCTCGACAACCTCGCCCTGGGCTTCTCGACGGCCCTCCTGATCCAGAACGTCCTCTACTGCTTCGTGGGTGTGCTGCTCGGAACGGCGGTCGGCGTGCTGCCCGGCATCGGGCCGACGGCGACGGTGGCGATGCTGCTGCCGATCACGTTCAACTTCGAGCCGGTGACGGCGCTGATCATGCTGGCCGGTATCTATTACGGCGCCCAGTACGGCGGCTCGACGACCGCCATCCTGATCAACCTGCCCGGCGAGTCGTCGGCGGCGGTCACCGCCCTGGACGGGCACGAGATGGCCCGGCAGGGCAGGGCCGGCCCCGCGCTGGCCACCGCCGCGATCGGATCGTTCATCGCGGGCACGATCGCCACCGTCGCGCTCGCCATCGCGGCCCCGCCGCTGGCCCGCGTCGCGCTGCAGTTCGGCCCGCCCGAGTACTTCTCGCTGGTGCTGCTCGGCCTGATCGTGTCGATCGCGCTGGCGCGCGGCAGCGCGATCAAGGCACTGGCGATGATCTTCCTCGGCGTCCTGCTCGGGACGGTCGGCCAGGACATCTACACCGGCACGCCCCGATTCGTCTTCGGCCAGCGCGAGCTGTACGGAGGCATCGACTTCGTGTCGGTCGCCGTCGGCATGTTCGGCGTGGCCGAGATCCTGCGCAACCTGGAGAACGAGCAGACCCGCACGGCGGTCGTCAGCAAGGTGAAGAACCTCTGGCCCACCCGCGAGGACCGGCGCCGCATCGTCGGCCCGATCCTGCGGGGCACGGGTCTCGGGGCCGCGCTCGGCGTCCTGCCCGGCGGTGGCCACGTGCTGGCCTCGTTCACCTCGTACGCCGTCGAGAAGCGCATCTCGAAGCGGCAGCAGGAGTTCGGGCGCGGCGCGATCGAGGGCGTCGCCGGCCCCGAGTCGGCGAACAACGCGGCCGCGCAGACGTCGTTCATCCCGCTGCTGACCCTGGGGCTGCCCGCTCACCCGGTCATGGCGCTGATGGTCGGCGCGTTCATCGTGCACGGCATCACGCCGGGCCCGAATGTCATCACCGACGAGCCCGAGCTGTTCTGGGGCCTGATCGCGTCGATGTGGATCGGCAACGTGCTGCTCGTGCTGCTGAATCTGCCGCTGATCGGCATGTGGGTGCGCATGTTGCGCATCCCGTACCAGGTGCTGTTCCCGATGATCATCCTGTTCGCCTCGATCGGCACGTACTCCCTGGGGTTCAACGCGTTCGACGTCTACGCGATCGTGCTCTTCGGGCTCCTGGGGTACATCCTGATCAAGTGCGGCTGCGAGCCGGCGCCGCTGCTGCTCGGCTTCGTCCTCGGCCCCCTGCTCGAGGAGAACCTGCGGCGGGCGATGATCATCCAGCGCGGCGACGCGTCGGTCTTCCTGACCCGGCCGATCTCCGCGGTGCTGCTGGCGCTGGCTCTGGCGGCGCTCGTCGTCGCCGTCCTCCCGGCGATCCGCAAGCGCCGCGAAATGGTGTTCACCGAGGACGAGTAGCGACCTCGTCGGCAAGTTTCATGAAATTTCATGAGCCAGGCGATGGCCTGGCCGGGGCGTTCGAGCTGCTCACAACGCCCGCGAAGAAGTACGTGAGCAGCCCGCCCGAGCCCGCTGTCGTTGACAGCCGGCGAGCCCGCCCGTGAAGGTAGCAGTCAACCGTCGCCTCCACGTCGACGTGACAGGACGGCGGCGATTGGGAGCGCTCCCATCATCCCGGACGCACTTCGCCGGACAGACGGAGAACGCACGATGCAACCTCACAAGCCCGCCGTACCCGCCCGCCGGGCGCTTCGCGTCCTCACCATCATGGCCGCGGCCCTGCTCTGCCTGCTGCCGTGGGCCGAGTCAGCCTCGGCCCACGGATCGATCATCGACCCCGCCTCCCGCAACTACGGCTGCTGGCTGCGCTGGGGCGACGACCACCTGAACCCGGCCATGCAGCAGGAAGACCCCATGTGCTGGCAGGCATGGCAGGACAACCCGAACGCCATGTGGAACTGGAACGGCCTCTACCGCAACAACGTCGGCGGCAACCACCAGGCGGCCGTCCCCGACGGCCAGCTCTGCAGCGGCGGCCGGACCGAGGGCGGCCGCTACCGCTCCCTCGACGCCGTGGGCGAGTGGAAGACCACCGACATCGGCACCAACTTCCAGCTCCACCTCTACGACCAGGCCAGCCACGGGGCCGACTACTTCCGCGTCTACGTCACCCGCCAGGGCTTCAACCCCGCCACCCAGCCGCTCACCTGGAGCAGCCTGGAACTGGTGCGCGAGACCGGCAGCTACGCCCCGAGCCAGAACATCACCTTCGACGCCAGCGCGCCCGGCCGCAGCGGACGCCACGTCGTCTTCACCATCTGGCAGGCCTCGCACATGGACCAGGCGTACTACATCTGCAGCGACGTCAACTTCTCCTGAGGACCTGACGCTCTGCCGCCCGACCGCCCATGTGTCCCCGCCGGACGGCCCGGCGGGGACACGGCGGCTCGGCAACCGCCGGGGCGAGGCGGCGCAGCTCGACCGGCTCGCGGTCGCCCACAGCCGGCTCGGCCGTTTCGACAGCGCGATCGAGCATTTCAAGGAGTCCGTCGACGTGGAGAGGGGAGCGGGCAATCGTTTCGGGGAGGCCATCACCCTGTCCAACATCGGTCTCACGTACCGGCGGGCGGGCCTCCTCGGCGAAGCGCAGGCGGCCTACGAGCGCGCGCTCGCACTCACCCGTGACATCGGCGACGACTCCGGCACCGCCATCGCCCTGGGACTGCTGGCCGAGCTCCACCGGATCACCGGCAGGAGAGAACACGCCGTCGAACTCTTCCAGCAGGCCCTGCGGGCGGACGGCACCGCCGGGAACCGCGGCAGCTACACCGAGGCCATCCACTGGTGGGGTCTCGGCAGCTCACTGCAGGAACTGCGGCAGGATGAGCGTGCGAGAGAATGCTGGCACGAGTCCGCCAGGCTGCTGCACAGGTTAGGACTGATCAGCGCGGCAGAGCGGGCCGGCATCGAGAACACCCCGCATCCGCGGACGCCGGAAGTCGTCCTCAAGAACATGTGAATCGCCCGGCATCCTTCCCGCCGGGCAGGCTCGTTCGCCGGAGCGAGCGCGTGACTCGCAGCTCGATCCGGGGCGGCTCCTCACACATCGGTGGCGTGTCTCGTCGAACGGGTAAGTAAAGATGCGACCGAGGGAGCCCGCGGCACCATGACCACCCCATCCGAGCCGACACACGCCCGGCCCGATCCGGGCCTGAGCGCGATCATGAGCGAGCGGCGCCACCTGATCAATCTCGCCTACCGGCTCCTCGGTTCCCTGGCCGACGCGGAGGACGTCGTGCAGGAGACCTACGCCCGCTGGTACGCGATGTCCCGGCAGCAGCAGGACGCCATCGACTCTCCCGGCGCCTGGCTGGCGAAGGTCGCCAGCCGCGTCTGCCTCGACCTGCTCGGCTCGGCACGGGCCCGGCACGAGCGCTATGTGGGCGAATGGATCCCGGAGCCGCTGCCCGAACACACGGAGTGGAGCGCCGACCGGCCGGGCGCCACCGTGACCGACCCGGCCGACCGGGTCACCCTCGACGAGTCGGTCAACATGGCCTTCCTCGTCGTGCTCGAATCCATGACTCCCGCCCAGCGGGTGACGTTCATCCTGCACGACGTCTTCCGCTACTCCTTCGCCGAGGTCGCCGAGATCGTCGGGCGCACTCCGGCGGCCTGCCGCCAGCTGGCCACCTCGGCCCGCCGCCGCATCCGCGCCTCACAACCGCCCTCGGCCCCCGCGGCCCGGCAGGCCGGCATCGTCAGGGACTTCAAGCAGGCGTGGGAGGCCAAGGACATCGACGCCCTCGTCAACCTCCTCGACCCCGACGTCACGGGCACCGCCGACGGCGGCGGAGTCGTCAACGCCGTGCTCCGCCCGATCGAGGGCCGCGAGCGCCTCGCGCGGCGCTTCGTCGAGATCGCCCGCCTGGCGCCCGACGTGACCATCCTGGAGCGCACGGTCAACGGCCGGCCCGGGCTGGTGGCCCAGCAGGACGGCGCCACCATCGTGGTGATGGCGTTCGACGTCGCAGGCGACCGGATCAAGCGCATCTGGGCCGTGCTCAATCCAGAAAAACTCCGGCCCTGGACGGAAAACTGACCGCGCGCCATGGCGTGGCGAATCTCTGCAGCGGAAATATCGTGCGGGCGCGTACGGGTTCTTCGCGTACGCCAGGAATTCCCCGGCGATCAGGAATATCGGGCGTGCCGGGAATGGCGGGCGGGCATATGTCCGTACGGATCTGTCGCGGGTTGGAAGGCCGGCGCCGCCGTCGTCATCTCCTTTCGTGCGCGAGAGGGCGTGCGGGCGCGAGCAGCGTCGACAGCGCCCAGCGTCCGGGGCCGAGGACGGCGACGAGCAGGAAACCCCAGCAGAAGAGCGCGGCCTTCTCCCCGCCGTTCTGGATCGGGAAGAGCGCTTGGGGCTGGTGGACGAAGAAATAGGCGTAGGCCATGCTGCCCGAGCAGATGACGGCGGCGGCACGCGCGCCCAGGCCGAGCAGGACGAGGACGCCGCCGATCAGCTGGATGACCGCCGCCCACCAGGCTGGCCACTCTCCGATGCCGGGCGCCGCGCCGTGCGGACCGCCCAGCACGCCGAAGAGTGTCGCCGCGCCGTGGCAGGCGAACAGAAGCCCTATCACGATCCGGTACAGAGCCAGGAAAAGCCCCTGATTCTTGATCAGTGAATCCACCGCGGTGTCCTTTCAAGGGGAAGGCACGGACGTGGTGCCGGGTTCCGGGACAAATTGTGGGAGCGCTCCCAAACAGGTTCTCCGGAAAAGTCGACAATTGTCAATGCCGGGTCAACCGGAGGACCGGACGCCGAACACCCGATATAGGCGCCAAATGGCCGGACACTTCCTTGGTGAATATTCCGGTCCGTGAAACTTTCATCCGCACACGAAGGCGCTCCGATCATCACGAAGCCCTCTGGGGCCGTCGGGGGGCGACGCGTGCCCGGCTCGCTCACCTGGGCGTTCTCTCCGTGAGTGCCCCTGGCTGTACCTCGAATGGGGTGTACGTGGGAGCGACGGGCGGGGTGCGCGGCTGGTGTGCTCATCCCTGTCAGTCAAGCGGTCCTGCCTGAGGAGGAAGTGGGATGATCGTCGACAACCCGGTGGATGCCGGGCAGAGTGCGCCCCGGAGCGGGATCCGGGGGTTCATCCGCAGCCGTCCGGTGATCAGTTTCTTCGTCCTGGCCAACCTGATGAGCTGGGTCGCCTGGGCCCCCTACGTCCTGTCGAACAACGGCCTTGGCATCCTGGACTTCTCCTTCCCCACGCTGCTCGGCACCACGCAGTTCACCGGCGTCCTCCCCGGCGCCTATCTCGGCCCCATCTTCGCCGCCTACCTCGTGACCAGGGTCGCGGACGGCAAGGAAGGCGTCCGCCGGTGGGTCAGGCGGATGACCAAGTGGCGGGTCAGCTGGGTCTGGTACCTCGGAACGGCCCTCGGCGTTCCCGCCGCCATCATCGTCACCGGGTTCGCGCTCTCCAACGAGGACATCCACATGCCGTCGGTCGCCGCGCTGGTGGCCTACGTGCCCGGCCTGCTGATCCAGATGGCCACCACCGGACTGGCGGAAGAGCCCGGCTGGCGGGATTTCGCCCTGCCCCGCATGCAGCGCAGGCTCGGCCCGCTCGGCGCCACCGTCGTCCTCGGTCCGCTGTGGGGCATCTGGCACCTGCCGCTGTTCCTGAGCGAGTGGGGTGGGTGGCCGGACGTCACCTGGCTGAGGGTCGGCGAGTTCATCGCCTTCGCCTGCGTCTTCAGCGTGGTCGTCACCTGGGTGTTCAACCGGACCGGCCAGAGCCTGCCGCTGGTCATGCTGCTGCACGTCAGCGTCAACAACTTCATGTCGATCGTCTACTCGGACATGTTCCCGTCGATCGCCACCTCCGAGCACGCGGGCCGGGTCACCCTCCTCGCGGGCACCACGGCGGCGTTCCTGGTGATCGTCGCGACCCGAGGCCGGCTCGGCTACCGCCCGGCCGGGGAGCCCGGGCAGGAGCCCACGCATGAGTCCGGGCAGGAACCCGGACAGGGGAGCGCCCATCGGCAGTGAAACTGCCACGGCACGGAAGCGGGCGTGGGACCGGCAGCCGGTCCCACGCCCGACGTGTGCCGGCCCGGGCGAAAGACGGTCTATTCCGGCGAAAACGGGGCATCACGGCAGCGCCTTCTCGGCCACCCTGACGAGTGATCCACTTTTTCTGTCAATCGCATTGACAACGGCCTTGTTCCGGCCGATGCTTTCCTCGCTGCACGCCCGTTTTTTGACCACCGCGCCCATTATTTGGGCATCCGGGAGAAGCCCCCGCCGTGTTCGCGATTGATCGCCTGAAACCCGAGGCCGGACGCGCCCCCACGCGCCCCATAGAGGGCGGCGTGAGGTCGGGAGTCCGCATCGGTGGCACACTGACCTGCCATTTACTGCCGGCGAGAGCGAGCGCGCCGTGAATGTCCTCACCGATTCCACGAGCCGGCTGCTCTCCCGCTGGTGCGATCTGCCCTGCTCGCCGATCGCCTCATCCATCGCCCGCCGCTGGGTGTCGGGGATGCTCACCTCCTGGAAGCTGCCGCTCTCCTCCGCGAACGAGGCGACGATCGCCGAGCTGACCAGCGAGCTGGTCACGAACGCCGTCCAGCACGCCGCCCCGCCGCCGCCCGGATCCTCCGGGATCAGGATCAACGTACGGGCCGGAGCCACCACGATCTGGCTGGCGGTCTGCGACCACGACCGGACCCTCCCCACACGCCGGGCTCCCGACTTCCTCGCCGAGAGCGGGCGCGGGCTGTTCCTGGTGGAGGCGCAGGCCGACCAGTGGGGCGCGGTCCAGCACGAGAACGGCAAGTACGTCTGGTTCAGCCTGCAGTGCCACGGCGGCGCCCAGCCCGCGAGCGCGATGCCGCCCGCCACCCCATCCGGTTGCCACGAACGCTAAGGAGACACCATGGCCCCTGTCGTCCTCCCCCACGACGTCACCGGCTCAGGGCCGCACCACGTGATCGTGCTGCACGGCTGGTTCGGCGACCGCACCTCCTTCAGGAAGGTGCAGCCCTACCTCGACGGCGACGCCTTCAGCTACGCCTTCCCCGACTACCGGGGGTACGGCGAGGCGCGCGACCTCACCGGCGAGTACTCCCTCGCCGAGATCTCCGGCGACGTGATCGCGCTCGCCGACAAGCTGGGCTGGGAGACGTTCTCCCTGGTCGGTCACTCGATGGGCGGGACGGCGATGCAGCGCGTGATGCTGGACGCGCCCGGGCGGGTGCGCAGGCTCGTCGGCATCTCCCCGGTGCCGGCCTCCGGCGTGCCGTTCGACGACCAGAGCTGGGCGCTGTTCTCCGGGTCCGCCGAGGAGCCCGCCAACCGCCGCGCCATCATCGATCTCACCACCGGCAACCGGCTTCCCGGCGCGTGGCTCGACGAGATGGTGGCCGGCTCGCTGGGCAACTCCACGGTGACGGCCTACCGCACGTACCTCGACGCCTGGGCCAGGACCGACTTCCACACCGAGGTGACCGGTTCCGCCACACCGGTGCTCGTCATCGCCGGCGAGCACGACCCCGCGCTCTCCGCCGACGTCATGCGGGGCACCTGGCTGCAGTGGTACACCGACGCCGAACTGCTGACCTTCGCCGACGCCGGCCACTACGCGATGGACGAGACGCCGCTGGCCCTCGTGTCGGCCATCGAACGTTTCCTGGCCGCCTGACCGATCCCTTGGAGGGTTGCCCGTGAGTACGACGGTCAACGTGTTCGACCCGCGTATCTACGCACAGGGCATCCCGCACGAGACGTACCGCCTGCTACGTGACCACGACCCCGTGCACTGGCAGGAGGAGCACGAGGTCGGCGACTGGCCGGCCGGGCCCGGGTTCTGGGCGGTGACCCGCCACGCGGACGTCGTGCGCGTCCTGCGGACGCCCACCGAGTTCAGTTCCTGGCTCGGCGCCACCCAGATCCGCGACCCCGACCCCGCCGACCTGTTGTTCATCCGGCGGATGATGCTCAACCTCGATCCGCCGGATCACGGCCGGCTCCGGCGGATCGTCTCCGGCGTGTTCACCCCCAGGCGCATCGAGCGGTTCACCGCCGGCATCGCGACGCGGGCCCGGCTGCTCATCGACGAGATCGCGGAGCGGGGCGAGTGTGACCTGCCGGTGGACGTGACCGACGACTATCCGATCCACAACCTCGCGGATCTCCTCGGCATCCCGCTCGCCGATCGCGGCCAGATCCTGGAGTGGACCAACCGCGTGATCGGCTATCAGGATCCCGACCACGCGACCGTCGCCCGCGGCCCGGACGGCAGACCGGTCAACCCGCGTTCCCCGGCGATGCTCACCGACATGTTCGCGTACGCCCACGCGCTCGCCGCCCGCAAGCGCCGGGATCCGGCCGACGACCTCATGACCGCGCTGGCCACGGCGGAGGTGGACGGGCAGCGTCTCACCGACCCCGAGCTGTCGATGTTCTTCTTCCTCCTGGTCATCGCGGGCAACGACACCGTGCGTTCGGCCCTGCCCGGCGGGCTGGTCGCGCTGCTCGACCATCCCGACCAGCATCGCCGGCTGCTCGACGATCCGGAACTGCTGGACACGGCCGTCGAGGAGATGCTGCGCTGGCATACGCCGGTGCTCAGCTTCCGCCGCACCGCCGTACGCGACCTGGTGCTGGCCGAGCGGCCCATCGCCGCAGGGGACAAGGTCGTCGTCTTCCACGGCGCGGCCAACTTCGACGAGCGGCGTTTCCCCGACCCGATGCGTTTCGACATCGCACGCCGGCCCAACGACCACGTCTCGTTCGGGGACGGGCCGCACGTGTGCCTCGGCGCCCGGTTCGCCCGGCTGCAGCTGCGCACGTTCTACCGCGAGCTGCTCTGGCGGCTGCCGGACGTGCGGCTCGCCGGGCCTCCCGAGCGGCTGGTGTCGAACTTCATCGGCGGCATCAAGCACCTGCCGCTGAGCTACACCCCCGCGCCTCGTCTGGGCGCCGAATGACCGCCGACCAGCCCGGCACTGCGGGATCGAAGACGATCGACACCGGCCTGCGGCTGCTGGAGATCCTGAAGGACCATCCGGACGGGTTAACGATCACCGAGCTCGCGCAGCTGGCCGGGATCCACCGCAACGCGGTCTCCCGCCACCTCGTCGCGCTCGGCAACCACCGGCTGGCCGCCCGGGTCGGCAACCGCTTCACCCTGGGCCTCGGCATCGTCGAGCTCAACGCCGCCGTGCAGCACCGGCTGCGCAGCGCGGCCTCCGCGGCGTTACAGGTGCTGGCGGACACCTGCAACGCCACCGCGTTCATCACGGTGCTCGACATCGACGAGAGCCAGGCGGTCGTGCTCACCGTGGCCGAGCCGCGCGCCTCGCAGATCCACGTCACCTATCGCGCGGGCACCCGGCACCCCTCGAACCGCGGCGCCTCGGGGATCGCGATCCTGGCGGGCCGCCCGCCCCGCCCCGGCGAGCGCCCCGAGATAGCGCAGGCCCGCGCCGCCGGCTACTCGGTCACCGAGGGCGAGCTGCAGCCGGGGGCCTGGGGTGTCGCCGCCCCGCTCACCGTCGCTGGACGCCCGGCCCACGCGAGCGTGGGCATGGTGACCATCGGGCAGCGGGACCCGGCCGAGATCGTCCCCGTCGTGCTGGGCACCGCGCGGGAGATCGCCCGGTACCTCTAGCGACCGCGTGCGGGGCGGGCCCGCGCGGGCCCGCCCCGCCCAGCAGGTGGTATTTCCCCAGTAGTGGTGCCGGCGGAGGCCGGTGTCGGGGTCAGCGTTCGGAGGCGGCGGTCCGGGTCTGGATCTCGCGCACCCGCTCCACATCCAGCTTGCTCGTCCGGTCGAACCGGTAGATGCCGTTCTCCTCCTGGAACACGTCGGTCAGCTGCGTGTAGCAGTATCCGAACATGTCCGGATTTTCCAGCAGCACCCCGGTCAGCCCGGCGAACCGCGCGTGGAACTCGTCCTCGGTCCGCACCCGCTGGCCGTATCCCCAGGACGTCTGCCGGTCCTCCCTCTGATCGGTCCCGGCCAGCTCGGGGTTCCACCAGATCCCGCCGTACTCGCTGACGAAGTACGGCTGCCCCCGGTACGCCACGGAGATGGGCCTGCCGTCGGCGTCGTTGACGAACGGCTCGTCCCTCTTCAGGCCGGACATCGCCTCGGCGAAGGCGGCGGGCTCCTGCTCGTAGTTGTGCGAGTCGTAGATGTCGGTCTCCGGCACCCGGTGGCTGTAGCCGGACGCGTCGATGACCGGGCGGGTGGGGTCGGCGAGCTTCGCGGCCAGGTACATGCCGTGGGTGACGTCGTCGAGCTGGGAGACGTGGTCGTGGATCGGCTGCCGGGTCTCGTTGAGCGGGCACCAGCCGACGATCGACGGGTGTGAGACGTCCCGTTCCAGGACCTCCAGCCACTGCGTGACGAAGGAGGCGGTCGGCCGCTGCTCGCGCCCGTCGTGGGCGCCCCAGTCGCCGAACTCCCCCCACACCAGGTAGCCCAGCCGGTCGGCGTGGTACAGGAAACGCTCCTCGAACACCTTCTGGTGCAGGCGCGCCCCGTTGAAGCCGGCGGCCAGCGCCAGCTCGATGTCCCGCAGCAGCGCGGCGTCGCTGGGCGCGGTCATGAGGCCGTCGGGGTAGTAGCCCTGGTCGAGGACGAGCCGCTGGAACACGGGACGGCCGTTGATGAGCACACGCTTGCCGTCGATCGCGATGGAGCGCAGCCCGGCGTAGCAGTCCACGGAGTCCGTGACGGCGCCGCCGGCGTCGAGCAGCTCCACTTTCACGTCGTAGAGGTGGCCGTCGCCCGGCTCCCACAGGCGCACCCGCTCCTCCGGGATCTCCAGGCGGACGGAGGGGGCGAGGTCCGCGTCGGCGCGGGCGGTCGCGGTGGCGACGGCGCCGCCCGCGTCGGCGACGGTCACGCGGACCGAGCTGCCGGGGCGGTTGCCGGACAGCGGGGTGACGACGGTGAAGGAGGAGGTCGCGACGTCAGGGGTGATGCGCGGGCGGCGCAGGTGCACGTCGGGGACGGGCTCCAGCCACACGGTCTGCCAGATCCCCGTCGTGCGGGTGTAGAGGCACTCGTAGTTCGCGTACCGGGTCGACTGCTTGCCCCGCGCCTGGGGTCCGTGGCGGGGGTCGCGGGCGCGTACCACGATCGTGGCGTCCTCGCCGGGGCGCGCCACGCCCGACAGGTCGGCCGTGAACGGGGAGAAACCGCCCCGGTGGCGGGCCACCTCGACGCCGTTGACCCACACGGTGGCGTCGTGGTCGACGGCGCCGAAGTGGAGCAGCGTCCGGCGGCCCGCCCACGCGGCCGGGATCGTCACGGTGCGGCGGTACCACACCGCCTCCATGAAGTCGGTGTGCCCGAGACCGGACAGCTCCGACTCCGGCGCGAAAGGCACGGTGATGGTCCCGGTCAGCTCACGTTCGCGCAGGCCGCGCTCCAGGCCGGAGTCTCCGGCGTCGATCTCGAACTGCCACGCTCCGTTGAGGTTGAGCCAGTCCTGCCGGACCATCTGCGGGCGGGGATATTCCGGTCGGGGCACGGCGGAACTCGGCATCTGTCAACCTTCCGGAATTGGCAAATACGGGCAAGTCAAGACCTTTTGCTACGTAGCAGAGTGTGCCACACTCCCTCCAACCGGAGTCAACATCCGGCTACCCCCGGTGTGAGGGCTGGCCGGACCCTCTGCGAGGAAGCACCTTATGAGCAAGTGGCCCGATACCCGCCTCTCCCGGCGAAGGGTGCTGCAGGCCGCGGGACTCTCCGCCCTGCTCGCCGGCTGCGGTACGGGACCCGCCGCGCGAAGCACGCGAGAGATCGTCTTCTGGCATCTCATGACCGGCGGTGACGGCGAGCGGATGAACGCGATCGTGACCAAGGCCGACGCCGACATGCCCGACACCGAGATCAAGCAGGTCGTGCTGGCGTGGGGCGCCCCCTACTACACCAAGCTCGCGATGTCGGCGGCCGGCGGCCGCGCACCCGACCTCGGCATCGTGCACATGTCGCGGCTGGCCGGGTACGCCCCCGGCGGCCTGCTCGACCCCTGGGACCTCGACCGGCTCGCCCGCTACGGCATCAGCGAGTCGACGTTCACGGCCCCGACGTGGAAGAGCTCGATCGTCAACGGCAAGGTCTACGCCCTGGCCCTCGACTCGCACACGTTCGTGGCGTTCTTCAACACCGAACTGGCCGAAAAGGGCGGGCTGCTCGACACCGGCGGGAAACTCCCCGAGATCAGGAGCCTGGACGACCTGAAGAGACTCGGCCGGGAGTTCAAGAAGCTCACCGGCCACAAGTACGGCATCTCGTACGGCTTCCTCGGCGACGGCGCCCAGCTGTGGCGCCTGTTCTGGACCTTCTACACCCAGCACGGCACCACCTTCGACCTGACGGGCGACAGATTCGTCTACGACGCCGACGCGTTCGGCGAGTCGGTCGAGACGATGCGCAGCCTGGTCGACGGCGAGGTCGCCTCCAACAGCTCCGACTACGCCACGGCGAGCTCGTGGTTCCTCGGCGGCGACACCGGCCTCGCCTTCTCCGGCGTCTGGGAGCTCCCGCAGTACCAGGACGCGAAGATGCCCCTCGGCGCCATGCCGATCCCGAACCTGTTCGGCACGGACGTCGACTCGACCTGGGGAGATTCGCACACCTTCGTCCTCCCCCATCAGGACAACCCCGACGAACAGCGGCGGGAACTCGCCTACGAGGCCGTCTCGAAGATCCTCAAGAACTCGTTGCCCTGGGGCCAGGCCGGGCACACCCCCGCCTACCAGCCCGTCGTCAACACGCCGGAGTTCAAGGCGCTGCGGCCGAACAACGACTACGCGGTCACGGCGACGTACCTCCACTACGACCCGCCGTCCTCCTTCACCGGCTCGGCATCCAGCTTCATGGACCAGTTCCGCAACAGCATCCAGAACGCGCTCACCGGCCAGACCTCGGTCAAGGACGCCGTCGCCACCTTCGCCGAACGCGTCAACGTCCTCATGTCCAAGGCGGTGCAGCGATGACGTCGGCCACTCTCACGAACAAGGGCGCCACCACCAAGGCGGTCACGACACGGCCGAAGGCCCTCAGGAGCCAGAGCGGGCTCCTCTACGTGCTGCCGTTCTTCGTCACCTTCGTGCTCTTCCTCCTCTGGCCCCTGATCTACGGGATCTGGATGAGCTTCACCGACCGCGACCTCGCGGCCGGGGCCGAGCCCGAGCTGGTCGGGTTCGCCAACTACGCCGAGGCCCTCACGGACCCGATGGTGTGGACGACGTTCGGCAACACGGTGCTGTTCACCGTGATGACCACGATCCCGCTGGTCGTGCTGGCCCTCGCGGCAGCGCTGCTGGTCAACATGGGGCTGCCGGGGCAGTGGGTCTGGCGCATGGCGTTCTTCGTGCCGTACCTGCTCGCCTCGACCGTGGTCAGCCTCTTCTGGGAGTGGCTCTACAACCCCGAGCTCGGGTTGATCAACTCCGTTCTCGGCGTGTTCGGGATCGAGGGCAGGAGCTGGTTGCAGGACCCGGACTTCGCCATGGCGGCCATCGCGGTCGCCACCACGTGGTGGACGCTCGGGTTCAACTTCCTGCTCTATCTGGCCGCGCTGCAGAACATCCCCAGCACGGTCTACGAGGCCGCCTCGATCGACGGGGCGGGCAGGTGGCGGCAGTTGTTCTCGATCACGCTGCCGCTGCTGCGGAACATCACCATGCTCATCCTCGTGCTGCAGGTGCTGGCCTCGCTCAAGGTGTTCGACCAGATCTTCCAGATGACGGCCGGCGGCCCCGACGACTCCACCCGCTCGATCCTGATGTACGTCTACGACACCGGTTTCACGAACTACCGGCTCGGCTACGCCTCGGCGATCTCGTACATCTTCTTCGCCATCATCCTGATCCTGTCGCTGCTGCAGCTGCGGTTCGCCCGGAGGTCCGACCAGTCATGAGAAGCATCAATCCCGGACGCGTCGTGGCCTTCGCGGTGCTGGCCCTGTTGAGCCTCCTGATGCTGGCGCCGTTCCTGTGGGCGATCAACACCTCGTTCAAGACCGAGACGGACGCCGGCGCCAGCCCCGTGACGATCCTCCCCGAGGGCGGCTACACCTGGGACACCTACGTGGACCTCTTCCAGATGGGCAGCATCCCCACCTGGATGATCAACAGCCTGATCGTGGCGACCGGCGTCACGATCATCACGCTGGTGATCTCCGCGCTGGCGGGCTACGCGTTCTCGCGGCTGGACTTCACCGGGCGCAAGCTGCTGCTGGGCCTCACCGTCGCCTCGATCATGGTCCCCGGAACGATCTTCATCGTGCCGCTCTTCGACGAGATGCTCGCCTTCAACATGGTGGACACGTACTGGGGGATGATCCTGCCGCAGGTGGTCGCGCCGGTGATGGTGTTCATCCTCAAGCGGTTCTTCGACAACATCCCCCGTGAGCTGGAGGACGCCGCGCGGGTGGACGGAGCGGGATCGTTCCGCATTTTCCTGCAGATCGTGCTGCCGCTGTCGCGGCCGATCATCGCGGCGGTGGCGATTTTCACGTTCGTCGGCGCGTGGAACAACTTCCTGTGGCCGTACATCGTGACCAACGACCCCGATCTCATGACCCTGCCCGTCGGCCTGGAAACCGTCTCCACCGGCTTCGGCGTCGTCTTCGCCGAGAACATGGCCAAGTCCGTGCTGGCCGCGCTGCCCCTGATCGTGGTGTTCCTGTTCTTCCAGCGGCAGATCATCAAGGGCATCGCCACCACCGGGCTCGGCGGTCAGTGACCGCCCTCACCACGGCTCCGTTCCTGGCCGGCGCGGGCCGGGTGGAGCACCGTCCCCGCTCCTACCCCGGTCCGGGGCCGGGACAGCTGCTCGTCCGGCCGCGCGCCAACGCCCTGTGCGGCAGCGATGCCGGCCTCTGGCGGGGCGGGAGCCCGGTCGTGGCGGGCCACGAGGCCGCCGGCACGGTCGTCGCCGCCGGCCGGGACACCACCACGCCGGTGGGGACGCGCGGGGTGATCTACCTCATGGCCTACTGCGGGCGGTGCCGCAGCTGCCGCGCCGGCGCGACCAACCTGTGCCTGGACAAAGCCGGCGACATGGGCTTCAACCGCGACGGCGGCCTCGGGCCGCTGGAGGTCGTCGAAGAGCGCATGTTCTTCCCCATCGGGGACGACCTGCCGTTCCCCCTGGCCACGATGCTCCTGGACGTCATGGGCACGAGCGGCGCCGCGCTGAACAGGGCGCTGAGCGTGCGTCCCGGCATCGAGTCGCTCCTGATCACCGGCGCGGGCCCGGTCGGCCTCGGCGTGCTGGCCGTCGCCCGGCTGCGCCTGGGCGCGGACGTGCCGATCCACATCAGCGACGTCTCCGAGTGGCGGCTGGCCTTCGCCGAGTCGCTCGGCGGCATCCCGGTCCACGCCCGCAGCGTCTCCAGCAGGGTCGCGGGCGTGCCCGAGGTGGACGCCGCGGTGGACGCCTCGGGCCGCGCCGGCGCCCGGCGCTCCGCCCTGGACAGGCTCTCCAGACGGGGCGTCCTGGTCTGCGTCGGGCACGGTGAGCAGCTGCACCTGGACGTCTCGCCCGACCTCATCTCCACCGGCCGCGCGGTCCTGGGCAGCGAGTACTTCCCGTACGCGGACCTCCCGGCCGCGCTGGAGCTCCTGCGGCGGAACACCGGCTACCTCGGCCGCATCGTCACGCACACCTTCGACGTCAGCGAGACCGGGCTCGCGTTCGAGACGTTCCTGTCGGGTGAGTCCGGCAAGGTGGTCGTCACCCAGGACGGCGAATGAGCGAGCCCACCCGCGTGGCCGTCGTCGGCGCGGGGCAGTGGGGCGAGCAGCACGCGCGCGCCTTCTCCAGCCGGGACGACTCCCGCCTCGTGGGCGTCTTCTCCCGCGACCTCGCCCGCGCGCGGCGGCGCGCGGCGCGCTGGTCCACCCGGGCGTACGACGACCTCGCGCGCATGATCGACGAGACCGGGCCCGACCTGATCAGCGTCTGCCTGCCCAACACCGAGCACTACGCGCCCACGCTGGAGCTCATCGGCCACGGCATCCCGCTCCTGGTGGAGAAGCCGCTGGTCTTCCACCTGGACGAGGCCGACAGGCTGCTCGACGCGGCCCGCGAGCGGGACCTGTTCTTCGCGATCAACCTCAACCACCGCTACGCCGAGCCCGTCGTGCGCGCCAGGCGCGACCTCGACGACGGCCGGCTGGGCGACCTGTCGTTCGCGACCTGGCGGTTCGGCGGCGAGGGCGGCCCCGCTGACAGTCGGGGCCGCCATCCGCACGCGGGCCTCATCGAGACCCAGTGCCACGGCATCGACCTGCTCGAACACCTGCTGGGACCGATCGAAGCCGTCAGCGCCGAGATGGCCAGGGGAGGTTCGACGCTGGTCGTGGCCGCCCGCTTCGCCTGCGGCGCGGTCGGCAGCCTCGTCGGCTCGTACGACTCCTCCTACGCCTACCCGCGCGCCCACCACGTCGAGGTCAACGGTGACGCGGGACGGCTGCTGATCGACGACACCACCCGGCGCTACGAGTTCTCCCCAGCGGGCTCCGAGACGCGCACGGTCTGGGAGGCCGGCTACTTCAACGACCGGGGGCGCTCGTTCCACGAGACGTTCGACGCGCACCTCGACGCGCTCATGCCCGCGCTGCGAGCCGGTGCGGCGCCGCCCGTGCCCGCGGAGGCCGGGCGGAGGGCGCTGCGGGTCGCGTACCGGATCATCGAGGCGTTCGAGACGGGACGCCGGGTCGCGGTCGCCCCCTACTGACTCGACTCGCGCACCTTCAGGTGGAAGTCGACCATGATGTGCGGCGCCTGCCCGCTGGGCTTGCCGGTGATCTGCTCGTGGAGCATCGCGACGGCGTGGGCGGCCATCGACTCGACGTCGGGAGAGACGGAGGTCAGCGACGGCGTGGAGTAGCGTGCCTCCTCGACGTCGTCGAAGCCCACCAGCGCGACCTCCTTCGGCACCTGGATGCCCCTGGCCTGCAGCGCCCGGAGCGCGCCGAGGGCGATGGAGTCGTTCATCGCGAAGATGGCGTCCGGCATCGGGCGGCCGGAGTCGAGGTGCTGCTCGATCGCCTGCCGGCCGCCCTCGCGGGTCCAGTCGGCCCTGACCAGCTGGGTCTCGCCGGCGGGGAGCCCCGCCTCCGTCAGGCCGTCGAGGAAGCCTCGCACCCGCATGCGTGCCGTCAGGCCTCCGTCGGGGTCGTAGCCGAGCAGCATCGGCCGTCGCCTGCCCGTGTCGGCCAGGTGGCGGGCCACCGCCACGGACGCCTCGCGGTTGGGGATGCCGACGTGGCAGATCTGGCCCTCCAGCACCTCGTCGCCCATCAGCACGATCGGGTAGTCGGCGCGGCGGCGCTGCCCGTCGCCGGGCCGCAGCGACAGGGCCATCATGATTGCCCCGTCGGTCAGCTGGTTGCGGCCGCCCGTCAGGACCTGCAGCTCGCGCTCCCTGTCGGATCCCGTCAGCTCGATCAGGACCGTGTAGCCGAGCGCCGCTGCCTTGCACACGACCGGGCCGGCGAGGTCGGCGAAGATGCGCGCCCTGAAATCGGGGACGACGAGCGCGATGAGCCCCGTGCGGGCGGAGCGGAGGCTGCGCGCGGCCGCGTTGGGGACGTAGCCGAGCATCGCCATGGCGTCGAGCACGCGCTGGCGGGTCTCGGGGCGGACGTATTCGTAGTTGTTGACGACGTTGGAGACCGTGCGCTGGGACACGCCGGCGGCGCGAGCCACGTCGTGCATGCTCACAGCCATCACGCAACGCCTTACCCCGGGTTGGTATCAGAGAGCTTTCATCGTACTGTTCGCGACCTTGCGATCTCATCGGGTTTTTCGCCGTACGAGCGGGGCCGTGCAGCCGCCGTCGCGTCTCACTTCGCGAGACGCCATCCGTGGTGCAGGCAAGGATTGAACGGTAAACTACCTCCGCCTTTGTCACGTCAGCCTCATCCGTGTGCTTCTCTCCCACCGCCACCGCTCAGGTGATGACCTCCGGAGGAACCATGAGCTCTTCAGGGGCCCTGTACGCGTACAGCGGGATCAGGCAGAGAGCCGGAGTCGTCTGCGACACCGCGGAAGACCTCCGGATCGCCCGCCGTGACTGGAAGCGGAAGGTCGACTCCCCCGAGACCGATTTCGAGCTCGACGGCCCGGCCGCGGCCGTCACGGACGTGCGCGAGGCCTGGGAGAAGGAGTTGACCGTCTATCGCGAGGTGCTCGAGAAGTGGTGCCTGGCCACACGCGCGTCGGCCGCGGGGTTCGAGTCGGTCGAGGACTACCTCGAGTCCAGGAGTACGCCCAGCTCCGGTGACCGTCCATGACCTCGGACGACTATCTGCAGGTCTCGACCGCGATCAGCCGGCTCAAGCAGGCCGTCGGCTTCCTCGCGACGGTCTCCAACCCGGTCACCATGATCGGCGAGGTCATCAGCACCATCAACACGCTGACCTCGATCTTCAGGGACGTGCCCGGCGATCCCGACGGCATCGACGACCTCGGCAAGGCCTTCCGCAGGATGGCGATCGCCATCGACACCGCCGCCACCGATCTCGACCATACGAAGGTCTCGGTCCCGTCGGTGTGGAAGGGCGAGGCCGCCACCGAGGCGCTCGCCGCGCTCAAAGCGACCGACGAGCTGCTGCAGCAGGCCGCACCCGCCATGCGCAAGGCGGACACGTTGCTGACGGAGTACGCCGACGAGGTCCGCAGCCTGAAACGGAGGCTCGGCCAGCACCGGCAGGACCTGCTCGACGCGGCGGGCGAGCTCAACAGCGCCCACGACATCGTGCGCAACATGTGGAACGCCGTGTGGCCGTTCGACGGCGACGGCGGCATCGTCGACGACATCGGCCGGGCCATCGGGGCCATCAACGGCGCCATCAAGGTCTTCGAGGACCTGCAGACCGCTGGGGAGGCGCTGAAGCGGGGGCTGCGCGACGTGCAGGGCAAGGCGCGCGCGGGCGCCGTCCGGTCGCCGCACATCGACGCCTTCGACGCGGTGCTGCTGGCGGCCGCGGGCATCGACGGCACCGCGCAGGAAGAGAACGGCATCCTGACCACGGCGCAGCTGGCCAGGGCCGCCGAGAAGATGGAGGCACTGTCGGACGAGGACCGTGCCCGCCTGCAGCGCCTCCTCGACGACGCCGGCTCCGAGGCGGAACGCGCCTACCTGATGAAGGCGCTCGCGGCCGGCCACTCGGTCGATGACATCTCCACCTTCGCCTCGGTCATCCGCGGCAAGAGCGAGAGCTGGTTACGCGAGCACCTCAGCCTGGTCTACCCGGGGGGCAGCGGAACGGTGCTCGTCAACAGCGTCGAGCTGGAGCAGCAGAACCAGACGACCTGCGGCTCCACCTCGATCATGGTGGCCCGCGCCATGAACGACCCGCTGTACGCGCTGAGCCTGACCACGGACGACAAGGGCAACCCGCTGTCGGCCGCCGAGCTCCGGGAGAGGCTCACCGACGAGCAGAACCGCATCCACGACTCCACCAACACCGTGTGGCCGCAGAGCCTGGGCACCTCCCCCTGGGGTCTGACCGACGAGATGAACGAGCACGCCGACTCCTTCGGCACGCGCTACGACTGGCGGATCGTCGACGACACCGACGCCGGCTCCGTCAACCGGGCGCTCGACGACGCCGTCGGCGCGGTCGACGCCGGCCACACCGTGCCGGTCCTCATCGGCGACCGCTACCCGGCCCATTACGTGCTGCTCGTCGGGCACGAGGGCGACAATCTGGTCTTCTACAACCCGAGCGGGGAGATGGCCCGCATCAGCGAGGACGACTTCCGCAACGGCAACGTCTCGGCTCTGGGCTACGACCACGTCCAGGGTGTGGTGACCCCCCGATGACCCGGCGACTCCTGCTGGTGCCGATCTGCGTGCTGCTGAGCGGGTGTGCCGCCTCCGACGCCACGACGCGCGCCGATCAGGCGCAGCTCGACGTCATGATGTCGCAGCCGTTCGTCAGCGAGGCCGTCAAGGAGCCGGCCCGCAGGGTCGCGTTCCGGAAGTCGGACGACCTGCCCGCCACCCGCGGCACGGTGACCGTGGTCCTGGCCGAACGGCCGGCCGCGGCTCCGGCCGGCGAGGCGCGGCGGTGGGCCGCGGAGGGCATGCGGAAGCTGCGTGACGGCGGCTGGACGGTCTACGCCACGGTGTGCCTGCCGCCGCGCGAGTCCGGCGACCCCGACCCGCCGGCGGAAGGCGCCTGGGACGCGTGGTCGTTCGCTGCGCACGCCTACAAGGTCGTGGACGGCGTGTCCTACTTCGCCGTCGCGCAGGGGCTCGGGCAGCTGTCGGGCGACGTCGAGATGACCATCGAGATGCGCGCGCCGAGCTCGCACGAGCCGGTCACCGACCTGTTCCCCGACCGGCCGCCGCCGCTGCCGGCGGGAACGAGCTGCGTGGAGACCGGCGACCTGCCCGCGGAGAAGGTCACCGACGGCCCGCCGGTGGTCATGGGCGAGAGCGCCGGCCAACCATCGGGCAATGTACGGTGACCTCCGGGCACGCGTGCGGTCTGGGCTGGGAAAACTAGATCCTGTAGGGTGAGCCCGGCATACCCCCCAACGGCATGGAGTCCGCAGTGCCGCACTTGTCCCGCCGTCAGATCCTCTCTCTCCTCCCCGCCACCGCCCTGCTCGCCATGGCCGCGCCGATGCGTGCCGCCGCCGCGGCGCCGGCCGATCACGCGAGGCTGCTCGCCAACACCGTGGCGACCTTCGCGGGAACCGCGGAGGTCAACGCCCGCCCCGAGGTCGCCGGCAAGCTGGCGGCGATGCTCGACACCGCCCGGCAGCGGCTGGCCGCGATGGACCAGGCGGGCGACGGCGAGCTGTTCGCCGGCCTGACCCTCGGCACCGACGACGCCAAGCTGCGCTCGGCCTACCAGTACCTGTACGAGATCGCGCTCGCGACCCGCGCGCCCGGCGGCGAGCTCGACGGTGACGCCGCCGTCCAGCGCCGGGTCGTCGACGGGCTCCAGTGGCTGCACGAGCACCACTTCGGCGACCAGTCGAAGGGCTACTACGGCAACTGGCACAGCTGGGAGATCGGCATCCCCACCCACGTGAGCAGGACGCTGGTCCTGCTGGACGAACGGATACGGGAACTACGCCCCGACCTGACGGCCACGTACATCGCCTCGATGGACGCCTACCTGCGCAACGGCAAGGACGGCGACGTCGACCTCGACTCGCGCTTCCACACCGGGGCCAACCTGGCCGACATCACCGGCAACCGCATCCTGCAGGGCGCGCTCACCGCCGACGACGCCCGGGTTTCCAAGGCCATCTCCGACCAGGCCACCGTCTTCGCCACGATCGACCCCTACGACCTGCAGCACGGGGTCACCGACGGCTACTACCACGACGGCTCCTTCATCCAGCACCACTCCGTCGCCTACACCGGCTCCTACGGGCGTGCCCTGCTGACCCGCGTCGTGCAGACCCTCAAGACGCTTGAAGGCGCGACGGGCGGCGGCGGCTCCGACCTGGCCGGCGTGGTGTACCGCTGGATCGCCGACGGCTTCGCCCCGCTGATCTTCGAGGGGTGGATGATGGAGATCGTCAAGGGGCGGGCGGTCTCGCGTACGAACACCGGCTACTCCGACGTCCGGGTGATCACGGAGGCCATCGCCGACCTGGCCGGCCACGTCGAGGGCGACGGCTCGCAGGCCCTGAAGCAGTACGTCAAGTTCCTGCCGGAGGCCGACACGGGCACGTTCGTCTCCCCGGTCAGCATCGCCCGCTACGCGGCCATCCGCGCCGACTCCGCCATCCCGGCCGCCGACCTGAACCCGCCCGAGCGTTCCGTGGCGTTCAACTCGATGGACAGGACCGTGCACCGCCGCCCCGGTTACGCCTTCGCGCTGGCGCGCAGCTCCGACCGGATCAGCAAGTACGAGTACATGAACGGCGAGAACCTCATGCCCTGGTTCCAGGGCGACGGCGCCTACTACCTCTACCTCTCGGGCGAGGACCAGCGCGAGGTCTTCGGCGTCGACTACTACACGGCCGTCTCGCCGTACCGGCTGGCCGGGATCACCGCGCCGGAGGAGGAGCGGCGCACGGTCCCCGAGTCGTACGGCCGGTTCTGGTACGAGAACCCGGACCATCCGCTCAACTTCACCTCCTCCTCGGAGTCGCAGAACACCTACGTGTACTTCCCCCTGGCCGGGAACGCCTTCTCCGGCGGCGCCACGCTCGGCGCGTACGGCGTGGCCGGCATGGTGCAGTCGGACGACGCCGCCTACACCGCCAAGCAGCAGGGCATCCTGCCCGACGACTTCGTCGTCTACCGCAACGCCCGCGCGACCAAGTCGTGGTTCATGTTCGACGACGAGATCGTGGTGCTGGCCGCGGACGTCTCGGGCCAGGGCCGCCGCGCCGCGGTGACCACCGTGGACAGCCGCATCGCGGCCCCCGGGGACACGATCGTGCTGACCGGCGAGGGCTGGCGCGGCGGGTCCTGGCGGGCGGGCGACACGTCGCCGCCGCGCTGGCTGCGGTACGCCAACGACACCCGCCGTACCGCGATCGGATATGCCTTCCTCACCCGGCAGCCCGTCGCCGCCGGGCTGGAGACGGTGACCCGCAGCCGCAGGGTCGTGCGGGCGAGCAACCCCGACACGAGTGTGACCAAGAACGTCTTCACCGCCTCCATCGCCCATCCGGCCGCCGGCGGCGTTCCGGCCGTCGCCTACGCCCTGGTCCCGAACGCGACCGAGGCCCGGCTGCGCGGCTACGCGGACGGCCCGCTGACCGTGCTGGCCAACGACCGGCACGTGCAGGCGATCAGGCACAGGGCACTCGGGATCGTCGCCGCCAACGTCTTCGCCGGCGGCCCGCGCCACGCGGAGCGCCTGCTCGTCGACGGTCCCGCCTCGGTCATCGTCCGGAGCGGCGAGCGCACCGTCGTCGCCCTGTCCGACCCCACGATGAAACGCGACCACGTCACGGTCGTCCTGCGCGGCAGGCCTCTCCGCCTGGACACCGCCGACGAGGGTGTGACGGTACGCCGCGTGCCGGGCGGCACCCAGGTCCGGGCGACGACCCGCCGCGCCCACGGCCGTACCTTCACGGCCACCCTGCGCTGAGCCGGAGCCGGAGCCGCCGTACGGACGATCACCCGTGCGAGCACGGAAGACGCCCCCCGGTAGCCACCGGGGGGCGTCTCGCTGGTGGACCTATTTCTCGCGCGACGTGTCGCCGACGGCCTCGGCGTCCTCGACGTTTTCGCCGTTGGCGCCGACGATCGCGAGTTCGAACTCGCCGTCGTAGAGCTCGCCGCCGGTGATGACGGCCGACTCCACGGCCTCCTCGCCGCGCTGCCCGCGCAGGATCAGCGGGTCGTGCCGCAGGTCACGCGTGAGCGCCACGCACATGCCCACCATCACCACCATGAACGGCACCGCGGCCAGGATCGTCAGGTTTTTCAGCCCGGTGAGCGCCGCGTCGCCGCCGCCGCCGAGCAGCAGCATGATCGCCGCGACCGCGCCGGTCAGCACGCCCCAGACGATCACGACGACCCGGCTGGGTTCCATGGTGCCGCGCTGCGAGAGCGTGCCCATCACGATCGAGGCGGCGTCCGCCCCGGAGACGAAGAAGATGCCCACCAGGATCATCACGAGCAGGGTCGTCGCGCCCGCGAGGGGGTATTCGTTCAGCAGCGCGAACAGCTGACCCTCCGCGGTGGCCTCGCGGGTCAGCCCCGCGCCGCCGGCTTCCTGCTGCATGGCCGTGCCGCCGAAGACCGCGAACCAGACCAGGCTGACCACGCTGGGCACCAGGATCACGCCGCCGACGAACTGCCGGATGGTGCGGCCACGGCTGATGCGGGCGATGAACATGCCGACGAAGGGCGTCCAGGAGATCCACCACGCCCAGTAGAACACCGACCATCCGGACAGCCAGGCGGCGACCCCTTCACCGCCGCTGGCCTCGGTGCGGGCCGCCATCTGGGCCAGGTCACCGAGGAACGAGCCGAGGGAGGTGGGAAGGAGGTTGAGGATCAGCACGGTCGGGCCGACCAGGAAGATGAACAGGACCAGCACCAGGGCCAGCACCATGTTGGTGTTGGACAGCCACTGGATGCCCTTCTCCACCCCGGACACCGCCGACAACACGAACGCCAGCGTCAGCACCGCGATGATCGCGATGAGCAGGCCCTCGCCGACCTCCGACATCCAGCCGACCTCCTTGACGCCGCTGCCGATCTGCAGCGCGCCGAGGCCGAGCGAGGCGGCCGAGCCGAACAGGGTGGCGAAGATGGCCAGGATGTCGATGACCTTGCCGACGCCTCCGTTGGCGTGCCGCTCGCCGATCAGCGGGGTGAACACCGCGCTGATCGTCTGCCGCCGGCCGCGGCGGAAGCAGCCGTAGGCGATGGCCAGGCCGACCACGGCGTAGATCGACCAGGGGTGCAGCGTCCAGTGGAACAGCGTGGTGGCCAGCGAGGTCTCCATCCGCAGCGCCGCGGCCGCGGTGGCCTCGTGCGTGCCGGGCGGAGGCTCGGCGAAGTGCGTGAGCGGCTCGTTCACCCCGTAGAACATCAGCCCGATGCCCATGCCCGCGCTGAACATCATCGCGATCCAGGACACCGTCCTGAACTCGGGCTCCTCGCCCTCCTGCCCCAGGGTGATCTTGCCGTACTTGCTGAACGCCAGCCAGAGCACGAACACCACGAAGCCCGAGGCCGCGAGCACGAAGGCCCAGCCCACGTTGTGCATCGTCCACTCGAGCATGGAGGTCGACACGCCCTCCAGCGTGTCGGTGGCGACCCCTCCCCAGACGACGAAGGCGAGGGTCAGAGCGGCGGCCACCCCGAACACCACCCAGTCCGTCCGGGGTGGCAGGGCGGCCTTGATACCTCCTGACGTATCCATGATTTTTCCGGTGTCCTGTGGTTGCTGTTCCACGAGTTCCTCTGGCCTTCTCTCGTGTACGCGTCCGTCTGTCGTGTACGCGTCCGTCCCGGATGCGTACGGACTGCTTACACGACGTTACCGAACGATCTTCGAACGACCAAAAAAACTATTACAATTGGTCAAAGCCCGTAAACCTTCGTTCATGATCAAGCGTCCTCTGATATCACGGTGATCCGCGCCCGTGACTTCTTCGTTAGGACGTCCCGCCGCGCTCAGCGTTCCCAGCGCATCTCGCCGTCGTGCCACCGCCCGGTGGAACGCAGACCCGCGGCTGTCGCGACGGCGGCCGAGGCCGCGTGGCCGGGATGGATGTGCGCGACGATCGTGCCTATCCCCTGCCCCACCAGCCAGCACACCAACGCCTTCGCCGCCTCCGTGGCCAGGCCGCGCCCCTGCCACGGCGTGCCGATCACCCAGGCGATCTCGGCGGTTCGGCCGTCGACCGTGGCCTGCACGTAGCCGGCGAGGCACTCTTCCTCCCGCGACCACAGCACCCAGTTGCGCCAGCCCGCCGGCCCGGCCACCAGCCGCTCGTAGCGGGCGCGCAACTCCTGCGCGGTGAGCGGGGCGCCGCCGGTGAAGGCGTGCAGGGCGGGGTCGGACAGCACGGCGGCCATCTCGTCGGCGTGCTCGACGCGCAGCGGCCGCAGGACGATCCGCGGCGTCTCGATGATCTCCACGCGCCACCCCTCACCCACGGCCTTGGCGGCTCACCCTACTCGCCCGGGGTCATTCGTGGGCGTACGACAGGATGACGGCCTCCGCCAGCAGCGTGATCTGGTTCTCCGTGTAGCAGTCCGCCTGATGGATGGCGAGTTCCGCGCCACAGGCCGCGCAGACGAGGTTGGGACCGTTGATCGCGCTGATCCCGCAGCAGCCGGTGAGCCGGGAGATGTCCGGATGCAGCCGCATGCCGACGGCGTCGTCCGGATGGATCACCAGGCCGGGGGGCTCTCCCGAGAACTCGTGGGGGTGGTGGTTGGCCGAATACGCCCCGCGGGGCATCCGCGGCGGCTTGATCCTTTCGTACCACGCGGTCGCACCGACCGGCTCCTCCTTCCACGGGGGCAGTGGGATCTTCCGCACGGACAGGGTGATCGGGTTACGGCAGGCGAAGCAGAGGAAACACGCCACACCGCGACGATACGCCTGCCGTCCGGCGGCCGCGCCCCGAGCGGGCGCGACCGGAGACCGCCACGTGCCGGAAGAACGCCGAGAGGGCGGCATCCGGGGATGCCGCCCTCGAGATGGCCCGCGCCGTTCAGATCAGCGCGGGCCGGTGCTCAGGAGAGGCCGGCCGCGGACGCGACCGGGCTGCCCCACTTGAGCCCGTCCGTCGGCCACACCTCCTTCTTCAGCATCTTGAGCGTCGGGTCGGTGCCGCCGACCTCGCAGCGGGCGCCCTTCTTGGGCATCTTCAACGAGATCAGGTACTCGTCGAAGGGCACGGTGCTGCACCTGTCCTTGCCGTAGATGCGGTGGCCCCAGCCCTCGTAGGTGAGGAGCACAGCCTTGGAGCCGAACTGGCGGGCCACGTTGGCGGACCAGATCCACGGGGTGGAGGGGTCGTGGATCGAGTTGCCCAGCAGGATCGGGGCGTCACCCGTGTAACGGAGCCGGTGCTGCGGGTTGTTCGTGGGATGGCCCAGGCAGACGGGCAGGTCCTCGACCGGCATCGGGTTGAGGCGCATGTCGGGGGCGATGCGGGAGGAGATGTGCATCAGCGCGGCGTACTCCCGGTAGTTGCGCACCGGAAGCTTGTAGTCCTCGCAGAGGATCGTGGTGTTCAGCTCGACGGTCTCCCCCGACACCGGCTGCCGCCCGGGCAGCGGCGGCACCTCGTCCGGTAGCGGGCCGCCGTCGAGGGCGTTGAGCATCTGGCTCAGCAGTTGCCAGGCGGGGCCCTCCGTGCCGAGCACGCCCTGCCACAGGACCTGGATCTCGGTCATCGGGCGGTCCTTGACACCCGGGTAGTACAGCTTGCCGTCACGCGCCTTCTTCAGCAGCCGCTCCCACACCGCACGGACGTCCTTGCCGTGCAGGGCGCACGCGGTCTCCTGCTCGCACCAGCCGACGAACTGGTCGAACGCGTCCTCGACGGCGGCGGCCTCGGTGGTCAGGAACGCCGCGACGCCGAGGCTGTGGTCCATGTTGCTGTCGAGCGCCATGGTCCGGATCTTGTCCGGGAACAGCTCGGCGTACATCTGGCCGATCAGCGTGCCGTACGAGATGCCGTAGAAGTTGAGCTTCCCCTCGCCGAGGGCGGCGCGGATGGCTTCCACGTCACGGGCCACGCTGACCGAGTCGACGTGGTCGTAGAGGGGGCCGGTGCGGGCCCGGCAATCCTCGCGCAGTTCCTTGGCGAAGGCCTTCCACTTGTCGAAGTCGGCCTGGCTCTTCATGACGGCGTACGGGAACTTGTTGTACACCGACGCCGAGCAGGTCACCGGATGGCTGCGGCCCACGCCCCGGGGGTCGAAGCCGACGATGTCGAAGTGTTTGCGCAGCTCTTCGGTGTAGGACCCGGGCGCGGCGTAGACGGCCTCCACGCCGGATCCGCCCGGGCCGCCGGGGTTGATCACGAGGGATCCGACCCGGGCCTGCGGGTCGAGGGCCTTGCGGCGGGCGAGGGAGATCTGGACCTTGGGACCGTTCGGCTCGGACCAGTCGATCGGCACGGCGAGCTTGCCGCACTCGGCTTCCGGCTCCTCCTCGCAGGGCGCCCAGGTGATGCCGCCCTTGACGGCGGCCCCCGTGGCCCCGTCCGCGGCGGCCGCCGCCCCGGCCGTCGAAAGGGGTAGCAGCGCCGCCAGCACCGTTAACGCGGCGGCGAGCAGGGAAGATCGTCTTCGCACGTTGCTCCAATCGTCAATCGATCAGCCGGGCGCTCGCGCGGCACACGGCCAGGCCTGATCATCCCTGGCCGCAGGGGCGCGTGTGGCAAAGCTGAGAAACTTGGCGCAAAGTGCAGCTAACTCGGCATCTGCCAAACTGGGTGTCCCAACAGTCCACGCCACACAGGGGGACAGAACCGTATGAACGGGACGGTCACGGCGGTCAGCAGCAACGGCGAGTACTCCTTCACCAAGCCGAACCGGGAGAGCATCACCCTGCTCGCCGGCCTGGGAGTGCAAGGCGACGTGCACGCGGGCGTGACGGTCAAGCACCGCTCCCGGGTGGCCAAGGACCCCACCCAGCCCAACCTGCGCCAGGTGCACCTCATCCACGAGGAGCTGTTCGCGGAGCTGGGCGAGGCCGGCTACACGGTCAAGCCGGGCGAGCTGGGGGAGAACGTCACCACCAGCGGCATCGACCTGCTCGGCCTGCCGGCCGGCACGCTGCTGCACGTCGGCGAGCAGGCCGTCGTGGAGGTCACCGGGCTGCGCAACCCCTGCGTGCAGATCGACAAGTTCCAGGACGGCCTGCTCAAGCAGGTCGTCGGCCGCGACGAGGCGGGCAATGTCGTACGCAAGACCGGCGTCATGAGCGTCGTCAGGACGGGCGGCGTCGTGCGCCCCGGCGACCCCGTCAAGGTGGAGCTCCCGGCCGGGCCCCATCGCCCGCTCGATCGTGTCTGAGCCCTGGCCGCCTCGACGCACGCCGGCCCGCCGCGCCCCAGGGCCGCCTCAACGCACGCCGGCCCGCCGCCGCCTGATCACGGGCGCGGCGTGCCCTCCTCCGGCTCGAGGCCGATGTCGAACCGCACCTCGACCTCGTCGCTGAGCTTGAGCGCGCCGAACAACGCCGAATAGGGCCGGATGCCCCACCGGGACTGCACGATGACCGCCGAGCCCCGCACCCGGCCCTCGGCCAGCGAGCCGCGCACCTCGGCCGGCCGCGTGACACCGACGAGGGTGAGCTCGCCCTCGACGCGGAACTCCTCCGGGGTCCCCTCGACCCTGGTCGACCGGAACGTGATCGTCGGGTTGCTCCGGGTGTGCAGGATCTTCTCCCGCATGATCTTCCCGATCTCCCGGCGGTCCGACTCCGTGAGCGGCTTGACGCCGCCCGTCCCTTCCCTGACGGCGAGCGAGTCCGCGTCGACCTCGACGGTCACCCGGGAACCGGCCGGATCGGCGGGATCGAGCGCGGGACCGACAACGGCCTCGCCGTGCCAGCGAGTGACCTCGATCGTGAGGTCGTGACCGGCCTTGGCGCCCAGCCCGGTGCGGGTCGTGTGCACCAGCAGCCGCCCCGACTCGGGCCCCAACCTGTAGCCACCTGCGGAAACGTCCATTCTGCCAGGTTAGCCCCGCCTCGGGCGCCCGGCGCGGCCAGGCATGCCCGCGCCGGACCTCGCACGCCCGGCGGCTGGACAAGGAGCGGCTGACGTGATCTGACAGAGAAGGAGTGCCATCGATCACGGACAGGAGCACCTGGAGATGAGCGACACGCGGCGACTGCACACCGCCGGCACCACCCTGCTGGAGCGAGCCCGCGACCTGCGCCCCCTGATCGAGCGCGAGGCGGGCGCGGCGGAGGCGCAGGGCAGGCTGACCATCCCCGTCGTGGACGCCCTGCACGAGGCAGGTCTTTTCGGCGTATGGGTGCCCGTTCCCCTCGGCGGCGCCGAGTCGTCCCCCCGGGAGCTGATCGCCGTCTTCGAGGAACTGTCGTACGCCGACCCCTCGACGGGCTGGGTGGTCATGGCCACCACCCTCGAGAACGGCACGGCCGGGGCCTACCTGGGTGACGACGCCGTCGAACGCATCTTCGCCGGCCCGCGGATGCCGCTCGTCGCTGGCCAGGGCACCAGGCCGGGCACCGCCGTACGCGAGGACGGAGGGTTCCGCCTCAGCGGGCAGTGGAGTTTCGCCTCGGGCATGCTGCACGCGCAGTACGCCCACAGCCTGGGCGCCGTCGAGGGCTCCGACGAGGTGCGGATCTTCATCACCCCGCTGGACGACGTCAAGATGCTCGGCAACTGGGACGTCCTGGGCCTGCGCGCCACGGGCAGCATCGACTACGCCATCGACGGAGCCTTCGTACCGGAGTCGCAGTCGCACGTGTTCACCCAGAACGAGCCGCTGCGCGGCGGCGCGCTCTACCGGCTCGGCCTGGTCGACCAGGCGCTGATCTGCCATTCCGGCTGGGCGCTCGGCGTCGGCCGCCGGCTCCTCGACGAGCTGATCCGGCACGCGGGTGCGCGGGCGGGACGGCCTGGCCAGCTCGCGGACAGTGACGCCTTCCACACCGGCTTCGCCCGGGCGGAGGCGGCGTTCCGCGCGGCCAAGGCCCTGGTGCACGAGACGTGGGACGACGCGGAACGCACCCTGGACGCGGGCCGCACGCTCGACGTGCGCCAGGAGACGATGGTGCGGCTGGCGCTCAACCACGTCACCTCGACGATCGCCGAGGTGTCCCGGTTCGTCTACGCGTCCGGCGGCACCTCGGCGCTGCGCGACGGGCTGGTGCAGCGGCTGTTCAGGGACGCCCACGCCGGCACCGCGCACATCACCTCGGGGCCGCAGGTGCTCAAGGAGTGCGGCCGCGAGCTGGCCGGGCTGGCTCCCGGCGAGTCGTGGGAGGTGTTCGACCTGCGCCCGTAGATTCCCGCACGCGGGAATCTACGGGTCGATCGCGCGCGGACCGATGAGTTTCGCCGCCGCGGCGGGTCTCCATCAGCGTGTCGAGAAAGGACGAACCCATGGCCCATACCCTCGAGGTGCCCGGCGGCACTCTGCACTACGACGTACGGGAGGGTGAGACGAGCACCGCGCCGATGTTGCTGATGATCGGCTCGCCGATGGATGCCAGCGGCTTCACCGGCCTGGCCGCACGTTTCCCTGACCGTACGGTGGTCACCTACGACCCGCGCGGGATCGGCCGCAGCGCCCGCACCGGCGGCGGCGAGTCGACGCCCGAGCAGCACGCCGACGACCTGCACCGGCTGATCGGCGCGCTCGGCGGCGGGCCGGTGGACGTCTTCGCCAGCAGCGGGGGCGCCGTCAACGGGCTTGCGCTGGTGGCCAGGCACCCGGAGCAGGTGCGTACGCTCGTCGCGCACGAACCGCCCGCCGCCCAGGTCCTGCCGGACCGCGAGCAGGCGCTGGCCGCCGTCGTCGACATCCGCCGCACCTACGACCGGCACGGGTTCGGACCGGCGATGGCGAAGTTCGTCGCGGTCACCAGCCTGCGCGGCGAGATCCCCGCCGACTTCGCCGACCGGCCCGTGCAGAGCCCCGCCGAACTCGGGCTGCCGTCGGAGGACGACGGTTCCCGCGACGATGTGATGTTCGCGCAGAACCTCATGACCTGTACGCACTACGAGCACGACTTCGAGGCGCTGCGCGCCGCCTCGACCCGCGTGGTCATCGGCGTCGGAGCCGAGTCCGAGGGCGAGATGGCCCACCGCGCGGGCGTGGCCGTCGCCGGACGCCTCGGCACGGAGCCGGTCACCTTCCCCAGCCACCACGGCGGGTTTCTCGACGGCGCGTTCGGCATGAAAGGCGACCCGGACGCCTTCGCCGCCACGCTCCATCAGATCCTGGCCGGTGACCGCCACACCACTCCACGGGAGACGTAACGGTAGAGCAACAGTGTGTGACGAATCCGTGGCACACGGATCTTGTTCGGGTAAACCTCCCGTCATGTCGGTTACGCCCTATCAAGGATGGTTGCTGGCCGGGCGGTACCGGCTGCTGGCCGAACTGGGCCGGGGTGGCATGGGCACGGTCTGGCGCGGCCACGACGAGGTCCTTGACCGCCAGGTCGCGGTCAAGGAGATCAGCCTGCCCCACCGGCCAGGACCCGAGCGGGAGGCGTTGCTCGGGCGCACCATGCGCGAGGCCCGCCTGTCCGCCCGGCTGAGCCATCCGAACATCGCAGTCGTGTACGACGTGGTGGAGGCCGACGAGCGGCCGTGGATCGTCCTGCAGTACGTGCCCTCCCGCAGCCTGGACGACCTGGTCAGGGAACGCGGACCGCTGCCCGCCACCACCGTGGCTCGCGTCGGGCTGGACCTGCTGGACGCGTTGCGCGCCGCGCACGCGAAGGGCATCGTGCACCGCGACGTCAAGCCCGCGAACGTGCTGATGACCGACGACGGCCACGCCGTGCTGACCGACTTCGGGCTGGCGACCACGCTGGACGACCAGGCGCACCTCACGCGGGAGGGCATCGTGCTCGGCACGCCCGCCTTCATCGCCCCCGAGCGGGCGCGCGGCGGGCCCTCCACCCCGCAGGCCGATCTGTGGTCGCTGGGCGCCACCCTGTACGAGGCCGTCGAGGGCCGCTCCCCCTTCGGCGACAGCGGCGCGCTGGCCACCCTGAGCGCGGTGCTCACCAGCAGCCCCGCCCCGTTGCGGCAGGCCGGGCCGCTCGCCCCGGTCATCACCGGCCTGCTGGACAAGGACCCCGGGCGCCGCATCGGGACCGCCGAAGCCCACCAGGAACTGCTCCGGGTGGCGGAGCAGCCGGCCCACCACAAAGCCGCTCCGAGCCGGGCCGAGCCCGCGTCCCTCGTCCCTGCCGACGGCGTCCTCTTTCCCATCCCGGCCCTGGGCGGCCGCCCGCGGGCGGGCGCGCCCGGACGGTGGCGGCAGGCGGCCGCCTTGACCGCCCTGATCGTCGCGGTGCTCGCCACGACCTCCTGGCCCGATGGCGAGGTCGCCGGCCCCCGCCACGAGAGGTCACGCGCCGAATCCGTCACGTACCCGGCGCCGCAGCCCAGCGGCGCGATGCACGCCTACCGCGTGTCAGCCGACAGGCCGCCCGAAAGCGACCCGTCCCGGACCGCCCGGCCGCCCGAAAGCGACCCGTCCCGGACCGCCCGGCCGCTCGACGACCCGTCCCGGACCGCGCAACCGCCCGATGACCCGTCCCAGGCCGCCCGGCCGCGCTCCACCGGCGGAGGGCGCCCGGAGCGCCTGCCGCCGGGGCTGGCCAAGCAGGGCGGCAAGGCCAAGCGGGCCACGTACGCGAACCCCGGCAAGGGCTGGGGACGCGGCCGCCGCTGAGCGGATGGCCGGCGTGTGCCTCCCACGCCGCGCACCCGCTGACGCATGCCGTCGAGTCCGAACCCGTCAGCGGGCGTCTGCGGGTCGACCCGCCCGCGTACTCCCGGTGCTCAAGCCCCGACCGTCAGCCCCTGGCGGGCACGAGGATGCCGCGACCCTGGAGGCGCCCGCCGTCCAGGTCGTCCATGGCGTCGTTGACGGCCTCCAGCGGGTACGTCCTCGTGTGCAGGCTGACCTTGCCCTGGGCGGCCAGGGCCATGAGCTCGTCCAGGTCGTTGTAGGAGCCGACCAGGTTGCCGATCACGTTGATCTCGGTGGAGATGATGTCGATCGTGGGGATCTCGACCCGCCCGCCGTAACCGATCACGAAGTACGACCCCGCGCGGCGCATCATGGCCACGCCCTCGGCCTCGGTGCCTCCTTCGCCGACGAAGTCCAGCACCACGTGGGCGCCCTGCCCGCCGGTGAGGTCGGCGACCGCCTCGACCTGGCGGCCGTCGGCCTGGACGGTGTGTGTGGCGCCGAGCCCCTGGACGAGTTCGAGCGCGGCCGGTGACCGGTCGACGGCGATGATCTCGGCGGGCGTCATGGCGGCCAGGCACTGGACGCCGATGTGGCCCAGCCCGCCGGCGCCGATGACCACTACCTGCGTGCCCGGGTAGAGGAGCGGTACGGCCTTGCGTACCGCGTGGTAGGCGGTCAGGCCCGCGTCGGCCAGCGCCGCGACGTCCGCCGGCTGCAGCGAGGGATCGAGCTTGACCACGGAGCGGGCGGTGGTGAGCAGCAGTTCGGCCATGCCCCCGTCAGTGTCGATGCCGGGGAACTTCGAGGCCGAGCAGTGCACGTCGTCGCCGGCGCGGCACGCCCGGCACAGTCCGCACGTGACGAGAGGGTGCAGGATGACCGCGTCACCGGGCCGGACGCCGGTCACGGCCGAGCCGACCTCGCGCACCCAGCCGGCGTTCTCGTGCCCGATCGTGTACGGCAGGGTCACACCCGATTTGCCGGCCCACTGGCCTTCGACGATGTGCAGATCCGTGCGGCACAACCCGGCGCCGCCGATCTCGACCAGCACATCCAGCGGGCCGCCGATCGCGGGCTCGGGGACGTCCTCGACGACCGGACGTTTGTCGTACTCGTGCAGGCGTACCGCGCGCATCGCCACTCCCTGTCCGACAGATGGGTCGTAGCTCGATAGTTGGTGCGTCCGCCGCGAATGGTCAACGCCCGGTGGCTCATGAAGGGGTAAATCCCTGCTCTCAGTAGATGCGGTACTTCTTGCCGCAGTTGTCGAACTTGCCCGCCCAGCAGGTGAACGTGTACACCTTCTCGATCCCGTGCCCCCGCCAGGCGCCGGCGACCTGGCCGTCCCACGCCTTGTTGAACCTCTTCCAGTGACCGTTCTGATACACCTCGAACCACACCCACGCCTGCTTGCCACCACGCTTGTCGACCCCGTACCACTTCGTGAACACCTTCCCGTGGCTCTTCCAGGCCTTACCGAACGTGTACGCCTTGTGATCACTGGAGAAGAACTTCCCCCAGCTCGTCGTGGAGTGCGTGCTCGCCTGGGCGGCCGCCGGAGCCAGGGCCAGACCGGTGACCGCCATCGAACCGGCCAGGGCCGAGACCGTCAGAGCCTTGCGCATGCAGATCTCCTCCTTCGTCAGGTGCCGCCTGGGGATCCCGTCCGGCACGGCACCGACTCTAGGAAGACCGCCCACGATCATCTGTGCACGAATCCACACATCCGACGTGATGGGCACCACAACGCATGGGGGTCCGCGCTCGGTACGACGCCGCCCCCGGCTACCCCGTGAGGCGAAGGCGGGCCGGCGCCGGCGTACGCGGGACGGCGTAGCCGGGTCGCCGCTCACCGGCGGATTCCTCGGAGGGCGGATCCGGCGACGCTTGGTCGTGTCAGCAGGAAACGACGGAAGAGAGAAGCAAGCAGATGACTGCCACGTACACGAAGATGCTCGCCACGACGACCGAGTGGCTCGCCCGCCACAGCATCGACGCCCTGCGGATCAGCGTCGGCCTGGTCTTCCTGGGGTTCGGGTTCCTGAAGTTCTTCCCGGGTGTCAGCCCCGCGGAAGAACTCGCGGTGGGCACGCTGGAACAGCTGACGTTCGGCGTGGTGTCGGGCGGCGTCGCGCTCGCCGTCGTCGCCGCCACCGAGTGCTTCATCGGGCTGACCCTGATCACCGGGAAGTTCCTGAAGGCCGGTCTGCTCGTGATGGCCGGTGCGCTGGTGGGGTTCATGTCACCGCTGGTGCTGTTCTTCACCGACATGTTCCCCGGTGGCCCGCCCACCCTGGAGGCCCAGTACATCCTCAAGGACATCGTGCTGGTCACCGCCGCCATGGTGATCGCGGCGCGGGCGCTGGGCGCGCGGCTCGTCCCGGCCCGCGAGCGGACGGTTTCGGACGTCAAGCTGGCCGCCTGACCGGGACGGCGAGGCCCCGCGGGACGCTCCGCGGGGCTTCACCCTGTCCGATCGCGCTTCCCGGTCAGGAATGCGCGTAGATCCGGTGCACGAACTCGGCCAGCTTGCTGTCGGGCAGTTCCTTGGCCAGGTCAGCCTCGGTGATCATGCCGATGATCCGGCGTTCGCGGATGACGGGCAGCCGCTTGATCTGGTGCTGCTCCATCTTCTGCAGCGCCTCCTCGACGCTGTTGTGGGCCTCCACCCACACCAGCCCGTGGGCCAGCTCGCCCGCCATGGTGGAGTCGAGATCCTTGCCCTCGGCGCAGCATTTGATCACGATGTCGCGATCGGTGATGATCCCCTTGAGGCGGTCGTCGTCGCCGCAGATCGGCAGCGCTCCGACCGACAGGTCGCGCATCATGCGCGCGGCGGTGCGCAGGCTGTCGTGCTCGCCGACGCACTCCGCTCCCTGGTGCATGACGTCCTGGACCGTCTTCGCGACCCCTGATGTGTCCATCGTCGCCTCCTTCAACAGGATTGACGGAACCTCAACGCCCCCTACCCACCAGGTTGCGGCTCAGTACCCGTGCGCCGCCGACCGAAGTCGGGGCGCCGTACACCTATCGGCGTACGGCCGTTTTCGTCAGGCGGGACGATGGCAGCGGGCTGTGGCGGCAGCAGGCTGGGAACCGTGAAAGGACGCATAGACGCACTTGACGTGCTGCGCGGCGTGGCGATCATGGGCACGCTCGGCACCAACATCTGGATTTTCACCGCCCCGGCCGGCCCTCTGGACGTGCTGCAGATGAGCGGCGGCGGCAGCGCGGTGGAAACCTTCGTGCGCTTCCTGTCCAACGGCAAGTTTCTCGGGTTGCTGACCCTGCTCTTCGGCATCGGCCTGGAACTGCAGTACCGCAGTGCCGTGCGCAAGGGCCTGGCCTGGCCAGGGCGGTATCTGTGGCGCTCGGCGCTCCTGCTGGCCGAGGGCACGCTGCACTACATCCTGATCTTCGAGTTCGACGTGCTGATGGGCTACGCCGTCACCGCCGTGATCGTCGCGTACCTGGTGGGCAGGAGCGAACGCGCGATCACCGGCTGGATGGTCGGCATGGGGACGCTGCACGCCGCCCTGGTCGGCCTGGCCACGGCAGGGCTGCAGGCGCCGGCCACGGGCGGCGGCGCGAGTTCCCTCTACACCGAGGGAAGCTGGCTCGACCAGGTCGGCCTCCGCCTGCAGTACGCCGCCCTCTTCCGCATCGAGCTGATCTTCATCGTCCCCATGGGCGTCGTCCTCTTCCTCCTCGGCGCCCGCCTCCTCCGGGCCGGGCTGTTCGAGGAACGCGGCGCCCGGCTGCGCAGGAGGCTGGTCGCCGTCGGGCTCGGCGCGGGCGTGCCGCTGAACCTGGCCACGTCCTTCGCCGGCCCCGGCTGGTTCGTGGTCGACCGCTACCTGCTGGCTCCCCTGGTCGCCCTGGGCCTGCTCGGACTGATCACCACCATCGTGCTCGGCCTGCGCGGCGCCCCCGGCGTGGTACGGCGGGGGCTCACGAACGTCGGGCGGGCGGCGCTGTCCGGCTACGTGTTCCAGAACCTGGTGGCCGGCGTGCTCTGCTACGGCTGGGGACTCGGGCTGGCGAGCCGGCTCGACGCATACCGTCCCTGGTGGGTGCCGGTCGCGTGGGCGGCGATCTGCCTGCTGATCATGGTGCTCTCCTCGCTGTGGCTGCGCCGGTTCCGGCGCGGGCCGATCGAAACGGCCTGGCAGTGGGCGTACCAGGCGCCGTTCAGGCGCGCGGACGCCGCCCGTGCGCCTGAGCGGAGCGGAAGCCGCGTCAGAAGTACTTCGGGGTGAGGTCCGTGGTCGGCCAGGTCTTCACGGCGCCACTCGCCCTGCCGAGGAGGGGGTCGATCCCGTCGAAGTCCGGGCTGCCCTCCTCCTCCCTGCGGTTGAAGATCGCGCAGTAGCTGACGCCGTGCTGGATGCGCGCGAAGAAGCTGAACGTGCCGGGCATGCTGCCGTTGTGCCAGGTGTTCAGCCCTCCGGCGTTGTTCTTGCGCACGTGCCAGCCGAGGCCGTACCAGGAACCGCCGGAGTTCTCGCCGAGCTCGGGCTTGGCGAAGATGCGCGAGATCGACTTGGAGGTGAGCACGGGCCCGGCGCCGTCGAAGACGAAGCCCCACTTGACCAGGTCGACGGCGGAGGCGAGCCAGCCCCCGTTGGCGTCCTGGTTGGGCATGTTGAAACCGCCGTAGGGGTAGGGCACGGTGTCGCCCGACGGGTTCACGACGCTTTTCCTGGTGTACTTCGACTCGTAGGGCACCTCGCTCGAGAACGCCTCGGAGCGCAGGCTGCGGCCGAGCCGCATCCGCTCGATCTCGACGGGGGCGAGCAGCTTGCGCCGCACGTACGTCTCGTACGGCAGGCCCGAGACCCGCTCGACGAGCCGACCGGCCAGCATGTAGCCGTAGTTGCTGTAGACGTACTTCGAGCCGGGGGCGAAGTCGAGTTTCTTCGCGGTGGTGTACTTCATGATGTCGGCGTGGTCGATCGGCAGCGGCACGTCCAGAGACGCCGCGATCGTGGTGTCGTTCCACAGCGGGTCGGTCGTCACGCCTCTGTCCCAGCCGCCGGTGTGCTGGAGCAGCCGCCAGAGGGTGACGTTCGCCAGCCGGGGGTCGGCCTCGGTCGGCAGGTCCAGCAGGTCGGCGACCTTGTCGCCCAGGCTCAGCTCGCCGTCCTGCGCCAGCCGGACGATCGCGGCCGCGGTCAGGCTCTTGCTGAGGCTCGCAATCCTGAAGAGGGACGTCGGCTGCACCTTCGCCGTGGAGCCGTCCGCCCGGGTGTAGGACCCGTAACCGCGGGCGAGCAGGATCTTGCCGTTCTTGGCGACCGCGAGTTGGGCGCAGGAGATGTCCCGCTCCTTGATGTACGCCTTCAGCGCCTTGTCGAAGCCGGCCAGCGACGTCGGCACGACACCGGTGGTCGGTGGCTCGGCCGACTCGGCCCACGCGGGAGACGTCCCGAGCGCGATCGCCGGCACGGCACCCGCACCCGCCTGAAGGAGCCGTCGCCGGCTGAGCATGGTCACATTTCCCCCTCGTGTCACAAACCGCGTCTTTACTACCACAGTCCACACACCGGACGACCCGAGCCGGGCGTCAAGGGCGTACGAGCAGCAGGGCAGAGGGCTGGACGGTCCGTCAGGCCCGCGAGACGTCAGCTGCAGCCGACGGCGGCTCCGGCCACCTGGACGTCGGCCGTCGTGCCGCCCTGCGAAGCGCGGCGCGGGCGGCGGTGCAGGTGGCCGCGGCGGCGGGCCATCCGCAGGAACAGCACCGTCGGCACACTGCACACCAGGATCGCGACGACGCTCGCCTCGGGCCCGAAGGCGCCGCCGGTCAGCGCCGCCGGCCCGGACATCGTCGCTTCGAGCAGCCCGTGCGACTCCGCTCCCGAACCGGAGACGGTGACCCCGAAGATGCCGGCTTCGGCGGCGTTCCAGCCGAGATGCACTCCTATGGGGACCCACAGACTGCGCGTGGCGGCGTACGCGGCGCCGAGCATCAGTCCCGCCTCGATCGCGATGGCCAGCGCTCCCCAGCCCGTGGCGTCCGGGTTGACCAGGTGAAACGCTCCGAACAACACGCCGGAGACCAGCAGGGCGCCCCACGTGCCGGCCATCTCCTCGACGATGCGGAACAGTACGCCGCGGAAGAGCAGTTCCTCGACGACCGCGACCGCGCACATCGTCCCGAACACGGTCACCGCGCCCCCGAACGACCCCCACCCGGCGACGCGGTAGCCGCCGAACACGGCGATGACACCGATCGTGACCGTGAACAGCGCCAGACCGGCGAGCGTCCACCGCCACAGCGCCGACACGGCCTCCTCGCGGCCCGGCAGCAACTCCATCACGTGCCGCCGCTCGGTGGCCCGCACCGCCATCGCGTACACCCACATCGCGAACGCCGCGCCAAGACCGCCGCCCACCAGGCCGCCGACGGGCCCGGTGGCCATTCCGGCGGCGAGCGCGTCGACGACGGCGGCGACTCCGACGAGCAGCGCGATCATGATCAGCAGCCGGGCCATCGGCCGGGACCACCACCTGGCCTCCGCCACGGGAAGCACCCGCACGTCCGTCTCCATCGAACTGACCTCCGCCCTCACGGCCCCGCGGCACCCCGCCGCGGCCACGCCAAGGACGCTACGGCGGGAGACCAGCTGAGATCATCACGCTGGAGTGGGCAGCCGGGGTAGCTCGCTCGGGGGATCAGCAGGAAGCCCACCCGGTGGGGAAGACGACGCGCGCCGGCGCCGGCCAGGGGCGCTCGTCGGTTCTCGACGGCTCAGGGTGCCGTCTCGTGGCCAGGGCGGCCGGGGGTGCGGCGGCGCTGCTTCAGCTCCGCCTCGTGCAGGTGGCGGCGCCCCCCGGCCAGTTCCTCGCGGATCTCGCGTTCGAGGCCCTGGAACTCGCGGTAGTAGCCGTCGTCGTACTCCTCCACGAGCTGGAACGTCCACCGGCCGGCGAGGACGTTACGGCCGATCAGCTCGCGCTCGATCCGGTCGGCCCACGCGTCGTGCCCGCCCTGGCGCAGCAGCTCCACCACCCGGTCCAGCGCGAAATCGGCGCTGCCCGTGAGCTGGTGCATGGCGTACAGATGGCCTCTGGCCCGGTGGATCATCTCCAGAGCCTCGCTGAAGCCGCCCAGCGCCTCGACGGTGACGTCGTCCAGCCCCGCTGGGCGGCGGTGAGCGGGGTCGGGCACACGTTCTGTCATGAGGTCACTGCTACCCCACCGCCCTCACCTCTATCCGGCGAGACGCGGTCAGCCGCGATCCTGCCAGGTGCACAGGCAGACCCGGTTGCCCTCGGGGTCGGCCAGCACCCAGAAGCTCGGCGCCCCCTCGTCGTCCACGAGCGTGCCGCCGGCGGCGAGCGCGGCGTCGATGCGCGGCCGCACCTGCTCGGGATCCACCCACACGTCGAGGTGCCAGTGCTGGCGGGGCTCCTCGCTGCCGGACTTCTGGAACCAGAGCGCCGGCAGCGCGTCGTACGGGTCGCGCACCTCGTCGTCGACCCCGGCCTCCGACTGGTCCTTCATGGCCAGCACGGCACCCCAGAACGGCAGGATCCGCTCGTGGGACGGGGTGTCGAGGGCGAGCTCCATGCGGGAGACGCTCGCGCTCTCCAGCTCCACGCCGGTGTCGGCGGCGATCCGGGAGATCGTACGAGCCAGCCGGATGTCGCGGTCGGTGACCCCGCGCTCGTCATGGCTGCTGAGCCGGACGTCGACGTGGGTGTAGCGCAGGTCGAGATCGGGATGGTGGTCCATCTCCTCGGCCGCCGCGCCGATGGCGTCGACGACGGAGAGCCCGGTCGCGAAGTTCCCCGTCCTGATGCGGGTGTGCAGGCCGCCGAGCAGGAGAACCCACCCGTCCAGCGCCTCGTCGGCGATCTGCTGTCCAGTGAGCTTGGTCATGGGTTCATGCTGGCGTACCGCCCGCGGATGAGGAAGACCGGCCCGCCGTCTCGGGATCGCCGTCTCGGGATCGCCGTCTCGGGATCGCCGTCTCGGGATCGCCGTCTCGGGATCGCCGCCTCCGAGGCGCGGGCTCGGGCTCGGGGTGACGACCCGTTCGTTATGGCATCGCGCCTACGTCGGCAAAGACGTCGTCATCCGCTACGACCCCCGGGACATGGCCGAGATCCGCATCTACCACGACGGACCCGCGCGCCCGCGCCGTGCCGCACAGCAGCAGCTCGTACACCGAACGCTGATCAGTGACGAGGCCGACCGGGCTCAAGACCCCAGCCTGGAACAACCGCGCGACCACTACGACCGCAGCCAGCTCGGTCTGATCCTCATCGGCATGCCCGGCATCGGAAAGCGCCTGGCCCGCTACCTCCAGCTCTACAGCCGCATCGGCTGGTGTGCGGCCCTGGTCGTGCTATTTCGCGATCGCTTCGCGTATGGCCGGGGCGATCTCCTGGGCCCAGCGGGCCAGCGTGGTGAGGTCGGAGGCGCCGTGGCTGGAGGAGAAGAGTATGAAGCCCGACGCGCCGTGTTCCGCCGAACCGCCAGCCAGACGTCTCAGGCGCGTCGAGGCAGGCAGACCAAGGCCGGGTGCAGTGACGCTGGCGGTTACTTCAGCTTGGACATGATCGAGGCCAACCCGTCCAGCGCATCCACGCGGTCCACATAGCGGGTGATGCCCCACCGCCTTTCGTGTTCTTGGACGGAGGAAAGGATCTCCTCCTCCGTCCCTGCGAGGATGAAGGGCGAGGCCAGCAGGTCGGTCTCAGGTTGTGCCCATCGGCAAGGGTGCGCCCGAAGCCGGTGAGGCCGACCACGTCGGCGTGCGCACCAGCCCAGCGCAGGAGTCGCGAGTTGCTGCCCCCGAGGGTCAAGGGAATCCTCGTCTGAACAGGCATCGGACTGCTCAACCGAGCAGAGCGGGCTACCAACTCGGATGTGTCTACATCGATCTCCTCACCGTCGAGCAACGCGCGGACAGCCTCGGCCACGGCCACGCACCTCCGCACCCTGCCTCCGACATCGGGACGGCTCCGACCCACCGCGTCCCACTCACCGGGAGTATGACCCGCGCCCAGTCCAAGCCGGGCCCGCCCGCCGGACAACACATCCAGCGTGGCGGCATCCGCGGCCAGCAAGAGCGGCTCCCGCACGCCCGCGTTCGAGACATACGATCCAAGACCGATCACCGAAGTGACCGGTGCCGCCGCCGCAAGCGCGACGAACGGTGAGGCGGTGACGCCCGGATGATCGGCGGCAAGCAAAGCATCGAAACCGGCACTCTCGCACCGTCGCGCCAGGTTGGTCCAGGACTCGACGTCAGCGGCATTGGCCTGAAGGGAAAACATCGCCATGCGGAGGCAATGCCGCAGCTAGGTGGACTGTTGCCCAGGTTCCGCTACGAGCAGACGGGGTTCCCCTCGAGCGTCAGGTCGGTGACCACGGTCTGCTGCGCTAGGGAGGCGCCGAGGACACTGGCGTAGTTGGAGGCACCTCAGAACAGGCAGACGCCGGCGATGACGCGCCGTGGTTCATGGCCGGGTTCCGCCGCGAGGGCGGCACCTCCTGGTCGCATGCGGTCTCCAAGAAGACGCAGGACGGCTGGTGCATGACCCTCATGTCCGTCACCTCGGCCAGGTCGCGGCCGCCCGCCGTCGCCCGCGACGGGAACGGCATGGCCACCGCGCTCGCACCGGACGACGGCGCTGCCCTCATCGCCTCGCCTCGGGGGATCGCCCAGGCCCACGCCCGCCTGCAGGCCGCGTTCGGCCAGGACCGCTCCGCCCGGCTACGCCCGTAAGGCCGGCCACAGGACGGCCGGGATCTACCTCGCCGTCGTGCCACGGTCGCCCGGCCTGGTGCGCGTCCCGCGGAATGGTTCATCAGCCTCGGCAGCACCGGCTCCTGACCCGCCGCCGCGCCGAACAGTGCACCTAAGTACACCCCTGCCGTGCCCTCACCCTCATTCCGGCCCCTGACCTGGCTGATTAGCGTCGAAGCCAGTATCCAAGGGGGTTTCAGCCGTGAACATGTCACTCCAGTCCTCGACCTCACCGAAGGGTCCGGTCGCCCCTGCCGCGCGGGCGCCCGCCCCGGACCTCGCCCGCGGCATCATGTTGCTGGCGATCGCGTACGCGCACGCGCCGCTCTACGTGCAGACCGTCGACCGCGGCCCGTCGCTGCTCAACGACGTCCTCGCCTTCCTGCACCAGCTTCTGATCAACAACCACGCGCGGCCGATGTTCGCGTTCCTGTTCGGCTATGCGCTGGTGCAGTTGCTGAACCGGCAGTTGGAGCGCGGCAACGACTGGGTGAGCGTGCGCAAGCTGCTGCGCCGCCGGGGCTGGTGGTTGCTCGCGATCGGGTTCGTGCACGTCCTGGTGCTCGTCCCGCTCGACATCCTGGCTCCGTACGGCATCGCCGCCCTGCTCTGCGTCGGCCTGCTGCGGGCCAAGGACGCGACGCTCCTGTGGGTGTCGGGCATCGCCCTGGTGCCGTCGGCGCTGATGGTCGGGCTCGTCATGTGGTATCCGCTGTCGGGGGAGATGTCGACGTACGAGGCCGGCAGCATCGCCCCCGGCGCGCTCGGCCCTGTCGAGATGCTGGTGGGCCGGATCGTGGCCTGGCCGTTCGGGCTGGTCATCGGCCTCATCATGGTGATCCCCGGGGTGTTCGCCGGGATCTGGGCCGCGCGGCGGCGGCTGCTGGAGGAGCCCGTCCGGCACCGTTCGCTGCTGATCCGCGTCTCGGTGATCACCACGGCGGTGTCGTTGCTCGGTTCCGTTCCCGCGGGGCTCATGCAGGCCGGCTGGTGGGCCGAGCCGTCGAGCACGGCGGCGCTGGTCGCGTCGCTCATCCAGCCGCTCACCGGGCATTTCGGCGGCATCGGCCTGGCCGCGATCATGGGGCTGGCCGCGATCCCGGTCATCCGGCGGCCGAACGCCCTGGCCACCGCCCTCCAGTCGCTCGGTCAGCGTTCCATGAGCCTGTACCTCTTCCAGTCCGTCGTGTTCGTCGCGCTCTTCTTCCCGTACGGGCTCGGCCTGCAGGACGACCTCGGCCTCGCAGGCGCCACGGGAGTGGCCACGGCGACCTGGCTGCTGTCGATCCTCATCGCCGACCTCATGCGCCGCGCCGGGCACCGCGGCCCGGCGGAGATCCTGCTGCGCCGCCTGGCCTACCGGTGACGGGTTCACCCTCTGTCCGCCCAGCGGGTGGCCGCGGCCGGTGTCACACCGGATCGCGGCCACCCGTCCGCGCGTCCGTGCCGGGACAGGGTGCGGAGCACGGCGTGGTTCGCGGCACAAGGATTCGTTGACAAGCCTGGGGCCGCTCCACCGTGTGCCGGACCGACGCCTGCGGATAAGGTCGAAAGCCAACCTGGGAGCGGAGGGAACCGATCATCACCAGCGACCACTCCCGCCCGTACGACGCGGGATCGCCGCGCCGCCGGGTGACCGAGGCGGCGATCCTGAGCGGCCACGACCAGACCCGGGCCGACATCGCCCAGTGGACGTGCCCGCACGGGCAACATGCCGGGAACGGCTGCGTCACCTGCTACCACGCCGCGGGCGACGCCGACCCGGCGTTGCCGCTGTGGGATGTCGCAGTGTGGTTCACCTCGGTGCGGCCCATCCCGATCAGGGCACTGCACGACGTGCACCGCCATGACCGCCAGTTCGCCATCGACCAGCCGTCGACGCCGCTGGTCTACCTGCTGAGCGGGCAGGCCAGAGCGGCGCTGGGCGCGGAGGCGGTCGCGGGCGTGGTCGGATTCCTGGTGCAGAACCAGCACATCGTGGACGAGTTCGTCGTGACGGAGGTTCGTGCCGTGCACTCATGATGCACATGCGCAGGCGATGTGTGATAGCGTGGACACAGTTGCAGATGTGTTACCCATAAGACTTGTGCGCACCTGACGAGATTGATCTTCAGGTGCGTTTTTTGTTTCCGGTCATCTCCGGATGGGCTCATTCCAGCGACGCGGGGTCCGTAAAGTGCGGATCTCGTCTCCGCCTCCTATCTAAAGGAGATAGACATGGCGACCGGAACCGTGAAGTGGTTCAACTCCGAAAAGGGCTTCGGCTTCATCGCGCAGGACGGCGGCGGCGCCGACGTCTTCGCTCACTACTCCAACATCGTCTCCAACGGTGGCTACCGTGAGCTGACCGAGGGCCAGAAGGTGGCCTTCGACGTCGTCCAGGGCCAGAAGGGCCCGCAGGCGGAGAACATCGTTCCCGCCTGACACGGCATCAAGCTCGCAGATCCGGGGCCCGCACCAGCACTGGTGCGGGCCCCGGCTCGATTATGGGAGCAACCGCTCGTGAGGTGAGCAACCCCTGGGTAAGACGCAGATGTAACGGGGGGGTCGCAAGGAGAGTTCTGCGCATGCGGAGTGACGGCGAACTGATGCTGGGTGGTCTGCTGGAAGCGGTCCACCTCGTCGCGCTGGAGCAGGTCCCCCGTGTGGTGGCGGAGCATGCGCGGCTGGCCGGATTCACCCGGACCCTGATCTACGTGACCGATCTGCAGGAGCAGCGCCTCGTGCCCCTGCCCGGCCAGAGCGGCGACAACGGCGAAGCGCTCGATCCGATGCTCATCGACACCACGCTCGCCGGACGGGCCTTCCGGAACGTGGAGGTCGTACGCAGCCGGCGAGGGCCGGCCACCACGCTCAGGCCCGAGGAGGAGCTACGGGTGTGGGTGCCGATCCTGGACGGCACCGAGCGCCTCGGCGTGCTCCAGGCGACCCTGCCCGACCTCGGAGAGCTTGCCGAGCGGCGGATCATCCAACTGGCCTCGCTCCTCTCGATGATCCTGGTGAGCAAGCGCACCCACAGCGACTCCTACGCGCGGCTGGTCCGCGTCCAGCCGATGACCCTGTCGGCCGAGGTGCTGTTCAACCTGCTGCCGCCGGGCACGTTCGCCAACGAGCGCGTGGTGGTCAGCGCCGCCCTGGAGCCGGCGTACGAGGTGGGAGGCGACGCCTACGACTACGCCATCGACGGCGACATCCTGCACGTGTCGATCTTCGACGCCATGGGCCACGACACCTCGGCCGGGCTGACCGCCACCGTCGCCATGGGTGCCTGCCGTAACTCCCGGATCCAGGGGGCGGACCTGCCCACCGCCGGCGAGGCGATCGACGAGGCGATCGCGGAGCAGTTCACCGGGCGGTTCGCCACCGGGATCCTGGCCGACCTCGACCTGCGTACCGGCGAGCTCAGCTGGGTGAACCGGGGCCACCACCCGCCGCTCGTGCTGCGCGGCGGCCGGTGGGTGGCCACGCTGGCCGCCGAACCCGACCCGCCGATGGGCTTCCGGCTGGGCCCGGGCACCGGGCTGCTCGGCTATCAGCTGCAGCCGGGCGATCGTCTGGTCTTCTACACCGACGGGATCATCGAGGCGCAGAGCCCGGACCGGGAGTTGTTCGGGCTGGAGCGGTTCATCGACTTCCTCATCCGCCACGAGGCCGACGGGCTGACCGTCCCCGAGACGTTGCGGCGGCTGATCCAGGCCATCCTCAAGCACCAGCGCGGCAGGCTCCAGGACGACGCCACCGTGCTGGTGGTGGAATGGCAGAGCCGGACGCCGGAACGGCTCGTGCTCTGAAGCCCCCCACCACACCCGACGCCCTGCAACCCTCAGCGCGCTCGTGCGCTGAAAGCCGCATTGCGCCGGACGCCCTCCGGTTCTCCGTCAGGCCGGTCCGGCACCGGACGGACACGGTGACCTTGTGGTCACGGGGAGCCGACGGGGACGAATCCGGAGCCGGCTCGGTAGTTGGGGGACTGGTGGCGGAAGTAGGTGTTGTAGACCTGGCAGTAGCGGCCGCCCCGGGCCAGCAGCGTGGAGTGGTCGCCCTCCTCGACGATCTGGCCGTGGTCGAGCACGATGATGCGGTCGACGTGTTCGATCGTGGAGAGCCGGTGGGCGATGACGATCGAGGTGCGGCCGGCCAGCACGACGTCGAGGCCCTCCTGGATCTGGGCCTCGGTCAGCGGGTCGACACTGGCCGTGGCCTCGTCGAGCACCACGATCGCGGGATCCTGGATGAGCAGGCGGGCCAGCGCGACGAGCTGGCGCTGGCCCATGGACAGGGCGCGGCCGTGCTCGCCCACGTCGGTCTGCAGGCCGTGCGGTAGCGCGTCGACCCAGTCGCCGCCGCCGACCGCCGACGCGGCCGCGAGCACGTCGTCGTCGCTCGCCTCCGGCCGCGGGTAGCGGATGTTGTCGGCGACCGTGCCGCTGAACAGGAACGGCGCCTGCGGGACCGCGCCGATCTGCCGGCGGTAGGCGGGCAGGTCGAGGCCACGGATGTCGTGGCCGTCGATCAGGAGGCGGCCCTCCTGGAACTCGTAGAAGCGGGTGATCAGCTTGCTGAGCGTCGACTTGCCCGCGCCGGTGTGGCCGACCAGCGCGACGGTCTCGCCCGCCTCGATGAGCAGGTTGAAGTCGCGGAGCACGGGGTTGCCGGGGTCGTAGCCGAACGTGAGGTCGCGGAACTCGATGCGGCCGGCGATCCTGCCGGGATCCTGCGCGCCGGTCTGCACCACTCTCGGCTCGGCGTCGATCAGGGCGAAGACCCGCTCGGACGCGGACAGCCCCTGCTGGAACTGGGACCAGAACGCGGCGATGGACGTCAGAGGGAACCAGAAGAGCGCGACCCCCTGCAGGAAGAGGTACCAGTCGCCGGCGCTCAGGCCGCCGCCGAGCACCGCCGTGCCGCCCAGTTGGATGAGGGCGACCGTGGCGAGCCCGGCCACCAGGAAGAGCACAGGGAAGATGGCGGAGAAGACGAACCCCTGCCGCAGCGTCACGCGGTAGCTCTGCCGGTTGATGGGCCGGAACTCGTCGTAGACCTGCCGCTCCTGGCGGAAGTTCTTCGCCACCGCGATGCCGCCCATGGTCTCCTGCAGGTTGGCGTTGACCCGGCTCAGCGAGCGTTGCGCGTGACGCGTGCTGGCCCGCGCGAGACGGCGGAAGATCAGCGCGAGACCCACCACGATCGGTACGACCAGCATCGTCAGCAGGGCGAGCTCGACGCTGCGCAGGAAGAGCAGGACCGTCACGAAGCCGACCATCAGCACCTGGCTGATCAGGTCCATCGTCAGGGTGGAGACCGTGGCGAAGTCGTCGGTGTCGGACGTCACCCGGCTGACGATCCGGCCGGACGGCGTCTCGTCGTAGAAGGACAGGTCGCGCTCCAGCACGGCGTCGAACGCGTCTTCGCGCAGCCGCAGGACGACGTCGCCGGTGACCCGCGCGCTCTGCCACTGCCGGAGGAAGTTGAACCCCCACCCGAGCACCCCGGCCAGCAGGGTGCCGGCGACCAGCTGCCAGCCCACCTCGGCGATCGTGCCGTCGGCGAGCGCGTCGACGGCCAGGCTGGCCAGCAGCGGGATGGCCGCCTGGCTGACCGAGCCCAGCACGATCATCGCGGCCACCACGAACATCGCGCCCATCCTGGGCCTGAAGTAGGACAGGATCCGGCGGAGCAGGTCGCGGTCGTTGTAGGTGCGGTCGTAGTCTTCGGCGTCGAGGCCGTCCATGATGAAGCCCATCAGCGGGCCCTCCCCTGCTCGCTCTCCAGGACCGGGGCCTCGTGCGCGGGATCCAGCTCGTCCGGCCCGATCGCCGGACCTCTCGCCTCCTCCGGCCCGATCGCCGGACCTCCCGCCTCATCAGCCCCGAACGCCGGGCCTCCCGCCCCCTCCGGGCCTCCCGCCTCCTGCGGCGTGTCGCCCTGCGGGGCCACGTCGACCTCGTCGTAGTGGGCGAAGATCCGGCGGTAGAGGCGGCTGCGCTGGATGAGCTCGTCGTGCGTGCCGCAGTCGACCAGCTCGCCCCGCCTGAGCAGCAGGACCTTGTCGGCCCAGCGGATCTGGGAGAGCCGGTGGGTGATCAGCAACGTCGTGCGCCCGTCGAGGACGCGGCCGATCGCCTGCTGGATCTTGTCTTCAGTGGCGGAGTCGATGGCGCTCGTCGAGTCGTCGAGCACGAGGATCGCCGGGTCGGTCAGCAGCGCCCGCGCGATGGCCAGGCGCTGGCGCTGGCCGCCGGACAGCGTGACGCCGCGCTCGCCGATGACGGTGTCGTAGCCGTCGTCGAGCTCGGCGATGAACTCGGCGGCCTGGGCGTCTTCCGCCGCCCGCACCACGGCCTCGCGGTCGGCCCGCTGGCCCAGGCTGAAGGCGATGTTCTCGGCCACGGAGCGGGAGAAGAGCACGATGTCCTGCTCGATGGTGGAGATCTGGGAGCGCAGCGAGTCGAGGTCCCAGTCGCGTATGTCGACGCCGTCGACCAGGATGCGGCCCGAGGTGACGTCGTAGATGCGTGGCACGAGCTTGGTGAGCGTGCTCTTGCCCGAACCGGTCTCGCCGACGATCGCCACGGTCTCGCCGGGGCGCACGCTGAACGTCACGCCGCGCAGCACCGGATCGCCCTCGTCGTACGCGAACGTGACGTCCTCGAAGATGATCTCTCCCGCGATGGGCGCGGCGCGGCCGTCGCGCCGCTGCTCCAGCTCGGCCTCGGCGCTGATGATGCTCAGGATGCGGCGGGAGGAGGCGATGCCGATCTGCACCAGCGAGAAGGTGAAGATCGAGATCTGCGTCGGGAAGCCCAGCATGACGACCAGGCCCATGTAGGCCACGAGGTCGCCGACCGTGATGGCCCCCGTGCCCTGGAGCTGGAGGCCGTGCCACAGGGCGCCGGCCACCGCGAAGGCGTAGAGAAGGGTGGGCAGGTAGCGCGCCTGGACGAGGCCGTTGCGTACGAACGAGTCGCGATAGAGGCGCGCGTTGGCGCGGAACCGCCCCCGCTCCTGCCCCTCCTGCGCGGTCACCTTGATCACCTCGATGCCGCGCACGGCCTGGTTGAGCCCGGCGTTGAGCTCGCCGAACTGGTCGCGCATGCGGGTCGACACCGGGTTGAGCCTGCGCATGTAGTGGCGGAGCGCGAACACGAAGACGGCCGCGTAGACGCCCGGCACGAGCAGCAACCGGGGGTCGATCGTGGCGATGAAGAAGAACGGCACCAGGCCGGTCAGCCAGGAGTCGACGATCAGGTCGACACCGGGACTGATCATGATGGACAGCTGCCGGATGTCGTTGGCCGCCCTGGCCATGAGGTCGCCGACCCGCTGCCGGTTGTGGAAGGTCTGGCTCTTGCCGAGCAGGGCGACGTAGAGCTCGTCGCGGGTGTCGCGCTCCAGCCGTTTGGCCAGCACCTCGCTCCCCATCCTGGCGACCATGTCGGACAGGCCGCGGGCCGTCACCAGCGCCAGCATCGCCAGCGTGATCGACCACAGGGCGGAGGCCGGCTCGCCCCGCTCGCCCAGGACGGCGTCGAAGGCGTCGCCGGTGAACTGGGGCACGGCGGCGTTGAGCACCACCATGACCAACGACCCGCCGAGAAACCCGGCCAGGTGCTGGGGGTGCCGGCGCAGATGGGACCAGAGCCAGCGCACGGGACCGCGCCGGTCGTAGCGCGGACCGGAGACGGAGAACTCCGAGCTGTTGGTGGTCACCGGCAGGTCCTTTCCCCCTTGGCCGCAGTGGCGGCATCGGACCTGTTCCTATCACCAGGGTCTGACAGATTCCCATCGCTTTTCGTGGCGCTTGACATAAACCTGCAACTGTAGTTTCATGTTTTATGAAGCCACACATAGAAGGATCGAGCCACACGTACGGAGGTGGCAGACGATGCGGCTCACGTCGATCGACTCGGCTCTCCGCCAGCTGGAGCGGCAGTTCGACCGGCTGGCCCGGCCCGTGCTCGGTGACGCGTGGGCGGCGATGCCGATGGACGCCGTCCGCCGTCAGGACGAGATCCTGCTCCGCTTCGACCTTCCCGGCGTCGACCCCGACTCGATCGAGGTCACGGTCGACCGCGGCGTCCTGACGGTGCACGCCAGGCGCGAGGAGCCGTACACCGAGGACGAGAGCGTGTTCGTCCAGGAGCGCTCGACCGGCGACTGCACCCGGCAGGTCTACCTGCCTGGCCGCCTCGACGCCGACGGCGCCCAGGCGGCATACGACGACGGCGTCCTCACCGTGCGCGTGCCGGTGCCGGCCTCGGCCCGGCCGCGCAAGGTCGAGATCGCCAAGGCGCTCTCGAAGTGACCCATGGGCGTGACGGTTTCGCCACGCCCATCGCGAAGGAAGGGGACCACGATGTTCAAGACGGCACCGACGGTCATCCTGCCGGCAGCGGAAGACCGCCCGGTGATCGGCACCTACACCACCGCCGAGCAGGCCAAGAAGGCCGTCGGCTTCCTGGCCGAGAACGGTTTCCCCGTGGAACGATCCGCGATCGTCGGCCACGATCTGCGCCTGGTCGAAACCGTCATGGGCCGCGCCACCGCGGGACGCGCCGCGGCCGCGGGGGCCGCCACCGGCCTCTGGTTCGGCCTGGTGATCGGCCTGCTCATGCCGCTCTTCACGAGCTCGACGGGCTCGACGGGGGCGCTCGTGCTCGGCGGGATCGCGTACGGCGCGCTCTTCGGCGCCGTCTTCGGACTGGTCACCTACCTGGTCAACAAGGGCCCCGGGTTCGTCTCCCAGCAGGCCGTCATCGCCGAACGCTACGACGTCGTGACCGATGCGGCGGTCGCCGACGACGCCCGCAACCTGCTGATCAAACACAACTGGCGCACGTAGCCGGGGTCTCGGCGACAGCCCGGTCCGAGCCCGGGACCGAACCTTCCCCGCGTGGACTCTCCGCGCCCTCGCCGACGCGCATGGTGCTGTGCTCGTCTCGGGCCCGGACGAGAAGGCGGCCCCAACCGCGACTGCCCAGGGCCGAAGCTCACCGCGAAGCACGCTCGCACGGTATCGGCGAGCTCGCCGGGGATCCCTCTTCTCCTATGGCTCTCGTACGAAGCCGATCGGCGGGCCTCCACTCCTTAGTCGAGCGGGACCAGCTTGGGGTCACTCGTACGGGACGGCCATGTCCCACTGCCTGCGCTGTTGTCGTATTCATGACATGGCGTGATGTCGCCTCGGGGATTGCTTGAAGATTGCGCAGGTCATGGGCCAGGCTGCTCGACGGCGTTCGTGGCGCTCGTCGACATCGATGGCCGGGCGCCGCGAGTGGAGGCTCCCCGTTGCGACAGCACGTCTTTCCCGCCCGGCCACCGCGCCGCACCGCCGCCGCGATCTCGGTCGCGATGACGGCGCTGCTCGTCCTGACCGGGTTGGCGGTCCCCGCACAGGCGCAGGCCGAAACTGCTCGAACCCCGCTCCCCCAGGCGGTGGACGGCGACACACCCGGCGACGCGGACGGTGACACATCCGGTGGCACGGACGGTGAGACGCCCGGTGACACGCCCGGTGACACATCCGGCGACCCTGGCGGTGGCAAGGACGGTGACGCGGGCCGTGCGGGGGTTCAGGCGGAGCTGGCAGCGCGGCTGGCGGGCGGAAACTCGGCGTTCTGGGTGGAGTTCAAGGCACAGGCAGCGCTGAAGCGGGCCCCGACGATCAAGGACTGGACCGCACGGGGCGCCGCCGTGGTGGAGGAGCTGCGCTCGACCGCGGAGTCCAGCCAGGCGAAGGCGCAGGAGCTGCTGAGCGAGGCGGGGGCGCGGTACACGTCCCTGTTCATCGACAACTCGATCTACGTGCACAGCGGCTCGGCGGCGCTGGCGCGTGAGCTGGCGGAGGACCCGGCGGTCGAGCGCGTCCGGATGCCGCGCACCTACCGGCTGCCCGAGCCCAGGCCGGGCGAGCGCGTGGCCGCCGCCGGGGCGGTGGAGTGGGGTGTGGCCGCCGTCCACGCCGACAAGGTGTGGAGCGACTACAAGAGCGACGGAAACGGCGTCGTGGTGGGCAACATCGACTCGGGCGTGGACGTGTCCCACCCGGCGCTCGCCGGGGCGTACCGGGGCGCGGGCGGGACGCACGACTACAACTGGTACGACCCCACGGGGCTCTGCACGGAGCCGGGCCCGTGCGACGCCTACGGCCACGGCACGCACACCATGGGGACGATGGTGGGCTCCGGGGGCATCGGCGTCGCGCCCGGCGCCCGGTGGATCGCGGCACGGGGCTGCCAGGACTACCGGTGCGGCGAGCTGGCGCTGGCGTTGTCCGCGCAGTGGATGCTGGCCCCCACGGCGGCCGACGGCTCCGCGCCCGACCCGGCCAAGCGGCCGAACATCCTCAACAACTCCTGGTCCTCGGCGCCGGGCGACGAGTGGTACCGCGACTACGTGCGCCAGTGGGTGGCGGCCGGCATCTTCCCTGCCTTCGCCGTGGGCAACGACGGGTCCGACTGCGGCACCCAGCACTCTCCCGGCGAGTACCCGGAGTCGTACGCCGTCGGAGCCGTCGACCAGAACGGCACGGTGGCCTGGTTCTCCTCGCGCGGCGAGGAAGGGGCCGCCGACAGCAAGCCGGACATCGCCGCGCCCGGCCAGAACGTACGGTCCAGCGCCCCCGGCGGCGGCTACGCGGTGCAGAGCGGCACGTCGATGGCCGCCCCGCACGTGAGCGGCGCGGTGGCGCTCATGTGGTCGGCCGCGCCCGCGCTGGTTGGAGACATCGCCGCGACCAGGGACATCCTCGACCGCACCGCGCAGGACCGCGCCGACACGACCTGCGGCGGCACCGCGGGCGACAACAACGTGTACGGCGAGGGCATGCTGGACGCCTACCGGGCCGTCGGCGCGTCGCCGAGGGCAGGGGCCGGCACGCTGACCGGCACGGTCACCGACGAGCGCACCGGCGAGCCGGTGGCGGGCGTGCGGGTGTCCGCCACCGGGCCGCGCACGCTGGACACCACGACCGCCGCCGACGGCACGTACCGGCTCTACCTGGACGAGGGCGACTACGACGTCAGCCTGTCGTTCTTCGGCTACCGGACGCATGACCTGAAGGACGTGCAGGTGAGCGCCGGCGAGACGCGGACCCGCGACGTCGGGCTCTCCCCCGCGCCCACGGGGCGCGTGACCGTCCGGGTCGCGGACGGGTCGGGGCAGGGCTGGCCGGTGTACGCGGCGGTCACCGTGGCCGGGGCGGGGCGCACCTGGTTCGGCGACCCCGGCGACGGGCGGGCGGTTCTCGACCTGCCCCTGGACGGCACGTACGAGATCACCGCCACCCCGCGCTACCCCGGTTACGCTCCCGTGACCGGCCAGGTCACGGTCGGCGGCGACGTCACGCTCGACCTGTCCGCGCGGGTCGACGCGGCGGCCTGCGCCGCCCCCGGCTACGCCGCCGCGAACGGCGCGTGCGCTCCGGTGCCCGGCGCGCTCGTGTACGGCGCCGTCACCGACGCGAACACCGGCGACCCGGTCGACACGGCCTCCGTCACGAGCGGCGGCGGCGCCACGGAGGGCGAGACGGCGCCCACCCCTGACGACGACGCTCTGCCTGACGGCTTCTACTGGGTGTTCGCGCCCATGTCGGGCGAGCGCGTGCTCACCGCCGCCCAGCGCGGCTACCAGTCGGCCTCGGCCCGCGTGACCGCGGGGGCCGGCGAGGTGGCGAGGACCGACTTCACGTTGAAGGCCGGCCGGCTCTCGGTCGAGGAGGACGACGTCTCGGAGCGGGCCAGGCTCGGCCAGAAGGTCAAAACACGCCTGACCATCACCAACCGGGGTACCGCGCCGCTGACCTACGACCTCGCCGAGTCGCGGCGGGACGTCGTGGCCGCGCTGCGGGGCGCGCCCGTGCGCCGGGTCGAGGCGGACGGCCTCAGCCCCGCCGCGATCACGGCGGCCGCGCCCGGCCGGACCGCCACCGGCCAGGCCGCGGCTGCGGCGCCGTGGGCGGGTGTCGCCGACTACCCGACCACGATCAGGGACAACGCCGCCGGGCTCCACGACGGCAAGGTGTACTCCTTCGGCGGCTCCCTGCGCGGCGAGGGCGGCACGCCCGCCTCGTACGTCTACGACCCGATCACGACCGCCTGGACTCCCATCGCGGACATGCCGGAAGCCCGGCAGAAGGCCGCCTCGGCGTTCGTGGACGGCAGGTTCTACGTCGTCACCGGCTGGGGCCCCAAGGGCGAGCCGGCCGCGCGTACCCTCGTCTACGACCCCGCGACCGACGGCTGGAGCACCGGCGCGGACAACCCGCACCCGTGGGGCGCGGTCGGCTCGGCCGTGCTCAACGGCAGGATCTACGCCGTCGGGGGTTGCGCCGGAGAGTGCCAGACGGCGACGAACCAGGTCACGGTGTACGACGTGGCGGGCGACCGCTTCACCACCGCCGCCCCCTACCCCGAGCCGATCTCCTGGGCGGCCTGCGGCGGCCTGGGCGGCAAGGTCTACTGCGCGGGCGGGCTGGCCGAAGGGCCGCACGGCACGCAGCGCTCCTACGTGTACGACCCGGCCCGCGACGCCTGGGACCGGATCGCCGACCTGCCGTTCGACCTGTGGGGCAGCAGTTACGCGGTGGCGAACGGCAGGCTGGTCGTCGCCGGCGGGGTCACGAAGGGCGGCACCACCCTCACCAACGAGGCGTTCGCCTACGACCCCGACGCCGACGCCTGGACGCCGCTGCCGAACTCCCGCTACGCCCTCTACCGGGGCGCCGCCGCCTGCGGTCTCTACAAGGTGGGCGGCGCGGACGGCCCGCGCGTCACACCGTTCGCGGAGCTGCTGCCCGGCCATGACGGCTGCGACGCGGCCGGCACGGACGCTCCCTGGCTGAGCGCGAAGCCGGCGCGCGGCACGCTCGCTCCCGGCGCCAGCGCCCGCGTCACCCTCACCCTGGACGCCCGCCAGCTCGCCAGGCCCGGCACGTACGAGGCGGAGCTGGTGGTGAACGAGGACACGCCGTACCCGGCGCCGAGCCTCGGCGTGACCCTGGAGGCGCGGGCGCCGTGGCACTGGGCGCGGCTGTCCGGTCAGGTGCGCTCGAAGGCGTGCGACGGGACGGTGACCCCGCTGGCGGGGGCGACGGTCACGGTCGAACGCCACCGCGAGTCGTGGACCGTGGGCGCCGACGCCGAGGGCCGCTACGAGCAGTGGCTCGTAGGCGGCCCGTCGAAGGCGAGGATCACCGTCACCGCCGGTGGGCACGGGACGTCCGCCTTCGACGTCCGGCCGCTGCCGCACGCCGACGTCCGGCGCGACGTCACGCTGACCCGCGAGGGCTGCTGACCGCCTCGTTCAGATCACCGTTCGCCGTGGAGTCCCGTCCATTCGGGGCAGAGGTGATGGTGTGAAGAACCTCAAGCCCGGTCGGGATCCCCTGTGGGGGCTGGTGCCGCCGCTGCTGGCCAGGATGGCCGCGTGGAGTGCGTGTCTGATCCTCATCGGCGTGGTGGCCAACTACCTGATCGGGGTGGTGGCGGCGATGCGCCTCATCGCGCTGCCCGTGGCGGTCGCCCTGCTGCTCACCGCGCTGCTCTTCCCGCTGACCAGGCGCCTGGGCGAGGCGGGCATGCGGCCGATCTACGCCACGTGGGTGACGATGCTCGTCGCGCTCGCCGTGCTGGGCGGGACGGGCTGGATCATCGGCGTACGCGGCAACGAGGAGTTCCCTGGCCTGGTCAAGCAGGTGCAGGAGACCGCGAAGACCGTGGAGGGCTGGCTCTACAGCGGCCCGCTGCGCCTGGAGCCCAACCAGCTCAGCCAGTGGGTCGAGGACGTCGCGGGCCTGATCAGGGCGCAGCAGCAGCAGATCACCGCCACCGTGCTCCAGGGCACGATGGTGGTGCTCGAGGTGCTGGCCTCCATCGTGCTGCTGCTGTTCGTGACGTTCTTCCTGCTGAAGGACGGCGACCGGATCTGGGCCTGGTTCCTCAAGGGGTTCGGCACGGCGGCGCCGCGGGTCGACAGGGCGGGGCGGACGGCCTGGGCCACGCTCTCGCATTACGTGCACGGCACGGTGGCCGTGGCGGCGGTGCACGGCGTCGTCATCGGCATCGTGCTGGCGATCATGAGGGTCCCGCTCTGGCCGGCGCTCGCCCTGCTGATCTTCCTGGCGAGCTTCGTCCCCATCGTCGGCATCTTCTTCGCCGGGGCGGTCGCGACGCTGGTCACGCTCGGTTCCAGAGGGCCCGTCTACGCGCTGATCTTCGTCGGGATCCTCGTGGTGGAGCAGCAGCTCGAGAACCACGTGCTGCAGCCGCTGATCGTCGGCAGGGTGCTGCGTTTCCACCCGCTGGCCATCATCATCGTGCTCGCCGTCGGCGGCATCCTGGCGGGCATCGCGGGCGCGGTCGTCGCCGTGCCGATCGCCGCGATCCTCTACCGGTCGATACCCGAGCTCTTCCGTGACCCGCCGCCGGAGCTGCCGCCCCCGAAGCCGGGGACCCCGGTGGGTAATGAGCCGTCGCCTCTCAGACCGGCCGTGCCGGGAGACGGCGAACCGCCGCCGGCCAGAGCGTGAAGGCACGTCACCGGCTCGGCCGGCGCCTCCCGACGGCCGTGTGATCCGGATACGGTTGCATCGTGATCACGCGTCAGGTCGCCGACATCTGGTTCGACCCGTCCTGCCCCTACACCTGGGTGACCTCCCGCTGGCTGCTGGAGGTGCGCAAGGTCCGGCCCGTCGAGGTGCGCTGGCACGTCATGAGCCTGTCCGTGCTCAACGAGGGCCGGGACGACGATCCCGAAGGCGATCCCGAGGGCTACCTGTGGGTCCCGGTACGCGTGTGCGCGGCCGTCCTGCGGCATCACGGCCAGGAGGCGCTGGGCCGGTTCTACACAGCGCTGTGGACCACCGGCGGCGGTGGTGACTGGCTCGGCGACCTGCGCACGGCGCTGGAGAGCGCGGGGCTCCCGTCCGGGCTGGCCGCGGCCGGCACGTCCACCGACTACGACGGCGACGTGCGGGCCTCGCACGCCGAGGGCATCGCCCTGGTCGGCGAGCACGTGGGCACGCCCGTCGTGGCCGTCACGGGCGCGGGCGGCGGCGGGCGCGTCGCGTTCTTCGGTCCGGTCGTGTCGCGCATCCCGCGCGGTGAGGACGCCGGCCGGCTGTGGGACGGGACGCTGCTCGTGGCGGGCACCCCGGGTTTCCACGAGCTGAAGGGCGGGCCGCCCCAGGAGCCGGTGCTCGGCTGAGGCCCGCGCAGGCCCGCTGATCAGCGGTTGATAACGTGTGGTCGGCGGTCCTGTCACCGAGTCTGGAGTTCGTTTGACCGTTACGGCCTGGGTGGCGGTGGCCGCGTTCCTGTGCGCGTACACGTTGATCGCCACTGAGAAGGTGCACCGGGTCGCGGCGGCGCTCGGCGGTGCGGCGATCATGCTGGTGATCCACGCCACCGACGCGGGCTCGGCGTTCTTCAGCGAACATTCCGGCATCGACTGGAACGTGATCTTCCTGCTCCTCGGCATGATGATCATCGTCGGGGTGCTGAAGCAGACCGGCGTCTTCGAGTTTCTGGCCATCTGGGCGGCCAAGCGGGCCAAGGGCCGGCCGTTCCGGCTGATGGCGCTGCTGATCGTGATCACGGCGTCCGCGTCGGCGCTGCTCGACAACGTGACCACCGTGCTGCTGATCGCGCCCGTGACGTTCCTGGTGTGCGAGCGGCTGGCGCTGCCCGTGGTCCCCTACCTGATCGCCGAGGCGCTGGCGTCGAACATCGGCGGCGCGTCCACGCTCGTCGGCGACCCGCCGAACATCATCATCGCCAGCCGCGGCGGCCTGACCTTCAACGACTTCCTCGTCCACATGGGGCCGCTCATCGTGGTGCTGGTGGCGGTGTTCATCGGGCTGTGCCGGTGGTTGTTCAGGTCGGCGTTCACGTACGACCCCGAGCGGGCTGCCGAGATCATGACGTTGAACGAGCGGGAGGCCATCGCCGACCGCCGGCTGCTGCGGCAGTCGCTGGCCGTGCTGGTGCTGGTGATGGCGGCGTTCGTGCTCCATCCCGTGCTGCACTACGAGCCGTCCGTGGTCGCGTTGCTCGGCGCGGGCGTGCTGGTCGCGGCCACCCGGGTGACGACCGAGGACGCCATCCGCGAGGTCGAGTGGCCGACGCTGGTGTTCTTCGCGGGGTTGTTCGTCATGGTCGGGGCGCTGGTGGAGACCGGGGTCATCGGGCTGATCTCCGAGGCGGCGGCGCAGGCCACGGGCGGGCGGCTGGCGCTCTCGACGATGGTGCTGCTGTGGGGCTCGGCCGTGCTCTCGGCCGTCGTGGACAACATCCCGTACGTCGCCACCATGAGCCCCATCGTGGCCGAGCTCGTCCAGGCCGCGGGCGGCGGCGAGTCGGCGCAGGTGTTGTGGTGGGCCCTGGCCATCGGCGCCGACCTGGGCGGCAACGCCACGGCCGTCGGGGCGGCGGCCAACGTCGTCATCCTCGGCATCGCCGCCCGCAACGGCACCCCGATCAGCTTCTGGCAGTTCACGAAGTACGGGCTGGTCGTCACGTTCGTGACCGTGGCGCTGTCGACGCCGTACCTGTGGCTGCGTTACCTCACCTGAGCGGCAGGACGTCCACGCCGTGCTCGGCCTCGCCGCGCGGGCCGAAGATGCGCCGCTCGGCCTCCGTGATGGGCACGTCGTTGAAGCTCGCCTCCCTGCGCCGCATCAGGCCCGACTCGTCGAACTCCCACTGCTCGTTGCCGTAGCTGCGCCACCACTGCCCGGAGGCGTCGCGCGACTCGTACTGGAAGCGCACCGCGATGCGGTCGCCCAGCACCGCCCACAGCTCCTTGCGCAGCGCGTAGTCGAGCTCCCTCGCCCACTTGCGGCGCAGGAACTCGACGATCTGGTCGCGGCCGGTCACGAACTCGTCGCGGTTGCGCCACACCGAGTCCTCGGTGTACGCGCCCGCGACCTTCTCCGGGTCGCGGGTGTTCCAGGCGTCCTCGGCGGCCTGCACCTTGACGCGAGCGCTCTCCTCGGTGAACGGCGGGACGGGCGGGCGGGACATGGGCGCCTCCTTTTCCACGGAAGCCTAACGGGAGCGGCCCGGCGAACCGTGGATCTACAGCAGCTTGTCGAGGGTGATGGGCAGGTCGAGGACCCGCTTGCCGGTGGCGTGCCTGACGGCGTTCGCGACGGCGGCGGCGACCCCGGTGATGCCCACCTCCCCGATCCCGAGCAGCCCCAGGGGCATCGTCGGGTCGGGCTCGTCCAGCCAGTGCACGTCGATGCGCGGGATGTCGGCGTGCACGGGAACGTGGTACTCGGACAGGCTCGGGTTCATGATGCGGCCGGTGCGCGGGTCCACCTGGGTCGCCTCCGTCAGCGCCATGCCGATGCCCATCACGATGCCGCCGCGCAGCTGCCCCGCCGCCGTCTTCGCGTTGATCACCCGGCCGACGTCGAACATGCCCAGCCAGCGCGACACGCGTACCTCGCCGGTGTCCCGGTCGACCCGCACCTCGCAGAAGTGGGCGCCGCTCGCGGCCTTCACCCAGCGCCTGCGCTCGTTCAGCGTCTTCGCCAGGAACTTGAGCATGCCCGTCCCCCCACCCGCCTCCAGGTGGTCGCGCCCCGCGCGGGCCAGGATCGCCGCGTACGTCTCGCCGCGCCCTCCGTGGTAGAGCCCGCCGTCGCGGGCCTCCAGGTCGTCCAGCCTGCGCCCGCGCAACGGCGAGTCAGGCGCCCGCCGCGCCAGGGCGAGCGCGGACTCCTTGAGCTTGCGGCACGCGTCCAGCACCCCCGCGGCGGCGCCGGCGGTCTGCGCCGACCCGCCCGCGCCCGGCCCGGCCGGCAGCTCGGAGTCGCCGATCTCGACGCGCACGGCCTCCAGCGGCACGCCCAGCTCGTCCGCGGTGATCTGGGCCTGCACGGTGGCCGCGCCGACGCCGATCTCCTGCAGGGCGCACCGCACCACGACCGCGCCGTCGGCGGCCAGCCGCACGGTGACGTCAGCCGGCATCGTCAACGACGGGTGGTACGCCGTGGCGACCCCCATGCCGACCAGCCAGCGCCCGTCCCGCATGGAGCCCGGCCGGGGATCGCGCTCGCGCCACCCGAAGCGCTCCGCCCCCACCTCGTACGCCTCGCGCAACATCCGGTGCGTGAACCGTTTGCCGTCCATCGGGTTGCGCTCTGGCTCGTTGCGCCTGCGCAGCTCGATCGGGTCGATGCCCAGCTCGCAGGCCAGCTCGTCCATGGCCGACTCCAGGGCGAAGGAGCCGACGGAGTCGCCGGGGGCGCGCATGGCCGTGTTGGCGAGCAGGTCGAGCCGGACGAGGCGCTGCCGCAGGTGGATGGTGGCGGCGTCGTAGAGGTGTCGGGAGGACGAGACGACCCCTTCGGGCATGCCGCCGATCCGGGCCGTCATGGCCACGCTGGTGTGGATCAGCGCGGTCAGGTCGCCGTCGCCGTCGGCGCCCAGCGCGACCCGCTGCACGGTGGGGGTCCGGCCGCCGACCGTGCGGTAGACGCCCTCCCTGGTGAGGGCGAGCCGCACGGGGCGGGCGGTCGCGCGGGCGGCCAGCACGGCGAGCAGCGTGCCCGCCCAGACGAAGCCCTTGCCGCCGAACCCGCCGCCCACGTAGGGGGACAGCACCCTGACCGCCCGCTCGGGGATGCCGAATCTCTGCGCCAGGTGCGCGCGCAGCCAGGCGATGTTCTGCGTGCCCTCGTGCACGGTCAGGCGGTCGCCGTCCCACACGGCGATCGTGGCGTGCGGCTCCATCGCGTTGTGGTGCTCCGGCGGCGTGGTGAAGCGCAGGTCCACCGACACCGGCGCGGCGGCGAGCGCGGCCACCGCGTCGCCCTTGTCGCCGCCGGCCGGCTGGAGCACGCTGCTCTTCTGCGGCGACGCGTTCGGCTCCTCGGCCGCGAAGTCCACCACGGCGGGCAGCTCGCGGTAGGCGACCCGCACCAGGGACGCCGCGTGCCTGGCGGTCTCGGGCGTCTCGGCCACCACGACCGCCACCGGCTGGCCGTTCCAGTGCACCTCGTCCGTGGCCAGGTAGCTGACCGTCGTGCCGGAGGCCAGCGAGCTGAGGTTCATCAGGCTGGTCTTCGGCGCCGGCTTCATGGCCGGGGCGTTCTCGTGGGTGAGCACCTCGATGACGCCGGGCACGGCCCGCGCGGCCTCGGTGTCGACGGCCTCGATGCGGCCCCGGGCGACCGTGGCGTGGACGAGCGCGGCATGGGCCATCCCGGGGTAGCGGTGCTCGGCCGCGTAGCGGGCCTCGCCGGTGGTCTTGGCCCGGCCGTCGACCCGGTCGACCGGGCGTCCGACGTGCTTGACGGCGTCCTGCCGCGGCTCGGTCTCGGCGTATTTCGTGGTCATGCCGTGCCCTTCCCGGTGTTCAGCTCGCGCAGCGTGGCCACGATCGTGGCGCGCGCCAGGTGGACCTTGAACGCGTTGCCCGGCCGGACGTCGGCCCCGGCGAGCTCGGCCTCGGCCGCGCGGGCGAAGGACTCCTCGCTCGCCGGCCCGCCGAGCAGGATCCGCTCCGCCTCGTGCGCGCGCCACGGCTTGGCCGCGAGGCCGCCGAGCGCCAGCCGCGCCGCCGTCACGGCGCCGTCCCGCACCTCCAGCGCCGCCGCCACGGAGACCAGGGCGAACGCGTACGACGCCCGGTCGCGCACCTTGCGGTATCGGGAGCGGGCCGCGAACGGGGCGGGCGGCAGCTCCACCGCCGTGACCAGCTCGTCGGGGGCCAGCTCCGTCTCGATCTCCGGTGTGTCGCCGGGCAGCCGGTGGAAGCCCGTCATGGGGATGCGCCGCGTCCCGCGTACGCTCTCCACCTCGATCACGGCGTCGAGCGCGGCCAGCGCCACGCACATGTCGGAGGGGTGCGCGGCGATGCAGCTGCCGCTGACGCCCAGGACGGCGTGTGACCGGTTGAACCCGCCGAGCGCGTCGCAGCCGCCGCCCGGCTCTCGCTTGTTGCAGGCGGCGGCGGGGTCGTAGAAGTAGGGGCAGCGGGTGCGCTGGAGCAGGTTGCCGCCGACGGTCGCCATGTTGCGGAGCTGGGCCGAGGCCCCGGCGAGGATCGCCTGCGACAACATCGGGTAGCGGGCGCGCACCCGCTCGTCGGCGGCGAGCGAGCTGTTGCGCACCATCGCGCCGATCCGCAGCCCGCCGCCGGGCAGCTGGTCGACGGTGTCGAGGGGCAGGCCGGTGACGTCGACGACCGTGTCGGGACGCTCGACACCCTCGCGCATGAGGTCGACCAGGTTGGTGCCACCGCCGAGGAACTTCGCGCCGGGCTCGTCGGAGACGGCGCGGACGGCGCCGGCGACGTCGGCGGGCTTGACGTAGGCGAACGGCTTCACCGTGCCTCCTGCCCCGCGACGTCCTTGATGGCGTCGACGATGCCGTTGTAGGCGCCGCAGCGGCACAGGTTGCCGCTCATGCGCTCCCTGATCTCGGCCTCGTCGAGCTCTCCCGACCGCTCCGTCACGGCGCTGGGCATGCCCGCGCGGTGTTCGGCCAGCATGGCGACCGCCGAGCAGATCTGGCCGGGTGTGCAGTAGCCGCACTGGAGGCCGTCGTGCCGGATGAACGCCGCCTGCAACGGGTGCAGGTCGTCGCCGGTCGCCAGGCCCTCGATCGTGGTGATCTCCTTGCCGTCGTACTGGACGGCCAGGGCCAGGCAGGCGTTGATGCGCACGCCGTCGGCGAGCACCGTGCAGGCGCCGCAGGCGCCCTGGTCGCAGCCCTTCTTGGGGCCGGTGACGCCGAGCCGGTCCCGCAGGGCGTCGAGCAGGCTGACCCACGGCTCGACGTCGAGGGACTCGGCGGCGCCGTTCACTCGCATCCGTATCTCCGTCACGCGCTTCCTTCCGTCGGAACCGGTGTTCCGGCGACGCTAACAGAACAGCGTTTCCTTAACAAGAGAACGGTGTTCTTTTAAATGGGCGTCGTATGCTGGGCGACGATGACGCGGACCTTCCTGCGGGCCAGGCGACCCGAGCACAAACAGCAGCGGCGTGAGGCGATCCTCTCCGCCGCGCGCGAGCTCGCCACCGCGTCCGGCGTGCGCAACGTCAGCCTGGGGGCCGTGGCGGAGGCGGTCGGGCTGGCGAAGTCCAACGTCGTGCGCTATTTCGGCACCCGGGAGGAGATCTACCTCGTCCTCGCCTGCGAGGAGTGGCAGCGGTGGGCGGACGCGGTCACCGACCGGCTGCGCACGGCCCGCGACACGGCCGACGTGGCGGCGGCTCTGGCGGACACGATCACCGATCAGCCACTCTTCTGCGACCTGCTCAGCCATGCGAGCACCAGCCTGGAGCACAACGTGTCGGTCCCGGCGGCCCGCGAGTTCAAGGTCACGGCGCTGCGCACGGCCGCCGACCTGGGCGCGCGGGTCGGCCGCGCAACGGGGCTGACGGACAGCGAGGGGGCGGAGCTCGTCTCCGCCGCCGCGGGGCTGGCCGGCATGCTCTATCCGGCCGCCAACCCGCCCCCCACGATGGCCGAGGTCTACGCCCAGAATCCCGAGCTCGCCGCGCACTGCCCCCAGCTGCGGCCCAGCCTCGTCCGCGCCCTCATGGCGCTGGCAGCCGGGCTGCCCACGCTCAGATGAAAGTTTCACCCCTGGGCCGCCGGCGCGCGCCGGGCCGGGCCGGGCGTCTTCCCATGTAGGGCCCTTCCCCGGGGCTCGGAAGCGCGTGCCGCCTCCCGCCCGGCGCTGTACACGAGGGCCGAATCCGCAGACCATGCCGGTTACATAACCGGTTAACCCCAGCGGAAAGGCACCCTCATGACCAACCGGCTCGGGCTCGTGGCCGCGGCGTTCCTGTCGCTCCTCGTCTCGATGATCGTCGCCCCCGCTCCCGCGCACGCCGCGGCCGGGCTCCGGGTCAGCGGCACCAGGATCGTGGAGGCCAACGGGAACCCGTTCGTCATGCGCGGCGTCAGCCATGCGCACACCTGGTTCACCAGCCAGACCGGCTCCTTCGCCGGCATCAAGTCGTTGCGGGCCAACACGGTCCGCGTGGTGCTGAGCGGCGGCAGGTGGACCCCCAACGACGCCGCCGACGTGGCCAACGTCGTATCCCTGTGCAGACAGAACCGGTTAATATGCGTGCTCGAAAACCACGACACGACCGGATACGGCGAGCAGAGCGGCGCGTACACGCTCAGCCAGGCCGTCGACTACTGGAGCAGCGTCAGGAGCGCGCTCACCGGCACCGAGGACTTCATCGTCATCAACATCGGCAACGAGCCTTACGGCAACAACGACGTCTCCGCCTGGACCAGCGCGACCACCAACGCGATCACCCGGATGCGCGGCCTCGGCTTCGACCACCTGCTCATGGTGGACGCGCCCAACTGGGGCCAGGACTGGCAGTTCACCATGCGTGACAACGCCAGGACCGTCGCCGCCGCCGACCCCCAGGACAACACGGTCTTCTCCGTCCACATGTACGGCGTCTTCGACACGGCCTCCGAGATCACCGCCTACCTCGGCGCCTTCCAGTCGGCCGGCCTGCCGCTGGTGATCGGCGAGTTCGGGCACGACCACTCCGACGGCAACCCGGACGAGGACACGATCATGTCCGAGGCCCGGTCGCGCGGCATCGGCTACATCGGCTGGTCGTGGAGCGGCAACGGCGGCGGCGTCGAATACCTCGACATGGTGAACGACTTCAACGCCTCCAGCCTGACCTCCTGGGGCGAGCGCATCTTCCACGGCGCCGACGGCATCGGGCAGACCTCACGCGAGGCGACGTTCTTCGGCGGCGGCACCGGTGACGACACCACCGCGCCGACCACACCCGGCACTCCGTCGGCCACGAACGTGACCGCGAGCGGCGCCGCCCTCAGCTGGACGGCCGCCACCGACTCCGGCGGCTCCGGCCTGGCCGGCTACAACGTCTACCGCGAGCAGGGCGGCACCGACACCCTGCTCGGCCAGACCGCCACCAACGCGATCACGCTGACCGGGCTCAGCGCCGCGACGGAGTACCAGGTGTACGTGCGCGCCCGCGACGGCGCGGGCAACCTGTCCGGCAACTCCGCCACGACCACGTTCACCACGTCGTCCGGCGGCGGCCCCGGCGGCGGCTGCACGACCACCGGCACGGTGCAGAGCCAGTGGGACGGCGGCTACGTCACGCAGGTCGCCGTCACCAACGGCGGCTCCTCCGCCATCAGCGGCTGGACGGTCACCTTCACGCTGCCCAGCGGGCACACCGTCACCGGCTCGTGGAACGCCACGCTGAGCGTCAGCGGGCAGACCGTCACGGCGCGGAACGCGGGCTACAACGGCAGCCTGGCCGCCGGCGGCTCCACCAGCTTCGGCTTCCAGGCGAGCCGCCCCGGCGGCGACACGGCCACGGCGGGCTCCTACACCTGCGCCGCGTCCTGACCGTCCGCCGCGTCCCCGCCGCGGTTGCTACCGGGCGGGGACACGGCGGGACCGTCTCAGATCTTGATGACGGTGACGCGGTTGCCGCACAGGGCGGCGAGGTCCGCGGGATCGGAGGTGAGCGCGGTGACCGGCCCGGCCGCGGCGGGCCTCGGCGCTCATTCGACGGTGACCGCAGCCCTGGCGGGAATCGTGGTGCCCTCGACCCGGCCCGTCACCGTGAAGGTGCCGGGCCGGGCGTAGTCGCCGGGATCGACCGCCTCCCAGGTGACCGCGACCGAACTGTCCCTGGAGCCGTCGTTGTACGTCGCGACGACGGTCTCCGGCAGCGCCGGCGCGACCCCGGGCCGGGTCGTGACCGGTTCCTCGGCGATCGACGTGATCGTCACCTCCGACGTCGTCCTGACGTACACGGTGGCCTGGGCGGGTTGGCGGACGCCCTCGGCGAGGCCGGCGACGGTGAAGCTGGTGCCGCCGGTCTCGACCTGGTCGGGGGTCACCTGCTGCCAGGTGACGGCGGCCTGGCCGCGGGCGCCGTCCGCGTAGCGGGTCTCGACGGTGCGCGGCAGCTCGGGCAGCGTGCCGGCCGGGGTCGGGACGTGCACGGGACGCACCGAGTCGGGCGGGATCGCGTACACCTTCCACTCCAGCAACCCGACCGACCCCGCGCCCGACTCCAGCTGGACGCGGAGCTTCGAGGTCGAGACGGTGTCGAAGGAGACGGTGTTGTAGGCGTCGGCCGCCACCGGGTAGGTGCCGGGGACGTCCTCGAACGAGTCGCCGTCCCACTGCTGGATCCGCCACGAGGCCGGGACGCGCACGCCGCCCCCGTCGTCGAAGAAGTACACCTCGGCCTTGTTCACCCGCACGGGCGCGGGCCATTCGAGCTGCACCCACTGCGTGCCCTGCTGCGGCCAGGTGCCCCAGCGCGGGTTTGCGCCGTCGTTGGAGCGTGGCGGGTCGATACCGTCGTTGACCGCGGCGACCTGCTCCCACGGCGAGGTGTAGGAGGCGGTGGGCGTGGCGTAGGGGGCCACGTTCGCCTGCTCGCCCTGGGCGCCGGCGGTGACGGTCACGGTCGCGGTGGTGCTGCGCTCGCCGTCGTCGGCGGTGAGTTCCAGCGTGTACGTGCCCGCCTCGGTGAACGAGATGACCGTGCTCGTCCCGGTCGGGTCGGTGAAGAACGCGTCGCCGGGCCCGTCTGCCTTGGTCCACTGGGTGGTGAGCTTGCCCGAGGGCAGCCCGTCGTCCTTGACCACGGCGTCGACGCGGGCCTGACCGGGCCTGCCGAACGTGGGGTCGGGCACGGCCAGCACGTACGGCGCCTGGTTGCGCGGCTGCGGCGGCCGCCGGCCGGTCGCGTACGCCTGGACCTCCTTCACGCCCGTCGCGTGGCCGGGCCGGTGGGTGACGAGCACGCGCAGCTTCCGCGCGGTGACGGGCGGGAAGCTCACCTCGTTGAGGTTGGCGCGGGGGTAGACCGGCTGCCTGGCCTGCCGGGGCACGTCCTTCCACGTGTCGCCGTCGAGGTACCGCACCGAGTAGAAGGCCGGTTCGCTGTGGCCCGCCTCCCTGCGGTCGTTGACGAAGTACAGCTTGAGCCGGTCCACGGGCCGCGCCGAGCCGAGGTCCACCTCCAGCCAGTCCTGTGCCTTGCCGGAGCCCTCGCTGCTCCAGTACGGCTCGTTGATCGTGAACCCGTCGGCCGCGCCGACGGCGTCACCGTGGGAGGCGGTGACCGACTCGACCAGGTTGGGGCGGGTGGAGCGCAGGTCCACGCCGGCCTTCTGGAACAGGTCCTCGATGCGGTCGCCGGTCAGCTCCACCTCGGCGGGGGCCTTGAGCGACCTGGCCTTCTCGGCGTGCACCACCTGCCCGCCCTCGACCTTGCCCGTCTCCGGGTCCCAGACGGCGTGCGCCAGGCCGGAGAGCGTGACCTTGCGCCTGCCGTCGACGAGGATCGAGTAACCCTCGGGCACCCCGGCGTAGTGCCTCGTGCCGTCGCCCGGCCTGTCCCAGACGATCGTCAGGTCGTCGCCCCGGTAGTTGACGCCATTGACGGTGAAGTGGTCCCAGCCGATGTCCACCGGCCAGAGCTCGACCTTGCCGTCGGAGCGGGGGCGCAGGCCCATGACGTCCTCGATCATGGTCCAGTTGCTGCTGCCCAGGATGGTGTGGTGGATCCAGGACCGGTAGTCGATGGTCTTGGTCCGCGGGTTCCAGTTCGACCAGAACTCGTTGGCGTCGGGATAGCGGGTGTCGCCGCCGACGAACTGCGACCAGGCGTTCCAGTAGAGCAGCTGCTTGTACTGGCCGGCGGTGATGTACGGCGAGGCGTACTGGCGCAGCGCCTTGGAGAACAGCGCGAAGTTCCTGGTGGAGTTGATCTGGGAGAAGTTGTTGGAGCCCGGTTTGCCGGCGGCGGCGGCCTCCGCCTTGTCCTTCTGATTAGCCGTATACGCCGGAAATATCGGATATTCCGCAGGGTCGGCCCACAAGCGCAGCGCCTCCCGGTATTTCGGGTCGTCGGTCGGCACCAGCCCCGTCGCGTACGGGATGTAGTTGTTGGACTCCTTCCACGGGATCAGGTTGCCCGTCTGCAGGTCGCGGTGCTTGAACAGGTTGTTCTCCTCGTCCCAGAGCAGGGTGAGGATGCCGTTCTTCACCTTGCCGGCCACACCGCGCAGTTCGGCGGCCCTGGCCGGGTCGCCGGACAACGCGTACGCCTGCGCCGCCGCCATCGCGTTGGCGTAGACGTAGGCGCCCTCCAGCCGCTCGTTGGCCCGGTCGTAGTAGTGGAACGACACCGCGTCGGCGTCGTTGCCGGTCATCGCCTCCCAGTCGTACTCGATGACGCCGTTGTCGTTGGAGTCGTAGGCGGCGAGCTGGCCGTAGACGTCCTTCTCCGCGTAGCGGGCGAGGTTGCGCAGGATCGCGGGTTGCCCGCCGTGGATCTGGTAACTCTCCAGCGCCGCCGCCGAGATGTACTGGGTGTAGCTGTTCGACCAGTTCTCGGGATCGCCCGGATTATCCGTATATTTCGAGTTTCGCGATACTTCGCCCGCCGACACCCACGGCCCGTACGAGTAGATCGGGTTCCGCAGATACTTCAGGTCCTGCACGAACATCGGCACGGTCAGCACGATCGCGTTGTTGTAACCCAGCGCTCCCTCGACCGACGTCGGGAACTGGAAGTCGTTGCCCGGGATGTCGGCGTCGAGGAAGTTGAAGCGCATGAGCCACCAGCGGTAGTACACGAACTTCTTGATGTTCTCGTCGGGCACGTCGATGTAGGGCAGGTTCTCCGCCCACCAGGCGTTGTAGTCCTGTAGCTGGCGTCGCAGGGCCTTCTCGGGCGACCGTTCCCGGTAGTCGTCGTACTCCGGTCGCGAGCCCGGCAGCTCCTCCGTGACGAAGCCCATCTGCACCTTGGTGCGCACGGTCCTGCCCGGCGCGACGTCCACCGAGCCCTTCAGCTCACCGCCGGCGACCTTCAGCCCGTCGCCGCTGAGCCGGGGGAAGATCGTGGTCAGCTCGTTCCTGGCCGCGACGACACCGGTCAGCTCCCGGTCGCCGTCGGCGGTCTTCGCGTAGGGCGAGGTCACGGTGACGGGCACGGAACGCGGCTCCGGCCCCGTGTTGGTGATCTCCAGGGTCGTGACGGCGACGTTCTCGTGCGTGATGAACTTCTTCACCCCGACCGCGAGCCCGTCCCCGGTGTAGCGGCCGGTCCAGTGGCTGGGCATCTGCAGCCGCTCGGCCACCTCCTCGGTGAGGCCGGCGCCGAGCGAGATCGTGTACGCGTCGCGGTCGTCGATGCTCTCCCAGTACGCGACGTACCCGCCGAAGCCGATCTTGCCGGGGTCGTGCTCCTTCATGAACAACGCCCGCCCGCGCGACATCAGCCACGAGCCCGCCGGGTCGTCGCCCGGCCGGGCGAGCATGCGGTCGATCCAGTACGAGTCGCCGCCCTTCTCCTTGTCGTAGATGGCCTTCATCATCGTGCGCGGGTGGTATTTCACGGGCTCGGCGGGCACCGGGTCGCCGCCGGTGAACACCGGCATGCCGAGGTCGTCCTGCGCCGCGTGCGAAGGCGCCGCGGCAAGGGAGGCTGTGAGCGCTAACACCGCCAGAAGGGCCAGCCGTTCACGCATGTGCATCTCCAGGGGTCAGATCGGTAGCCAGACACGCATGGTCGCGGGGCCGCGGTTGCCCCACCGGTGGTAGGGCACGAGCCGCAGCGTGACGTCCGGGCCGCCCGCCCGCCCGCCGGCGACCGGCGTGTACGGCCAGCCGCCCTCGCCCCCCGAGCCGAGCGCCGCCGCCACCTCCAGCTCGACCACGCCGTCCACCTCGTGCTCCACGGGCGGCTCGACCCGCGCGGTCAGGTCGCCGAGCGGCGGCTCGTCGGCCACCGACTCCGCGCAGTAGACCAGCGGTCCCCGCTCGACCGCGGCGCTCCCCCGCAGCGCGTCGATCCGCCGGTCGGGGAACGTCCACCGGGGCGCCATCGGCAGCTCCAGCCGGATCTCGTCGCCGGCCCGCCACGGCCCCTCCACGGAGACGTAACCGGGAGGCGCCGGCCTGACCACGGGGCCGTCGGGCAGCGGCGCTCCGGGAGACGACGCGGGCACGTGCGCGATCGTCGCGTCCGAGGCCCAGGCGGGCACGCGCAACGTGATGCCTCCTGGACCGCCCTCCAGCACCCGCACGCGCACCGAGCCGGTCCACGGGTAGCCGGTCTCGACCCTGACCGCCAGCCGCCCGTGCCGGATCTCCGACGGCGTGAGGTGGTGGATCTGGATCCCGTCGTCCGAGGAGGTCGCGACGTAGGCGGGCAACGAGGCCATCGTGCGGGCGATGTTGTTCGGGCAGCAGGACACGTCGAACCACGGCGAGCGCAGCCCGCCCTCGGGGGCGTGATTGACGCCCTCCAGCGGCACCGCGGGCACCCGCACCTGCAGCGGGTTGGCGTAGAAGAACGACCGGCCGTCCAGGGCGACCCCCGTGGCCAGCATGTTGTACAGCGTGCGCTCGGCCAGGTCGGCGTAGCGGGCGTCGCCCGTGGCCAGCAGCAGCCGGTGCGACAGCATGATGGAGGCGATGCTCGCGCACGTCTCGTTGTAGGCCCGGTCCGGCGGCAGCTCGTGGTCCTCGCCGAACGACTCGTCGGCGTGCCGCGACCCCATCCCGCCGGTCAGGTGGGTGCGCCGCGCGACCGTGCGCTCCCACTGCGCCTCGACCGCCTTCAGCAGCTCCTCGTCGCCGGTCTCGACGGCCACGTCCACCACGCCCGAGGCCAGGTAGAGCGCGCGGACCGCATGGCCGCGGAACACCTGCGCCTGCCTGACGGGCAGGTCGTCCTGGTAGTAGGCGCGGCCGAAGGGGATGTCGGCCAGCGCGGGCAGGCCGCGCCGGTCGACGAAGCGGCGGGCCATCTCCAGGTAACGTTCGGTCCCGGTCGCGCGGTAGAGCTCGACGAGGGCCATCTCGATCACGGGATGCCCGCACGTCCGCGTGCCCTCCATGAAGCGGCGGCACACGTGGTCGGCGGCCCTGACGGCGACCTGCGTGAGCAGGTCCTCGCCGTGCACGCGCAGCCGGGCGACCCCGGCCTGGATGAGGTGGCCGTAGCAGTAGAGCTCGTGACCCCACTCGAAGTCGGTGTAGCGGCTGCCGGACCAGCGGGTGTTGAGATAGCCGTCGCCCTCCTGGGCCTGGGCCACGGTCTCCGCCAGCGCCGGCAGGCCCGGGTGGTCCGCCCAGGCCATGGCCTCCAGCAGCTTGTAGATCTCCGAGTCGCTGAACTCCCGGCCCCTCCGGGGGCGCTCGCCGCGGAAGTTGCCGATCCAGCCTTCGCGTTCCTCCCATTCCTGGCAGTGGGCGATCGTGACCTCGCGGTTCAGCGCGACCCGGTCGCCCCAGAAACCGGGCGACAGCCGTACCGCGTCGAGGCCGAGCGGGGAGAGGACGCCCGATGAGGGCACGACGGGGTCAGCCACGCAGAGCTCCTGACATGAATCCGCGCACGTAGTGGCGCTGCAGCACGATGAAGAGGATGAGACAGGGAATGGCCATGACCATGACGCCCGACTGGAGCATGCCGTAGTCGATCGCGCCCATCGTCTGCGACGTCATGCTGACCACGGCCACCGGCAGGGTGAACGACGCGCCGTCGTTGAGCAGGATGAGCGGCGCGAAGAAGTCGTTCCACGAGGCGAGGAACGCGAACAGGCCCACTGTGATCAGCGCGGGCCGCACGGCGTGCAGCAGGATCCTGGAGAAGGCCCTGAACGTGCCGCAGCCGTCCACCAGCGCGGCCTCCTCCAGCTCGCGCGGCACCGCCTCGAACGCGTTGCGCATCATGAACAGCGCGAACGGCAGCTGGAACATCACGAACACCAGCGAGAGCCCGACCAGGGAGTTCTGCAGGCCGAGGTAGCCGAGCAGGACGTAGAGCGGGATCAGGATCGTCGCGTACGGCACCATGAGGATCGCCAGCGTGGCCAGGAACAGCAGGTTCTTGCCCGGGAAGTCGAAGCGGGCGAAGCCGTAGCCGCCGAGCGCCGAGACGGCCAGCGTGCCCGCCACCGTCATGAACGACACCAGCGCGCTGTTGGTCGTGTACGTGCCGACGCCCTCGCCGAAGCGAGCCATCTCCAGGTAGTTGGACGGCTCCTCCATTGACGCGTACCCGCTCCACACCAGCGGGAACAGGAACAGCACCGCCAGGGCGGACAGCGTGAGATACCGGCTCACCGAAGCCTCCGCATCATCAGCGTGTTGAGCCCGACCAGGGCCACGAGCAGCACGACCGACATCGCCGCCGCGCCGCCGAGGTCGAAGCGGAAGAACGCGGCCCGGTAGATGACCATGACCATGGAGACCGTGCTGTTGTCGGGGCCGCCGTTGGTGAAGACGAAGAACTGGTCGAAGGCCAGCAGCGAGCCCGTGACGCTGAGGATCAGCATGAGCGCCAGCGTCGGGCGCAGCAGCGGCAGCGTGATCCTGGTGAAGATCTGCCAGCGGCCGGCGCCGTCGCTCCTGGCGGCCTCGTAGACCTCGACCGGGATCGCCTGGAGACCGGTCAGCAGGATGAGCATGTTGAACCCGGCGAAGCGCCAGAGCACCAGCGCGATCGTGGAGAACAACGCCATGTCGGGCGTGCCGATCCACTTGACGGGCTCGCTGGTGATGCCCAGCGCCTGGAGCATGGGGTCGACGGGGCCGAAGTCGTTGTTCAGCATGCCGTAGAACAGCAGGCCCGCGGCGGCGAAGCCGACGGCCCCCGGCAGGAAGAACGCGGTCCTGAAGAAGCCGATGCCCGGCCCGCGCTCCTGCACGAGCAGGGCAAGGCCGAGCGCGACGGCCGACAGCAGGACCGTGGTGATCGCGGTGTACTTGAGCGTGAAGAACACCGCGTCCACGAAGAGCGCGTTGTCGGCGATCTTGAGGTAGTTGTCGGGGGCGTTGAACCGGGCCGGGCCGAGCAGCGGCCAGCGGTTCAGCGACATCCAGACGACCAGCACCAGGGGCGCGAGGAACAACACGCCCACGATGACGGCGGTCGGGGCCGCGTACAACCAGCCCTGGACCTTCCTGCTCCGCCACCGGGCGGGCGGCGCGGAGTGGGCCGGCCGCCGCCCGGATCGTGTGCCGGATCGGCTGCTCGTCAACGTCATTGTTGCAGCGACTTCGTGATCTCGGCGTTGAGCTGGGGGATCTTCGAGGCGTCCCCGAACACGGCCTCGCGGGCCAGCCGCAACCACGGCCCCTGCGGGTCGTTGAAGGTCTGGCCGAAGCGCAGCGCGTACGGCGTCTGGCCCTTGGCGACCAGCGAGTTGATCAGCTCCACGCGCGGGTCCTCGGCGGAGTACTTGTTTCCGGCCAGGTCGATGCGCGCGACCACGTCCTTGTTCTTGGCCATGATCTCGACCTGCGCCTCGTCGGCGACCGTCCAGGACAGGAACTCCCAGGCCGCGTCCGCGTGCTCGGAGGTGGCGGAGACGCCGATGGAGTCGCCGCCGACGAACGTCGACTCGCCGCCGTCGGGCCCGGCGATCGCGGTGACGCCGATCTCCATGTCCTCGGGCATCAGGCCGAGCATGGTCGAGGGCATCGGCATGACGCCGATCTCGCCCTTGGGGAAGAAGCCGGTCCAGGTCGGCCCCTGCTCCTCCTTGGTCGTCGGGCCCGTGACCTTGTTCTCGTACAGTTCGCGGTAGGTCTTGAAGACCTCAATCATGGCCGGCTGGTCGTTGAGCGAGGTGGTGCCCTCCGGATTCATGACCTGCCCGCCGGCCGCCCACACCGACGGCCAGAACGTGAACACGTAGCAGCCGCCGCAGTTGCCGCCGAAGAAGGTGCCGTGCACCTTGCCGTCCTTGCCGAGCTTGTCCTGGATGGTGGTGGCGTGCTCGGCGAACTCCTTCAGGGTCGTGGGCCCCTTCTCCGGGTCGAGCCCGGCCTTGGTGTAGAGGTCCTTGTTCCAGAACCAGACCGACAGGTCGAGCGTGTGCGGGAGGGTGTACTGCCGCCCGTCGAGGGTGCCGAGCTTCATGTGCGAGGGCGCGAGCTTGTCCTTGAACGGCAGGGCCGCGACCCTGTCGGTGACGTCCATGAACAGGCCCTGGGAGGTGTAGTTCGGGACGAAGATGACGTCGGCCGCGAAGACGTCGGGAAGCTGCTTGGCGCCGGCCGCGGCGGCGATGCGCGGCTGGTAGTTGTCGGTCGGTATGACGGTGAGCTTGACCTGGTTCTTGTGACTGCTGTTGTAGGCCTTCACCAGGCGCTCGCTCTGCGCCTGGGTGGCCGCGCGGGTCCACATGGTGATCGTCACGGGACCGTCCGCCGGCTGCGAGCCGCCGCCGCTGCCGCAGGCCGCTGCTGTGAGCGTTAACACACCGAGGAGTGAGATCCCGGCCAGCCTTCGTCTCATGGTGGCCTCCTGGACTTAAAGGTTTTCGGAAACGTAGAAGAAACATGACCGCATGTCAATGGGTGCTAGGGTGCTATGCAGTTCAGAGGTGACGAAAAGGGTTTCGAAACATGGCGAGTAAGCGGGCGACCATCAACGATGTGGCCTCGCTGGCGGGGGTGTCGATCGCCACGGCGTCCAAGGCGCTCAACGGGCGCCAGGATGTGCGGGCGGCGACGCGCGAGCGGGTGCTCGCCGCCGCGGCGGAGCTCTCCTTCCAGCCGAACGCCCTGGCCAGAGGGCTGCTGTCCGGGCAGACCCGCACGGTGGGGCTGCTGACCTCCGACAGCGTCGGCCGGTTCGGCATCCCGGTGCTGCTCGGCGCGGAGGACGCGTTCGGGGCCGGCGAGATGGCCGTGCTGCTGTGCGACGCGCGCGGCGACGCGATCAGGGAGCAGCACCACGTACGCGCGCTGCTGTCACGCCGGGTCGACGGGCTGATCGTGGTGGGCGAGAGCACCGACCCGCGCCCCTCGGTGAGCAGGAACCTGCCGATCCCCGTCGTGTACGCCTACGGCCCGTCGGAGGACCCCGCCGACGTGTCGTTCGTGCCCGACGACGTGGGGGCGGCGGCGATGGCCGTCAACCACCTGCTGGCGCTGGGCCGCCGCCGCATCGCGCACGTCACGGGTCCCGCGCACTACAAAGCGGCCCGCGACCGCGAGGAAGGGCTGCGCCTGGCGCTCGCGGACGCCGGCCTGGAGCAGGCCGGGCGGACGTTGTCCGGGGCGTGGTCGCAGCGGTGGGGGCGGCACGCCGCCGAGATGCTGCTGATGGCCGAGCCGGAGATCGACGCGGTGTTCTGCGGCAGCGACCAGATCGCGGCCGGCTTCGTGGAGACCGCCCGCGAGCGCGGGCGGCGGGTGCCCGACGACATCGCGGTGGTGGGCTACGACAACTGGGAGGTGCTGTCGACGGAGACCCGGCCGGCGCTGACGACGGTCGACATGAACCTGGAGCTGCTCGGGCGGACGGCGGCGCAGCACCTGTTCGCGGCCATCGACGGCAAGGCCACGCCCGGGGTGCACAGGATGCCCTGCCAGCTCGTGATCAGAGACTCCACCTCCCCGCCCGGCGTCTCCTGACCCTCTGTATCCTTTGACACCCGCGCGGGACGGGATCTCCTCTGGCTTAAACGGTTAACGCTCTCCCCGAGGGGAACGGTCCAGCTGGGTGCCGGTGACCTACAGTAGAGAGGGTTATCCGGTTCAGGAGAGGACGTCCGTGAAGCGACCGACGATCGCCGACATCGCCAGCCGGGCGGGAGTGTCCAAGGTGGCGGTCTCCTACGCGCTCAACGGGCAGCCCGGGGTGTCGGAGGCGACGCGGGCCAGGATCGTCGCCATCGCCGACGAGATCGGCTGGCGGCCCAACAGCGCGGCGCGGGCGCTCAACGGCGCCAGGGCCAACTGCGTCGGGCTCGCGCTCTGCAGGCCCGCCCGCATCCTGGGCGTCGAGCCGTTCTTCATGGAGCTGATCTCCGGCATCGAGGGCGTGCTCGCCGACCGCTCCTACGCGCTGCTGCTCCAGGTCGTCACCAGCCACCAGCAGGAGAGCGAGGTCTACCGGCACTGGTGGGGCGAGAGCCGCATCGACGGCGCGTTCCTCGTCGACCTGCACTATGCCGACACGCGCGTGGCCGAGCTCGAGCGGCTCGGCATGCCGGTCGTGGTGATCGGCCATCCCTCCGAGTCCGGCTCGCTGTCGGCCGTCTGGTCCGACGACGGCGAGGCCGTCCGCGAGACCGTCGGCTATCTGCGTGCGCTCGGCCACCGCCGCCTCGCGCGGGTCGCCGGGCTGCCCGAGCTCGTCCACACGACCGTGCGCGACCAGGCGTTCGCGCAGGCCTGCGAGGGCGTGGCCGAGCAGGTCATCGTGCACACCGACTACACCGGCGAGGAGGGCGCCAGGGCCACCAGGCGGCTGCTCAGCTCGCCCGACCGGCCGACGGCGATCGTCTACGACAACGACATCATGGCCGTGGCCGGCCTGTCGGTGGCGCAGGAGATGCGGGTGGAGGTGCCGCGCGACCTGTCCATCGTGGCCTGGGACGACTCGCCGCTGGCCCAGGTCGTCCGGCCGCCGCTGACCGCGCTCACCCGCGACATCCCCGCCTACGGCGCGCACGCCGCCCAGCGCCTGCTGGCCCTCATCTCCGGCGAGAGCGTGCCTCCCTACCAGGATCAGGCGGCCGTGCTCACGCCGCGCGGCAGCACCGGGCCCGCGCGCTCCTGACCGCGCGGGCCCTCGTGCGCTTCCGGTCCTGCGCGGGCCCCGTGCACGCAGGTCCGCGGCGCGTGCCGCGGGCTCCAGGTGCGCGGCTGGCAGACCGCGCGTTCCCGCCGCGGCACGCGCCGTCCCCTCCTTCGCGGCACATCCCGTCCACACAGAGCGCGGGGCAGCCCTCCTGAGTACGCCCACGCCCAACCGAGATGCGACCGTGACCTATCTTGACAAATTTTTTTGTCGGTCCTAGGTTCAACGCATGAGCACAGTACGTTCGGCCGACGGCACCCCCATCGCCTACACCCGCGCCGGCCAGGGCCCCGCGGTCATCCTCGTGGACGGCGCGCTCAGCTTCCGCGCGCAGAGCATCAACACCGGCCTGGCCACCGCGCTGGCCGGGGACTTCACGGTCTACACCTACGACAGGCGCGGGCGCGGCGAGAGCGGCGACACCCCGCCGTACACGACGGAGCGCGAGATCGAGGACCTGGCCGCGCTCGCCGCCGAGACCGGCGGCCCGGTGCGGCTGTACGGCACGTCGTCAGGGGCCGCCCTCGCGCTGGCCGCCACCGACGCGGGGGTGCCGGTCGAGAAGCTGGCGCTGTACGAACCGCCGTTCATCGTCGACGACACCCGCCCCGCCATCCCCGCCGGCTACGAGCGCACGCTGGACGAGCTGGTGGCCGCCGACCGCCGCGCCGACGCGGTGCGCTACTTCATGCGCGCGGGCGTCGGGCTGCCGGGCGTGGTCGTGGCCATGATGCGGTTCATGCCGGCCTGGTCCACGCTCAAGTCGGTGGCGCACACGCTGCCGTACGACGTGGCGTTCGTGGCGCCGTACGAGAAGGGCGAGCCCTACCCCGAGTCGAGCTGGGCCGCGGTCAAGACGCCCACGCTCGTCATGGACGGCGGCAAGAGCCGGCCGTGGATCCGCAACGCCGCCAGGTCGCTGGCCGGCCTGCTGCCCGGCGCCGAGCACCGCACGCTCGACGGCCAGACCCACATCGTCAAGCCGGCGGCGCTGGCGCCCGTGCTGACGGAGTTCTTCCGCTGACCTGCTCCCCGTCTCTTCGAGGCACTGACCTGCTCCCCCGTCTCTTCGCGGCGGGCTTTCCCGGAGGTATGCGATGAGGTTCCGCACCACGATCGAGCTGGGCGGCAAGACCGCCACGGGCTTCGAGGTCCCGGCCGAGGTCGTCGAGAAGCTCGGCGCCGGCCGGCGGCCCGCCGTGACCGTCACCATCGGCTCCCACTCCTACCGCAGCACGGTGGCGACGATGGGCGGGCGGTTCATGCTGCCCCTGAGCGCCGAGAACCGGCAGGGCGCGGGGCTGTCCGCCGGCGACGAGGCCGAGGTGGACATCGAGCTCGACACCGCGCCCAGGCAGGTGTCGGTGCCCGCCGACCTGGCGGAGGCGCTCGGCCGCGCTCCCGAGGCCAAGGCGTTCTTCGAGAGCCTGTCGTACTCACGGCAGAGGCGTTACGTGCTCCTCGTGGAGGGCGCGAAGAAGCCGGAGACCCGGCAGCGGCGCGTCGCCGACACCGTCGCCAGGCTCGCCGACGGGGTGGCGTGACCGCACTCCCACCAGCCGCGTGACGCCGCCCGACAGGGCCTTGAGCAGGGGCGTAACGCGTGGGCTCGCGGGTAGGCGGGGCTCCATGACTGAGGGTTTCGACACCGAGATGTTGTGGGAAGAGTTCCACCGGACGGTCAACATGAACTCCGAGGAACTGCGCGCGCACCTGCTCGCCGACGCCTCCGACGAGGAGGGCTTCCCGCCCGACCCCGACCTGGGCATCGACGAGCTGGGCCGGGGCGTGCTGCACGTCCTGAGCAAGCGCAAGGGCGACCTGACCAGCGCCGACCTCGACGTGATGCGGCAGGTCGTCGACCTCGTCGAGACGATGGGTGACCGGACGGACGACGAGTCGCGGCGCGAGCTCATGTCCGTCGGTCACGATCCGTTGAGGGGATAGCACATGATCCAGCCGCGCCCGTGGATCGAGGGATACGTACGAGCCTGGAACTCCAACGATCCCGACGACATCTCCGCGCTGTTCACCGAGGACGCCGTCTACTACACCGAGCCGTACAGCTCGCCCTGGCAGGGGCGCGAAGCGATCGTCTCGGAATGGCTGGCGCGGCAGGACAAGCCGGGCGATGCCACGTTCGAGTGGCATCCGGTGTGCGTGACGGACGACGTGAGCGTCATCCAAGGAGTCACGACATATCCCGATAAGACCTATAGCAACCTCTGGGTCATCCGGTTCGTGCCGGACGGGCGGTGCCGGGAATTCACCGAATGGTGGATGCTGCACGATGTCAAATGATGCAATGGCCCGAGCCGCCTTCACCCGAGGAGATCCGTTGAAAGACAACCTCGACCTCGCCGCGAGCGCCCAGCAGCTGGCCGACGCCGCCCCGACGGGATCGATCGACCGCGCCGCCGCCTCGTCCGTGGCCATCACGCTCGCCACGACCCGCGACATCTCCGACGCCAGGAAGACGCTGGACGGGCTCACCCCGGCTGAGGTGCGCACGGCGGCGCTCGCAATCTTCGACCGGTTGTCGGCGGACTAGCCCGGCAGGTTCATCGCCCGAGGCCGGCGGTCGAAGGCGACACCGGCCCGCGATGCCCGCTGCCCCGCCAAGGGGCCGGACCCGGGCAGCGCAGCGGGCATGGCGGCGCAGCCGGGGGCACGGCGGCGCAGCCGGGGGCACGGCGGCGCAGCCGGGGGCACGGCGGCGCAGCCGGGGGCACGGCGGCGCAGCCGGGGGCACGGCGGCGCAGCCGGGGGCACGGCGGCGAACGGTGGGCGGGAGCCCTTCGCGTCTCTGTACGGATACGGGGGCTATAGTCCGCCCCATGAATGGATCACGACTCGTCGCCACAGGCCACTACCAACCCGCACAAGTCCTGACTAATGAGGATTTGGCGACCATGGTGGACACCAACGACGAGTGGATCACCCAGCGGGTAGGGATCCGCACCAGGCATGTCGCCGGGCCCGACGAGAGCGTGTCCGACCTCGCCGCCCACGCCGCCGCCAAAGCCCTGGCCGGCAGCGGTCTCGACGCGTCCGACATCGACCTCGTACTCGTCGCCACCTGCACCCAGACCGAGCGCGCCCCCAACGTCGCCTCCCGCGTCGCCGCCGCACTCGGCGTGCCCTCCCCCGCCCTGATGGACGTCGGCGTCTCGTGCTCGGGCTTCACCCACGCCCTGGCCGTGGCCGACCACACGATCCGCGCGGGCGCCGCGACGAACGCCCTGGTCGTGGGCGCGGAGAAGATGACCGCGGTCACCGACTGGACCGACCGGACCACGTGCGTCCTGACGGGCGACGGCGCGGGCGCGGCCGTGGTCAGCGCGGCCCCCGAGGCGGAGATCGGACCGGTCGTGTGGGGATCGATGCCGGAGCTGGGCAGGTCCGTACGCATCGAGGGCACGCCGACCCGCTTCTCCCAGGACGGCCAGAGCGTCTACCGCTGGGCCACCACCCGGCTCCCCGCGATCGCGCGGCAGGCGTGCGAACGCGGCGGCGTGACCCCGGAGGAACTGGCCGCCGTGGTGTTGCACCAGGCGAACCTGCGCATCATCGAGCCCATCGCCAAGAAGCTCGGCGCGGTCAACGCGATCATCGCCTGTGACGTGGTGGAGTCGGGCAACACCTCCGCCGCGAGCGTACCGCTGGCGCTGTCCAAGCTCCTCGAACGCGGTGAGATCCGCCGCGGTGCGCCGATGTTGCTGTTCGGCTTCGGCGGCAACCTGTCCTATGCGGGAATGGTCGTCCGCTGCCCGTGACGTCACCTCGGCCTCGGCGACCCGCCAGCCGACCGGCCCGCACCACCCCGGAACGCCCCACCCCCGCAGGCCCGCACCGCCCGAAATCCGCACCGCCCGATGTGGCCGCCGAGCCGGTGCGGAGATCACCGATCCAGGACCCTCGCCCGCCGCGCGGATCTTACGGAGCCGGAACGGTGCGCAGGTGGCCGACCAGTTTCTGGATCTCCCGCGCGTAACGCTCGGCGAACTCCGGCGAGGCCGGGTCGTCGTCCCAGACGGCGCGGACGAGCTGGGGGAAGGAGATGCCGGCCGCGGCCATGGAGAACAGCGCCACCAGAACGGCCCCGGGGTCGAGGTCGGCGGGGAACTCGCCTTCCTGCTGGCGCCGGCGCAGGTGCTCGAGGTCGCGGCGGACGTCGGCCACGAACGCCGGGTCGGGCGAGCCGTCGTCCGTGAGCCCCTGCCAGAGCATCAGCCTGCCGTAGTCGCGGCGGGAGGAGTTGGCCCGGACGTAGCCGGCGACCAGCTCGGCGAGTTCGGACGAGGAGTCGGCGAAGGTGCCCTCCTCCTCTTGCCACCGTGCGTTCAGCGCCTGGTAGAGGCCCTCTTTGCCGCCGAAATAGTACGAGATCAGCTGCTTGTTGACGCCGGCCCTGGCGGCGATCTCGCTGACCCGTGCCCCCGCGAACCCTTTCGCGGCGAACTCCTCCAGCGCCGCCTGCAGGATGCGGGCCTTCGTGCGCTCGGGGTCGCGCTGCTTCTCCTCGGGTGCTCGTCTCATGGTCGGCAGATTATCATCCAACCGTTTGGTTGACAGAATCACCCATATGGATGATTATCGCTCTCATGACACCTCACATCGCGATCATCGGTGGCGGGATCGGCGGCCTCTGCCTGGCCCAGGGGCTGCGCAAAGCCGGTCTCGACGTGACCGTTCACGAACGGGACCGCACCCCGGCAGACCGGCTGCAGGGCTACCGCGTGCACATCGACCCGCACGGCGCCCGCGCGCTGCACGACTGCCTGCCCGCCCACCTGTGGGAGGCCTTCCTCGGCACGACCGGGCGGGGCGGTCAGGACTTCGGCTTCCTCACCGAACGGCTGGGCCTGCTCGCGCTGCTCGAAACGCCCAAGGCCGGCGACCCCGCCGACGACCACCACTCGGTCAGCCGGATCACGCTCAGGCAGGTGCTGCTGTCGGGCCTGGACGACGTCGTACGGTTCGGGAAGACGTACGAGCGGTACGAGAGGCTGCCCAACGGGCGGATCCGGCTCTTCTTCGCCGACGGCACCAGCGAGGACGCGGACATCGTGGTCGCCGCGGACGGCGGCAACTCGCGGGTCCGCGAGCAGCACCTGCCGCACGCCAAGCGGGTGGACACCGGGATCATCACGGTCGCCGGCAAGTTCCCGCTCACCGACGCGACCAGGAAGCGCCTGGCCCCGCGACTGGCCGACGGGCCGAACACCGTCATCCCGCCCAGGGGCATGGGCCTTTTCACGGCTCCGCACGACCTGGGCGAGCCCGTGACGTACGGCGGGATCGGGGCGACAGAGCAGGAGGGGGCGCTGATGGACAACACCAGCAGCTACATCCTGTGGGCGTTCGGCGCGACCGCCGGCCGCTTCCCGACAGATATTTCGGGAATGTCAGGCTCACAGCTCAAAGACACCGTGGCCGGCTTGATCAGCTCCTGGCACCCCGACCTGCGCAGGCTGGTCGGCATGACCGACCCCGGCACCGTCACCCTGCTGCCGATCCGCACCTCGATCCCGATCGACCCGTGGCCGGCCTCCACCATCACCTTCATCGGCGACGCCATCCACAGCATGACCCCGATGCGCGGCATCGGCGCGAACACCGCGCTCCGCGACGCCCGCCTGCTCTGCGGCGAGCTCACGACCGCACTCACGGGAAGGCTCCCGGGCGCACCCACGGACGGGCTCGCGGGCCAACTCACGGACAGGGTCCCGGACGGGCTCGCGGGCCCACGCGCGGGGGCACCCACGGACGGGCTCGCGGACGGGCTCGCGGACGGGCTCGCGGACGGGCTCGCGGACGGGGGCACGAACGCGGTCACGGGAGGTCCCGCGGGCGGCGGTGACCCTGTCGCGGCCATCGCCCGCTACGAGTCGCGAATGCGCGAGTACGGCTTCGCCGCCGTACGCGACTCGCTGCGCTCGGCCGAGCAGTTCATCGGCGACAGCCGGGTGGCGCGCATGGGATTCAAGAGTTTCCTGCGCCTGGTCCAGCGATTCCCCTCGCTCAAGGCCAAGGTGTTCTCCTAGCCGCCTGTTGCGCGGATCGACCGGTGCGCGGAATGTGGAGGCATGCCGGGCATCGACACGCTGGACGGCCTGTTGGAGGCCGTGGCCGAGTTCGACACGCACGCGTACGACCTGGCCATCGAGACCCCTGCGCTCGACCGGGCCAGGCGGTCGATCGACGAGGCCGGGCTGCTGCTGCTCGGCGAGGTGCACGGCGTCAAGGAGAACCCGCTGATCATCCTCGGTCTCATGCGGGCGCTCGGCCTGACCAACCTGGCCCTGGAGTGGCCGGCCGACCTGCAACCGCAGCTCGACGCCTTTCTCAGAAGCGGGAAAGGGCTCGACCATCCTCTGTGGTGGATCGGCGACGGGCGCGTGACGGCGGGGCACTTCGCGACGTTCATGGCGATCCCGGGGCTGCGGGTCAGGCTCTTCGACGGGGGGATGTTCACCGGCGACTGGTCGCAGCGGGACGCCTCTATGGCGCGGCGGGTGCTGGAGGCGCACGTCGAGCCCGCACTCGTCGTCGCGGGCAACGCCCACACGAGGACGTCGTGGACCGACCTGGGGCTGCCCATGGGGGCGTGCCTGGCCAGCGCGCGGCCATCGCTGGAGAGCGTGCGGATCGACTACGGCACCGGCACGTTCTACACCATCGGGCCGCGGCGCAGCAGGGGCTATTCGGCGCGGGCAGGGTTGCGGATCGCCGAGAACGAGCTCGTCGTGGGGCTGCCGGAGTTCAGCGAGGCCACGGTGCCGCACCTGTCCGTCGAGCTGCTACGGGAGCGGCTGGGCCCATGAGACGCGCGTACTGTGGAGTGCGCGCGATCGTGGAGGGTGGATGCGGATCGGGATTCTGGGGCCGCTCCGGGTGGCGGGGGCCGAGATCGGCGGAGCCCGGGTGCGGGCGCTGCTGGTTCGCCTGGCGCTCGACCCCGGGCGGGTGGTGACCGCCGATCGGCTGATCGACGACCTGTGGCCGGACGAGCCGCCCGCGCATCCGATGGCCGCGCTGCAGTCGCTGGTGTCCAGGGCGCGCAGGGAGGCGCCCGGGATGATCTCGTCGCATCCGGCCGGCTACCTGCTCGACGTGCCGGCCGCCGAGGTCGACGCGTGGGCGTTCGAGCGCCTGGTGCGCGGCGGCGACCACGGCGCGGCGCTGGCGTTGTGGCGGGGCACGCCGCTGGCGGGCGCGGGCGGGCTTCCGTTCGCCGCGGCCCCCGCGGCCCGGCTGCGCGAGTTGCGGCTCACCGCCCTGGCCGCCAGGATCACCGCCGACCTCGAACGCGGCGCGGGCGGGCTGGTGGCGGAGCTGGAGGAGCTGGTCGCCGCGCACCCGTTGCGGGAGCCGTTCCACGCGCTGCTCATGCGCGCGCTGGTCGCCGACGGGCGGCGCGGCGAGGCGCTGAAGATCTTCGAGCGGATCAGGGCCGAGCTGGCGGCGGAGCTGGGCGTCGACCCCGGCCCGGAGCTGCGGGAGGCGCATCTGGCGGCGCTGCGCGACGCCGAGCCGGGGCCCAGGAGCAACCTGCCCGCCCGGTTCACCAGCTTCGTCGGGCGGTCGGCGGACCTCGCCCGGCTGGAAGAGCTGCTCGGCACGGCGAGGCTGGTCACGCTCACCGGGCCGGGCGGGGCCGGGAAGACGCGGCTGGCGGTGGAGGCGGCGACCCGCCCGCACGTGCCCGACGGGGTATGGCTGGTCGAGCTGGCCGCCGCATCGGGAGTGCGCGCGGCGGTGGAGGGCGTGCTCAGGACGACCGACCTCGTGGCCACGCTGCGCGGCACCGCGCCGCTCATCGTGCTGGACAACTGCGAGCACGTCATCGAGGAGGCCGCCAGGGTGGCGCGGTGGCTGCTGTCCGAGGCGCCGGGGCTGCGCATCCTCGCCACCAGCAGGGAGCCGCTGGACATTCCCGGCGAGGTCCTGCATCCCGTACTGCCGCTGCCGGAAGGGCCCGCCGTCGAGCTGTTCACGGACCGGGCGGCTGCCGCCCGACCAGACCTGGCCGTGCCGGCGGCGGACGCGGCCCGGATCTGCCGCGAGCTCGACGGCATCCCGCTGGCCATCGAGCTGGCTGCCGCGCGCCTGCGGGCGATGCCCATGTCCGTGCTGGTCGAGCAGCTCGGCGACCGGCTGTCCCTGCGCGGCGGGCGCACCTCGGAGCCGCGGCACCGCACGCTGCGCGCGGTCATCGACTGGAGCTGGGACCTGCTGTCCGAACGCGAGCGCGACCTGCTGCGCGGGCTGACGGTCTTCTCCGGCGGCGCCACGTACGACGCGATCTCCCGCGTCTGCGGCGGCGACCTGGACCTGCTCTCCTCGCTGGTGGACAAGTCGCTCATCACGGTCTCCGGCGACCGCTACACGATGCTGGCTACCATCAGGCAGTACGCCGCGGCCGACCTCCCCGGGCACCGCCTGGCCCACGCCCGCTACTACACCGAGCTGGCCGAGGCCGCGGATCCGCGCCTGCGCACGGGCGAGCAGCTGGAGTGGCTGGCCGTCCTGGACGCCGAGCAGGGCAACCTCGACGCGGCGCTGCGGCACTCCGACGACCCGCTCCGGCTGGTCCTGCCCCTGTTCTGGCCCTGGCACGTGCGCGGCAGGCGGCGCGAGATGCGCGAGCAGGCCGCGGCGGTGCTGCGCAGGGTCGGCGCCGTGCCGCCGGAGGGACGGGAGCTGGCGCACGGGCTCTGCCGGATGCTGGCCGGAGCCGAGCCGCCCGGCGTGGTGCTCGGGTCCGACCATCCGGCCGCGCTGCTCTCCTGGATGTTCGGGAATGTCGTGGAGGCGCCTCCCGACGTGGTGGATCTCGCCGAACGGCACCTCGCGCGGCTGCACGCGCATCCCGACCTCTGGACCAGGTCGGCGGCGCTGCTGCTCGCCGGAATCGTACGGTTCGAGTACGGGCCGGTGGCGGGGGCCGAGGATCTGCTGGAGCCGGCGCTGGCCGGGTTCCGGCGTACGGGCGACCGGTGGGGGCAGTGGGCGGCGCTCTACTGGTTGTCGCTGGTCGCCGAGAACCGCGGTGACTTCGCCGCCGCCGTCGCGCTCGCCGAGGAGCCCGAAAGGCCGGCCGCCGAGCTGTCCGGGCTCGACAGCCCGATGGGTCCCATGACGTTCCTGCTGCGGCTCGGCCAGCTCAAGTGCCGGGCGGGCGACCGCGCGGGGGCGACCGCCGCGCTGGAGCAGGCCTGGGAGGCGGCGCTGCGCTCCGACGACCAGACGATCGTGGCCCGGGTCATGCACGCCAGGGCCGAGCTGGCCAGGCGCGGCGGCGACCCGGGCGAGGCCGCGCGGCTGCTGGCGCCGGCCCTGGACCTCGACCTCGAGATGCCCGCGCAGTTGAGGGCGCTCATGCGGGTGGAGCTGGCCAAGGTGAGCCCCGCGCCGGGCGGGCCGCTGCGGGCGGCGCTGGAGCTCATGGCCGGCTGCTCCGACCGGACCGTACGAGCGACCGTGCTCGAAGGCGTGGCCGGGCACGTCGACCCGCTGCCGGCGGCCGAACTGCTGGGCGCCGCGCGGGCGCTGCGCGGGATCGACGAGTCCGCCGACCCCTACGTCAACGACCTGGCGCGGCGGTGTACGGCGGCCCTGGGCGCGGACGCCTACCGGGAGGCGCTGAGGAGGGGCGCGTCGATGCCGAACCCAGAAAGGTACGCGCTGAGGCCGCTCTCGTCGCCGTGATAGCCGATGTAACCGTCGGGCCGCACCAGGATGACCCCCTGCTGCCCGTCGAGCGGCGGATGCACCCTGACCGGATGGTTCCCGCCCACGGCTCCCGCCACCGTGCCGGCCACCGTGCCGGCTTCCGTGCCGGCTTCCGTGCCGGCCACCGTGCCGGCCAGCAGGAGGAAGCCGGTGCCGCGCTGCTCCTCGAACAGCGTGCCGAGCCGCTCGCCGCCGCGCGGGCCCGCGGACAGCGGGCTGCCCGGATAGGCCAGGTCGAGCTGGTTGGTGTGGTCGCCGCGCCGGGCGTCGCCCTCCCGGTACAGGCGGGTGCTGAGGCCCAGCACGTGCTCCGCCACGGCCATCCGCTCGTCCTCGTACGTGTCCAGCAGCGCCTCGGAGCCGGCGGCCAGCTTCCAGCCCAGGTTGTAGGCGTCCTGCACGCCGGTGTTGAGCCCCTGCCCGCCCGCGGGCGAGTGCACGTGGGCGGCGTCGCCGGCGAGGAACACCCGGCCCGCCCGGAACCGCTCGGCCATGCGCACGTTGACGCGGTACTCCGACCGCCACACGATCTCGTCGATGCGGACGTGCGGCGCGTGCGCGGCGACCAGCGCCGGCAGGTCGTCACCGGCCGGCTGCGGCGCCACGAGCTGGAAGACGTCGGTGCCCGGCAGCGGGCAGATCGTGAAGTACATGGTCTGGTCCGCCATCGACCCCCACACGTGCCAGTGGTCGCGGTCCAGGTCGCGGGTCCTGATGTCGGCGAGCAGCGCGCGCTCGCTGTCGAAGGTCTCCCCGGCGAAGCCGACGCCGAGCCGCCTGCGCACGGTGCTGCGGCCGCCGTCCGCCCCGACCAGGTAGGCGCAGCGCACGCGCTCCCCGGTGCCGAGCGTGGCGGTCACGCCGTCCGCGTCCTGCATGAGGTCCGTCACCTCGGTGCCGAACTCGACCCGGTGGCCCAGCTCGGCCAGCCGGTCGCGCAGGATGCGCTCCGTCCGCCACTGCGGCTGCATGATCAGGTTGGGGTACGGCACTCCCGCGGACGGCGCGCGGATCTCGTCCATGCGCCCCTCCCAGATCACCTGGTCGCCCCGGTAGGCGCGCAGGTCCGGGTATTCGGCACCGGTGGCCAGGATCTCGTCGATCACGCCGAGGTCGTCGAAGACCTCCAGGGTGCGCGGCTGGAGGCCCTTGCCGCGTACCCCCGCGGGAGGCTCCTGCGACCGCTCCACGATGCGGAGCTCGACGCCGCGGCGGGCGAGGTCGATGGCCAGGGTGAGTCCGGTCGGCCCGGAGCCGACGATCAGTACGTGGGTCATGCCGCCGACGATGCCGGGACGCCCTGCCACATCACTGCCGGACCACTGCCAGATCGCTGCCGGATCACTACCGGTTCGCTGCCGGATCACTCCCGTGTCGCGTGTGTCGCTGCCGGAGCGCTGTCAGGGGCGCAGGCGGTGGAACAGCTCGACCCTGGCGTGGTGGTAGTCGAGGTCGGCCTGGTCGTGCTCGACCCCAAAGCGGGCGGCCTTGTGGAAGTAGGCGTACTCCCTGCGCAGTTTGTGGCGGACGAGCTGGGCCAGCGACTCCTCGTCGAGCCGGGAGGCCGTGCCGCCCGCCTCGTGGTAGGCGTCGACGAACTCCTTGCTCGGCCCCGCCAGGTCGTCGCCCCATTCGAGCGCGGCCGCCGCCAGCTCGGTCTCGGGCGCGCCGACGAAGCTTTCGTCCCAGTCGAGGACGGCCACGATCGTGCCGTCCCTGGCGAGCGCGTTGCCGGCGTAGAAGTCGCCGTGCAGCGGGTGGCGCAGCGGATGCCGGGCGTGGAAGTCGGCCAGCCAGCGGTCGAGCACCGGGTCGTCCAGCTCGGCGGCATCGTGGGGCGGGTCGCCGTACAGGCCGGACTCCTGTAAGGCGGGCACCGGGCGCGGGCCGGGCCGGCAGCCGGCCAGCGACCGGTGCAGCCGGGCCAGCAGGCGGGCGCCGGCCACGCGCTGCGCGACCACCCCGGCGTCGGGCCAGGCCCCGTCGATGTAGGGCCAGCAGGAGATCGGGCGGCCCTCGACCGTGATGACCGTCGTCCCGTCGGGGGCGGGAAGGGGGGCGAGCGCCTCCGGCAGCGTGGCGGCGGCGTGCCTGGCGATCGTGTGGCACCACTCGGGCTCGGCGGCGTCGCGCCCGGCGGGGCCGACCCGGATCACATGGCCGTCGAGGCGGTAGGCGGCGGACTCCTCGCCACCGTGCAGTCGCTCGCCCTCACCGGTGAAACCCCAGGTCAGGCCCACGGCTTCGCGTATCGCGGGGGTCAGCGGCGTGGTGGCGTAGATCACCTCGCCAGCCTACGGCAACGTCACGCTTCCGGTTTGGCGGCGGATGCGCGATGGTTTAGGCAACTTGCACCGCGAGGTAAGGAGACCTGTGGTCAGTCCTGGCACGCTTGACACTCGGGGCAGCGATTTCGCCCGACTCGCCCATCGGATCATGAACGCCGGTCTCCTTGACCGGCGTCCCCTTTATTACGCCGTCAGGATGAGCATCGCAGCCGCGATCTATCTCGGCTGCTGGGCGCTGTTCGCCTGGGTGGGCGACTCCTGGTTGCAGATTCTCGTCGCGGCCGCGATGGCCGTGGTCTTCGCGCAGCTCGGCTTCCTCGCCCACGACCTCGGGCACCGGCAGGTCTTCAGGAAGCGGCGGCCGAGTGACGTCGCCGGGCTGGTGATCGGCAATCTCGGCGTCGGGCTCGGCTGGGGGTGGTGGACCAGCAAGCACAACCGGCACCACGCCAACCCCAACCACGAGGACCACGATCCGGACGTGTCGCCCGCCGTGATCGTCTGGTCGGAGGACCAGGTCGCCAGAAGCCGCGGCATTCCGCGCTTCGTCGCGAAATATCAGGCTTACTGGTTTTTCCCGCTGCTCACCCTGGAGGCCTGGCACCTGCACGTGGCCAGCGTCAAGGCGCTGCTCAAGCCGGGCGCCAAGCGGCGCACGACCGAGCTGAGCCTGATCATCGTGCACTTCGTGTTCTATTTCGGGCTGGTCTTCTCCGTCCTGCCGCTCGGCAAGGCGCTGGTGTTCCTGATTGTGCACCAGGGGTTGTTCGGGATCTATCTGGGCCTCTCGTTCGCGCCCAACCACAAGGGCATGCCCGTGCTGACCAAGGAGGACAAACTTGACTTCCTGCGCAAGCAGGTGCTGACTTCACGCAACGTCATGGGCGGCTGGCTCACCGACGTGGCGCTCGGCCAGCTCAACTACCAGATCGAGCACCATCTGTTCCCGAACATGCCGGCGCCCAACCTGCGCAGGGCGCAGCCGATCGTCCAGGCGTACTGCGCGGAGATCGGCGTCGACTACCTGCAGACGGGGCTCATCACGTCGTACGGGCAGGCGCTTCGGCACCTGCACGAGGTCGGGGCCGCGCTCCGATGACCGGCCGGGCGCCCGGAGAGGGCGCCCGGTCAGGCCTCGCCCTCCTCCAGCCGCCTGCGCAGGCTGTCGCGGCGGCGTTCGAGCTCGGCGATCAGCTCGACCTGCTCGTCCGCCTGGCTGATCATGGCGGAGATCTCCACCTGGTCGGTCGCGCCCATGTCGCGGATCTGGTCGCGGATGTCCTGGTTCTCGGCGCGCAGCCGGGCCAGATCCTCTTCGACCTGCCGGAGCTCGTCCTTAGTGCTCATTCACCGGCTCTACCCACGAGGGCGGCGGCGATTACCCGGCTCTGCCGGTGACGTACAGAATGGGAGCCATGCGGAGGCCGTCGAAGAGCACACTCGTGTCGCTCGCCATGATCGCCGCGGTGCTGGCAGGAGTCGTCCTCACCGTGGTGCTGCGCGGCTCCGGCCGGCTCAACGCCTCCGACGTCGTGCTGCCGCTCATCGCCTCGGCCGGCCTGCTGCTGCGGGAGCGTTATCCCGTCGCGGCGCTGGTCATCGTGATCGCGGCGACGGGCGCCTACTACCCGTGGGCGACGGTCGACGGGCCGCTCATCGCGCTGCCGCTGTTCACCCTCTACACCGCCGCGGACAAGGGGCATCTCACCGCGGCCATCGTCGCGGGGGCGGCGGCGCTGCTCGGCATGGGGCTCGGCGAGACCGGCGGGGTCAGGCACGTGGACGACGGCGCGTTCCTGATGATCACCGGATGGGTGGTGGCGGCCATCGCGTTCGGCGGCGTCACCCGCAACCGGCGCGCCTACCTCATGGAGGCGCGCCGCCACGCGCTCGACGCCCTGCACAGCAAGGACGAGGAGGCCAGGCGGCGGGCGGGAGAGGAACGCCTGCGCATCGCCAGAGAGCTGCACGACGTGCTCGGCCACAACATCTCCATGATCAACGTGCAGGCCGCGGCGGCGCTGCACGGGCTGAGGAAGCGGCCCGAGGACGCCGAGACGGCGCTGCGGACGATCAAGGACACCAGCAAGGAGACGCTGCGCGAGCTGCGCACCACCCTGGGCGTGCTGCGCCAGGTCGACGAGGACGCGCCGACCGCGCCGGCCGACAGCCTGGCGCGGGTGGACGCGCTGGTCGAGGCGTCCGGGCTGAAGGTACGCACCGAGCTGTCCGGGCCGCTCGACGCGCTCCCGACCGAGGTCGACCTGGCCGCCGCCCGCATCGTCAGGGAAGCCCTGACGAACGTATCCCGCCATTCAGGCACGAACGAGGCATACTTGAAGATCAACAATAAGTCCGGAAATATCGAGATCTGCGTGGAGGATGACGGGCCGGGCGCCGCCTATGACGGGGGCAGCGGCTTCGGCCTGACGGGCATGCGCGAGCGCGCCGCCGTGCTGGGCGGCACCCTGGAGGCGGGGCCGCGCCCCGAAGGCGGCTTCCGCGTCCACGCCCGGCTGCCGGCGAAGGGGATGTGATGATCCGCGTGCTGCTCGCCGACGACCAGACCCTGGTGCGCGCCGGATTCCGGTCGATACTCAGCGACGAGGACGACATCGAGGTCGTGGGCGAGGCGCCCAACGGCACGGCGGCCGTGCAGGGCGCCCGCGAGCTCCAGCCCGACGTGGTCCTCATGGACATCCGCATGCCCGAGCTCGACGGCCTGGAGGCCACCCGCCGGATCGCCGGCGACCCCCGGCTCGAAGGCGTCAAGGTGATCATCCTGACCACTTTCGACCTGGACGACTACGTCTACGGCGCGCTGCGGGCCGGCGCGAGCGGCTTCCTCGTCAAGGACACCGAGCCAGCCGAGCTGATCCACGCCGTCCGGGTCGTGGCCAGGGGCGACGCGCTGATCGCGCCGTCCATCACGCGGCGGCTGATCGCCGAGTTCGCCGGCCGGGTCAAGCGCCCCGAGCCCGGCCCCGAGCTCAACGCGCTCACCGATCGCGAGCGCGAGGTCATGGCACTGGTGGCGGCCGGCCTGTCCAACGACGAGATCGCGGCCCAGCTCGTGCTCAGCCCCGCCACGGCGAAGACGCACGTCAGCCGCATCATGACCAAGCTGTCCGTGCGCGACAGGGCCCAGCTCGTCGTCATCGCGTACGAAGCCGGCATGATCACCCCGGGCTGGCTTACGCCCTGACCTGCGGGGACGCCCCGCACGCCCCGGACCGACGGGCGCAACGTACGCCCCGGGAAGTACGTCCTGCGGGCCCATGCGACCCGGGGTGTAGGCCAGGTGCCCGCCGGAGCATGACGCCGCCGCCCAGGCCGTACGCGCAGGCTCTCGGCATGGACACCGTTGACCTCGCCCGCCTGCAGTTCGCGATCACCGCGGGCGCGCACTTCCTCTTCGTGGCGCTGACCCTCGGCCTGGCGACCCTGCTGGCGGTCGTCCAGACGCGGGCCACCTTCGGCGACAGCCCCGTGCACCTGCGGATGACGCGGTTCTGGGGCCAGCTGTACATCATCAACTACGCGATGGGCATCGTCACCGGCCTGGTGATGGAGTTCCAGCTCGGGCTGTCGTGGAGCGGGCTGACGGAGTACGCGGGTGACGTGTTCGGCTCGGCGCTGGCGATCGAGACGCTGGTGGCGTTCTTCGTCGAGGCCACGTTCCTGGGGTTGTGGATCTTCGGCTGGAACAAGCTGAACCGGTGGGCGCACCTGGCGCTGATCTGGGTCGTGACGCTGACCGCGTACGCGTCGGCTTTCTGGATCATGGTGGCGAACGGTTTCCTGCAGAACCCGGTGGGCCACGTGCTGGAGGGCGGCAGGATGCGGCTGGCGGACTTCGGGGCGATGGTGGCCAACCCGGCGGCGCAGGTGGCGTTCTGGCACGTCGTCAGCGCAGGGATGGTCGTCGGCGGGTTCTTCATGGCCGGGGTGAGCGCGTACCACCTGCGCAGGCGCACCGCCGAGCAGGACGTCTTCCGCAAGTCGCTGCGGATCGGGATGGGCGTGGCGCTGCCGGCCGTCTTCCTCACCGCGACGTTCGGCGGGATCGGGTTCGAGACGATGCAGCCGGCCAAGCTGGCGGCGTGGTCGGGCGACGCCGAACGGCTCGCCGCGGCCCAGGCGGAGATGGTGGCCGCGCACGGGCCGGGGGACTATCTGCCTCCGGTGGGCTGGGTGCAGGCGAGCGGCACGACGATGATGCTCCTCTTCGCGCTGATGATGTTCTTCGCGGGGCTGAGCTGCCTGCTGATGCTCTTCCGGCCGGTCGTGCGCGGCTTCAGGCTCTGGCACTGGCTGATGACGCTGATGATCCCCGTCCCGTTCCTGGCCATGCTCGCCGGCTGGGCCTTCCGCGAGTTCGGACGGCAGCCGTGGACGGTGTACGGGCTGCTGAAGACGTCGCAGGCGATGTCCCCTGTGTCGGCGGGGCAGATGCGGTTCTCCGTGGTCGCCTTCCTCACGGTCTTCGCTGTGCTGATCGCCGTCAACTACTGGCTGCTGGCGCGGCACGCCCGGCGCGGGCCCGCCGCCGTGACGCTCGGCGACCGCCCGATCGAGGCGCCCGTTCCCGCCCCTACCTTCTGAGGAGCCGTCATGGAGATCTTCATCCTGGCCTTCTTCGCGCTGGGCTACCTCGTGCTGGCCGGCGCCGACATCGGGGTCGGCATGGCGCTGCCGTACCTGGGCAGGTCCGCGGCGGAACGGCGCGAGGTGATCGCCGCGATCGCGCCGTTCTTCCTCGGCAATGAGGTGTGGCTGGTGGCCACGGCAGGTGTGCTCGCGGGGCTCTTCCCCGAATTGGAGGGCGAGCTGCTGAGCGGGAACTACACGGTGGTCGTGGTGCTGCTGCTGGCGTGGGTGGTCCGCGACATGGGCCTGTGGCTGCGGGGGCGGGTGCCGGGGGCGCGCTGGCAGGCGTTCTGGGACGGCGCGATCGTGGCCGGCAGCTGGGGGCTGGCGCTGAGCTGGGGCCTGCTGCTCGGGCACGTGCTGCTCGGCATCACCGGGCCGTTCGCGGTGCTGCCGGCGCTGGTGGTGGCCGCGCTGTTCGGCACGCACGGCATGACGTTCGCGTCGCTGCGGCTCCGCGGTGAGCTGCGGGCGCGGGCGGCCGTGCTGTCCGGCGGGGCCGGGGAGGCGCGTACGTACGCGCTGACCTCGGCGGCGCTGGTGACGGTCGGGGTGCTGGCGGGGCTGCGGCTCCCGCTGGAGCCGGGCAGCGCGGGCGTGGTGCTGGTGCCGGTCGTGCTCACGCTGATGCCGCTGCTCGTCGCGGCGCAGGCGTGGGTGTGGTGGACGTTCCGGCACCGCGTCACCGGGCCGTCCTACCTGTGATCGTCCGGGCGACGAACCCCGACCGCGCCGGCGGCTCACATGGCCTTGGCCGAGGCGTTCTCCGGCGACACTCCAGGAGCGGAGGCCCGCAGCCAGCGGCAGCCGTGCGGGCCGAGCGCCACCCGCACCGCGCCCTCCCCCGAGACCTCCAGCGTGTCGTCCACCAGCAGGTCGGTGAGCCGGGAGCCCTCCAGCCCCGGCAGCGTCAGCTCCACGTCGCACGCCGTGTCTCCGAGGTTGTGCGCGATCACCATCGTCGCCCCGTCGGCCTCGCACCGGTGCGCGAAGACCGCGTTCTCGCCGGTGTCGAGCACGGTGCAGTCGCCCCACGCCAGCTCGGGGCACTCCCGGTAACGCTCGATGAGGAGCTGGAACCAGCGCAGCAGCGAGTCGGGGTCCTTCCTCTGCGCGGCCACGTTCACCCGTTCCGGGGCGAAGGGGCCGTCCGGCATCGCGCGCTCCGGCTCGGCGGAGCCGAAGCCCCCGTCCGGCGCCCACTGCATCGGCGTGCGGACCGCCATGCGGCCTTCCAGATCGAGGTTCTCCCCCATGCCGATCTCCTCGCCGTAGAAGATCACCGGCGTGCCCGGCAGGGAGAACAGCAGGCTGTAGGCCAGCTTGACCCGCCGCAGGTCGCCGCCGAGCATGCCCGGCAGCCGCCGCCGCAGCCCGCGGCCGAAGATCTGCATGTCCTTCTGCGGGCCGAACGCCGCGAAGACCTCCTGGCGCTCCTCGTCGCTGAGCTTGTCGAGGGTGAGCTCGTCGTGGTTGCGCAGGAACATGGCCCACTGGCAGTCCTTCGGCGGCTTCGGGCGCTCGCGCAGGGCGGCGGCGAGCGGGCGGGCGTCGCCGCGGGCCATCGACAGCCAGGCCTTCTGCATGCCGACGAAGTCGAAGCAGACGGTGACCTGGTCGCCGAGCCCCTCGCCGAAATAGGTCATCAGGTCCTTGTAGGGGAGGTTGACCTCGCCGAGCAGGATCGACCCGCCCTGGCGGCGGGTCATGAACGCCCGCAGGTCCGCCAGGAAGTCGTGCGGGTTCGCCAGCTCCGGGTCGACGTTCTCGATGAGGTACGGCACCGCGTCCACCCTGAACCCGGCCAGCCCCAGCTCCATCCAGAAGCCGAGCACGCGCATGATCTCGTCCCGCACCTCGAGGTTCGCGATGTTGAGGTCCGGCTGGTGCCGGTAGAAGGTGTGCAGGTAGTACTGTCCCGACCCCTCGTCGTACTCCCAGACGCTGTCCTCCTTGTCGGGGAAGATGATCTGCTCGGGGTTGTCCGGCTCGGGGGTGTCGGACCAGACGTACCAGTCGCGCATGGGCGAGTCCTTGCCCGACCGCGACTCCTTGAACCAGGGGTGCTGGTCAGAGGTGTGGTTGACGACCAGGTCCGCGATCACCCGGAGACCCCGGTCGTGGGCGGTGCGCATGAACTCCACGAAGTCGCCCAGCGTCCCCAGTCGCGGGTCAACGCGGTAGAAGTCGGTGATGTCGTACCCGTCGTCCTTGTTGGGGGTGGGGAAGAACGGCATGAGCCAGAGGCAGGTCACGCCCAGACCGGCGAGATAGTCGATCCGCTGCGTCAGCCCGCGGAAGTCGCCCACGCCGTCGCCGTTGCCGTCCCTGAACGTCTCGACGTCCAGGCAGTAGACGACGGCGTTCTTCCACCACAGATCGGAGGTGTACGTCAGTCGCATCCATGCCCGCTACCCCTGATGGCCGCGGTGTCACGACAGTGTGCGGATCGCGTCCTCGACCATGCCCCAGAAACGCTCGACGTCGATCCCGGTGCCGACGCTCGCGTTGGGCGGGCGTCCCAGCGAGTTCAGCAGGTCGACGCTGGTCGCGCCCGACGTCTCCGTGCCGTGCAGCTCGACGTCGAGCCTGGTGCGCACGGTGGTCACCACGCCGGGCGCGGCGACCAGCGCCACCGCCACCGGGTCGTGCAGCGGGGCGTCGGGCATGCCCTGGCCGGTCTCGTACGTCGAGTTGAAGAAGTTGAGCAGTTCCACGCCGAACGCGGCCGTCCTGTTGCCGACGGCGTTGACGCGGGCGAGCACGTCGGGGGTGACCAGGGCCTGGTGGGTGACGTTCAGCCCGATCATGGTGAACGACGGGCCCGCCCCGAGCACGATGGCCGCCGCCTCGGGGTCGAGCCAGGCGTTGAACTCGGCGTACGGGGTCACGTTGCCCCGGCCCGTCGACCCGCCCATCCAGACGATCTCCCGCACGCGGGAGAGCCTCTCGGGGTAGGTGCGGGCGAACAGCGCGATGTTCGTCAACGGGCCGGTCGCGACGATCGTCACCTGCTGGCCCGCCGCGTCGATGGTGTCCCTGATGAGGTCGATCGCGCCGCGCGGATCCGCCGCCACGGAGGGCACGGGCAGTTCTGGCCCGCCGAGCGCGTTCTCCCCGTGGATGGAGCCGGCCGTCGACAACCGGCGGACGAGGGGGCCGGCCGCGCCGGGCGAGATAGGCACCCCGGTGATCCCGGCGACGTGGGCCGCGACCCTGGCGTTGTAGGTGGTGTGATCGAGCCGCCCGTTGCCGCCGACGGTGGTGATGGCGCGCAGGTCGATCTCCGGATGCCCCGCGGCGAGCCAGATCGCGAAGACGTCGTCGTGCCCCGGATCGCAGTCCAGAATCACCGGTGTCGGCACGAAATCCCCCTCTTTTACGCCTTTGTGGTCATGCTACAAGCGTCGATCCGGCCGGCCGCCGTTCGTGTAGAGAGAAGGAATCGCGTACGGAAAGGGAGGACCCCATGTCTTTCACCGACGAGGAGATCGCCTACCTGCGGTCGCAGCCGCTCGCCCGGCTCGCGACACTCTCGGGCGACGATCAGCCGGACGTCGTGCCGGTCGCCTTCGAGTTCGACGGGACGTGCTTCTGGGTCGGCGGCTCGGGCCGGGACGTCCTGCGCACCAGGAAGTTCCGCAACCTCGAGGCGGGACACCTCAAGGTGGCCCTGGTCGTGGACGACATGGTGTCGCTCGACCCGTTCGTCGCCCGCGGCGTGCGCGTCTACGGCGAGGCCGAGCGTCCGGTGGAGCGGACGGGGATGATCGGCCCCGGCCTCTACGCGCGCATCACGCCGACCGTCTCGTGGAGCTGGAACATGGCCGGCGAGCCCGTCGGCGACACCTGGTACCCGTCGAGAAGGGCCGTCCACTAGTCAGGCCCTGGCGGCCTGCCGGGCCCTGAGGGCGATCTCCAGCTCGAAGCGGATGTCGGGGTCGGTGAGCTGGTCGCCGTAGAGCTCTTCGAGCTGCCGCAACCGGTAGCGCACGGTCTGCGGGTGCACGTGCAGCCGGGCGGCCACCTCGCCGGCGCCCCTGCCGTGCCGCAACCAGGCGAGCAGCGTCTCCGCCAGCCGGTCCTGCTGGGTGGGCCGCAGGTGGGCCAGGGGCGCCAGCCGCACCTCGGCCAGCGCGCTGACGAGCTCCTCGTCCTTAAAGACCACCAGCGTGGCCATGTGGTCGGCGCACCGCACCAGCCCGCCGGGCAGGACGCCGCGGCGCGACAGGCCGAGCGCCTCCCTGGCCCACCGCAACGACGTCGCGGCGGCGGTCAGGGGCACGGCCGGGCCGATGGCGGCCCGGCGGCCGCGGAGGGCCTGGTCGAGCATCCTGGCCTGGCCGGGGCCGTTGGGGTCGGGCGCCAGCAGGCACGGCTCCGGCCGGTCCATGGCGGTGAGCACGTCGGAGGGGAACGCGAGCGCGGGGCAGGGCCCGAGCCCGTCGTCGAGCGCCACGCAGGCCACCGTCCTGGGCAGCCGCCACCCGGCGGCCCTGGCGAGGTCGGCGATGGCCTCGGCGCTGGCGGGCGGCCGGCTGAGCAGGAGGTCGAGCAGGCGGGTGCGGCGGCGCTCGATCTCGCCGGCGGCGTGCGCCCTGGCCTCGGCGAAGCCCTCGCCCGCCGCGCCGGCGAGCTGGTCGAGGTGGACGAAGATGGCCTCGCCCAGGTCGTACAGGTTCTGCGGGGACAGCGCGCACGGGCCGGCGAGCTCGGTCAGCCGCCGCCAGCCCACCCTGGCGCCGAGCCGCATCGCCGCCTGCAGCGGCTCCAAATTGCGGCCCTCGGCCGCCTCGCCCCTGCCGATCATGCGGAACGGCTCGGGGTCCCACGGGGCGTCCGGGTCCTCGACGCGGTCGAGGAAACCCTCGACCGCCTGCTCGACCGCGATCCTGATGACCTTGATGTAGAGCTCGTCCGACGGCCTCGCGTATTCGGGGATCCGGGTCTGGATCTCCTCGATCACCTCGTCGGAGACCCGCCCGATCCCCGGCCTGAGCGCTTTCGCGATGTCCGCGGTGGTACGGCTTTCGCTGCTGTCACTCTTGATGACCATCGTCCCTCCTGACACCTATTGTGACCCAGGAGACAAGAGTTGTGTAGCAAGAGCTTGTTTGTTGTCACTTCTGGAGGAAGGCGGCGAACTCCTCCACGTCGATCAGGCCGTCGCCGTCCTTGTCGAGCTGCTGCACACCGGCCTGCGCGGCCTCCAGCGTCACCGGCCGGCCGAGCACCTCCATCAGCCGTACGAGCTCGACCGCGGAGATCCTCCCGTCCTTGTCGGCGTCGATCAGGTCGAAGGTGGTCGCGTAGTCGCTCATGGGTCGCCCTTCTGCGGGATCCGCTGTCGCGTCAGACCTTAGTAGCGACTTGTCGTAGTGCGTCGATGAATGCCACGACTTGTGGTCTCCTGTCGCCCTCTCGCCACGCGATGGCGAGTTCGCCTGGAGGCAGCCCCGTGACGGGCCGGTAGGCCAGCCCCGGCCTGCTGTAGAGCTCGGCGTTGCCCTCGGCCACGAGCACCACGCCGAGCCCGCTGGTCACGGCCTCGAACACCTCCTCGGGCGTGTTGGCGGTGACCCCGACGACCGGCTCGTCGTCGCGGGCGTCCAGCCCGAGCCAGAAGTCGCGCAGCGGCCCCGCCACCGCGGGCAGCGCGATGAACGGCTCGTCGCGCAGGGCCGGGAACGGCACCTCCGCCAGCCCGGCGAGCCGATGATCGGCCGGCATGGCCACGCCACGCCCTTCCGTGGCCACCACGTGCGTCCGCACCCCCGGCGGCACCGGCAGCCAGATGAACGCCACGTCGGAGCTCCCGTCGGACAGGCCGCCGCTGGGGTCGTCCCATCCGACCAGCCGCAGCGAAACCTCCCAGCCCGGCAGCCGCTCGCGGAAGCGGCGCAGGGCCGCCTGCTGCAGCCCCCTGCCCACGGCCGTCTGCATGCCGATCACCAGCGTCCCCGCCGGCGCCGCCGCGCGCGCCTCCTCCACGCCGGCGGCCCACCGCCCCAGCAGGTCGCGGGCGACCGGCAGCAGCGCCTCGCCCTGCCTGGTCAGCGCCACCCCGCTGGGCACCCGCTCGAACAGCCCGAACCCGAGCTGCCGCTCCAGCACCCTGAGCTGCTTGGACAGGGCGGGCTGGGAGACGAACAGCCGCTCGGCGGCGCGCGTCACGTTGAGCTCCTCGGCCACCGCCACGAAGTAGCGCAGCTCCCGTAGATGCACGTCCATAGCCAATGGTTATAGCAAAGGGTCTTGGACGTACGTCCCACCCGCCCGGCAGGCTCGCTGCCATGAAGACGCGCACCCTTGGAAACCTGCAGGTCCCCGCCATCGGCTTCGGCGCCATGGTGCTCTCACCCGGCGTGTACGGCGACATCGACGACGAGCGTGCCGAGACGGCGCTCAGGACGGCGCTGGACGCGGGCGGCACCCACGTGGACACCAGCGACGCCTACGGCGCGGACGGGCACAACGAGCGGCTCGTGGGCCGCGCGATCAAGGGCCGCCGCGACGAGGTGGTGGTCGCGACCAAGTTCGGCCTGGCGATCCCGGAGAGCGAGCCCAGCAGGTCGCACCCGGTCGGCTACGCCTTCAACGAGCTCCGGGTGAACGCCGAGCCCCGCCTGGTGCGCCGCTACGCCGAGCGCAGCCTGCGCAACCTCGGCACGGACGTGATCGACCTCTACTACGCGCACTACCCCGACCCCGGCGTGCCGATCGAGGAGACGGTCGGCGCGATGGCCGGCCTGGTGCGCGACGGGTTGATCAGGCATGTCGGCCTGTCCAACGTGACGGCCGCCCAGCTGCGCGCGGCGCACGCCGTCCACCCGGTGTCGGCCGTGCAGAACGAGTGGTCGATGTGGCGGCACGTGGACCCGGGCCTCCTGGCCACCGCACGTGAGCTGGGCGTGGGCGTCGTGGCGTGGAGCCCCCTCGGCAGCGGCTTCCTGACGGGCACGGTCCGGTCGCTCGGCGAGGGCGACTTCCGCCACAACGCCCCGCGCTTCGACGCGGTCAACCTGGCGAGCAACAACGACCGCTACGCCCCGATCAGGGCCATGGCCGCGCGGCTCGGCATCACGCCCGCCCAGCTGGCCCTGGCCTGGCTGCTGCACCAGGACGAGCACGTGGTGACCATCCCGGGCAGCCGCACCCCCTCCCACATCGAGGAGAACCTGGCGGCGGCCGACCTCACCCTGCACCCGGACACGCTCGACGCGATCGGCAAGGCCCTGGCCGCCTTCGAGGTGTCCGGCGGGACCCTCCTCTAGTCAAAGGAGCTCGGGCCTGCCGCGTACGCCGGCCGCCACCCAGACCGTGGCCAGGCAGGCGTACACGCTGAGCAGCGCCACGCCCACCGAGGCGAGGACCACCGACACGACGAGGGCCAGGGCGAGCAGGACCGCCCAGCCGTACAGGATCCTGCGGCGGGGCTCCGAACCGGTGTGCGCGGCCTCCTGGGCGGGGGTGACCAGGGCCATGGCCCCGACGCCCGCGGTGCCGAGCGGCTCGCTGCCGAGCGAGATCCCGAGGCCCAGCGCCACCGCGCCCACGGCCACCAGGCCGCAGCAGAGCACGGCCACGCGGGACTCGACGACGTCGAACAGCAACTGGGTGGCCTTGCCGCGGGCCAGCCGGAGCGTGGTGACCGCCTCGGCGACCCACGCCGCCCAGTGCAGCAGCGCGACGACGAAGAAGACCAGGATGACCGGCGGGATCGCGGGCAGCAGGAACAGCAGCCGCCACCCGCCGCGGAACCTGCCGCGCACCGCCGCCAGCCATCGGTACAGGGGGTTGCGCTGCTTGAGCGCCGCCACGAGCAGGTCCCGGGCGTGGCCGTAGCCGGGATCGAGGCGGAGCACCTCGCGGAAGGCCTCCGCGGCCCGCCTGGGGTCGCCGAAGGCCAGCTCCGCGCGGCCGTAGGCGACGTGCGCGGTGGCGCTCTCCGGATCCAGCCCTACGGCGTGCGCGGCGGCGGCCCTGGCCGGCTCCGCGTCCCCGAGCTGGGTGCGGGCCAGCGACAGCAGGCTCGCCAGGTCGGAGTCCTCCGGGTCGAGGGCCAGCCCGCGCTGCGCCGCGTCGGCCATCTGAGGCCACTGGCCGACCAGCATGTGGGTACGTGCGAGCTGCTCCCAGATCGGCGGGTGCTCGGGATTGAGCCGCAGCGCGGTGGTGGCGGCCGCCAGCGCGGCGGCAGGGCGGCGGGCCCGGTGGTGCACCTGCGCGGCCACGTAGTGGGTGGACCAGTGGTCGGGCGCCAGCCGTACCGCCTCGTCCGACTCCTCGACCGCCTCGGCCGCGTTGCCCTGCTGGACCAGGGCGAGGGCCAGGAAGGCGTGCGCGGTGGCGTACTGCGGTTGCCGGGCGAGCACGCCGCGCAGCTCGCGCTCGGCGTCGGCGGGCCTGCGCAGCTGCAGCAGCGTCCGGGCCCGCTCGAGCGGGTCGGCCGTGGACGTCACCGTTTGCCTTTGACCCAGGGCAGCAGCTCGTCCCACGCGCCCGAGTCGTTGGCGTGCATCACGTAGTTGCGCGCCGTGGCCATCCACTCGTGCACCGCCGTGGGACGGACGGTCTGCGCGGCGGCCAGCAGGTCGGGCGTCGACAGCGGGATGGGGCGGCCGGCGCTGATCGACTGCTGGAGCTTGGCCTCCACCGCCCGGTCCACCAGGCCCTTGAGGTCGGCGCCGACGAAGTGGTCGGTGACCCGGGCGACCGCGTCGTAGTCCATCTCCGCCAGGGGCTTGTCACGGCACAGGATGCGCAGGATGGCCGCGCGGGCGGCGGCGTCCGGCGGCGGGACGAGCACGGGCTGGTCGAAGCGGCCTGGCCGGCGGAAGGCCGGGTCCACGTACCAGGGGGCGTTGGTGGCCGCCAGCACGAGGACGCCCTCGTTGGCGTGCTCGTCCACGCCGTCGAGCTCGGCCAGGAACTGGTTGACCAGCTGCCGGGTGTGGGCCTGGCGCATGTCGGAGCGGCGGGCGGCCAGCGCGTCGACCTCGTCGAAGAAGAGCACGCACGGCCGGTTGCGCCGGGCCAGGTCGAACGTGGCCCGCAGGTTGCGCTCGCTGGAGCCGATGTACATGTCCAGGATGTCGGCCAGGCCCACGTTGACGAACGACGCGCCGAGCTCCCCGGCGGCGGCCCTGGCGAGGTGGGTCTTGCCCGCGCCGGGAGGGCCGTAGAGCAGCACGCCGCCACCTGCGCGCTTGCCGAACGCGGCGAACATCTCCGGCTGCTGGAGCGGGAGCAGCAGCTTGACGCGCAGCGCCTCCTTCACCGCCTCCATGCCCGCCACGTCGGCGAACCTCACCTTGGAGTGCTCGACCTCGGCGGTGGCCCGGTCCGCGGGCCCCGGGGAGGGCGCGTGGTAGGCGGGCCCGGCGGAGTGCGCGGCATAGGGGCCGGCGGAGGACGCGGCGTAGGGCGGGGCCGGCGGCGCCTGTGGCGGGGGCGGCGG
>NZ_SMKO01000039.1 GCF_004348685.1 Nonomuraea deserti | reverse complement strand
AACCGGTGACCAGCCAGCCCTGGTGCCCGTCGGGGAAGGGGAAGCGGCTGATCGGGCCGTGCTCGCGGGCGTCGATCAGCCCTGCCGGCGGGTCGAAGGGACAGCCGGGCTGACGCGCCGTCGGCATTGTCGTGACGGTATGGAGGGATTCACTCATGATTTTCCTCATTCGCGCCGCGCGAAATGAGCGGCTGAAGGTCAGGTTGGCAGTTCGACCGTGCCCTGCTGTTCCGCACGGCCTGAGGTTCGTTGCACGGACGGTGGCTACTCGCAGAAGACCCGCACTGTGGTATCGGGCTGGTCGACCTCCACGGTCATCTCGTCGAGGTGCTCGACGAGCGCTTCGAGGTGTTCGGGCTTGAGCCGGGTCAGGTCGAACGGCACACCCGACTTGTTCAGCTCGGCGTTGGCCCGGTCGAGTGCCTGCGGCGGGATCAGGGCCGCCAGTTGTACGCCGGCCCGCAACAGTTGCAGCGGCACCCGCACGTCGACCCGCCCCGGCTCGCCGCCCTCGAGGGTGTGCACCATGAGCCGCAAATACTTCGCCTTGCCCTTCGGCCGGGCATCGAGACTCGACGCCGCCGGCGACTGGTCCCGTTCGAGCGCGGCGATGAGCCGCTCCGCCTCCGCTGCGGTGATCTTGCCCTCGGCCAGCATGTCGAGGATGTCCTTGCGCTGTTCGTTCATCGGAACCTCTGCTATCGGATGGCTACGAGCACAGCCGTACGGTCCTGCTCGATGTCGACCCGGGTGCCGGGCAACGCGGAGACGACGCGCCAGCCGGCGCCCAGTGCCCGCACCACGCTGACGCGGTACACGAGACAGGCCACGGCCGCCCCCAGGACGGCCAGGGCCACGACCGGTGAGAGCACGAGCACCACGGGGAGCACCGGGACCCAGATCCGGATGGGACGACCCTCCGGGCGCTCGACACGTACGGTCACCGACTGCGGCATCACGTCCGGCCCTCCAGTTCGGACAAGGCCTGCTGCGCGGTGATCTCGCCGCGGCGCAACCGATCGATGATGTCGGCCCGCGGCGGCGCCGGATCGGTCTCGACGAAGTCGAGCATCTGCGTGATCCGGTTCAGTCGCGACTTGATCGTCGGGTAGCTCACCCCGAAGATCCGTTCCATCTGCTTGATGGAGCCGTGGCACCGCACGAACGCCATGACGAAGATCTGGTCCTCGACGTCGAGCTGAGCCAGTTGCGGCAGCTCGAACTCCCCCTCGATCGCGACGCCGCTTTCCGCCAGCCGCACCCGCTCGACGACGAACGGCCGGCCCCGGGTCAGGTTGGTGAGTTCCTGCCAGTCCATCGCCCGATCTGTCATAAATCAAGTTATACCGGGCTTCGATGTGAATTTTCAATATGTCGATCTTGAATATCTCAACTGACCGGTCGAACCATCACGGCCGGGCGCCCCCGACCCGGCTCCCCCGCACGGGCGACCCGGCCCACCGGACGACGACCCGCCGGGTTACGGGCCGACGTGCGGACTGGTTTTCGGATAGCCGTTGACCCCTCATGTGAACGCCGTGTATACATGCGCCATACGTGCTGGATTCCTACCAAGACGGCTCAGTGTCAGGCCCGGCGACCTGGAGATGTCATGGCGATGATGAGCAGGCGAAGCTTCCTCGCGGGAGGCGCCGTCGCGTTGGGGACCACGACTCTGGCGGCCTGCGGCAACCCGGTGACCCTGCCGGAGTCCATGGAGGCCGTCCGGCCCCGCCCCGGCGGTCCGAACCGCGGCGGAGCTCTTCACTTCGGCCTGTCCACCGATCCGGCCAACCTGGACCCCCACGTCTCCACGGGCAGCGCGTCGGACTATCTTCGGCAACTCGCCTACAACGGCCTGGTCCAGTACGACGGCTCCGGCGAGATCGTCGCCGATCTCGCGACCGAGTTCGGCTGGACCGACGAGCGGACGTACAAGGTCAGGCTCCGTCCGGACGTGCAATTCCACGACGGGTCCGCCCTGACGACCGATGACGTGGTCTTCTCGTTCCGCCGCATGATGGACGAGAACACCGCGGCGACGTCGGGGCCGCTCCTCGACCAGGTCGCCTCCATCGAGGCCGTCGACGCCACCACCGTGGTCTTCACCTTCAAGCAGCCCGACGTGGCCTTCCCGTTCGCCCTCGCGGCGCCGACCTCCAACATCGTGTCCAGGAAGTGGATCGAGTCGGGCGCGAACACCAAGACGCAGGTGATGGGCACCGGCCCGTTCCGGTTCGTCGAGCGCATCCCCGGCGTCAGCACCACCTTCGTCCGGTTCGACGACTACTTCGAGCCCGAACTGCCGTACCTCAACGGGATCGTGTTCCAGCCGATGAGCGATGACTACGCGCGCGTCACGGCACTCCGCACCGCCACCGTCGACATGATCGACTATGTCCCGGCGACGCATGTCGGGGTCATCACCGGCAACCCGCGGCTGCGGTTCGCCTCCGACAAGACCTTCGGTTTCGGCTTCGTCGGGTTCGTCACCAGCCGGCGGCCGTTCGACGACGTGCGCGTCCGCAGGGCGGTCGCCATGTCGATCAACAGGCCTTCGGTCCTCGACACCGCGCTGCTCGGAAACGGGCGGCCCATGGACGGGGCTCTCATGCCCGAGATCTTCGCCCCCTACGCACGCCAGCTCGACGACTCCACGCCGTACGACCCCGAGCAGGCGAAGTACCTGCTCAAGCAGGCGGGTCAGGAAGGGCTGACGCTGCCGGTGGTCACCACCAGTTCGTACTCGGTCATCGCCCGGCCGGCCCAGGCGATGCTGCCGGGCCTGCGCGCGGCCGGTATGAACGTGAACCTCACCCAGCAGGAGTGGCTGACGTTCCGGGCCAGCGTGGCCGCCAAGACGTTCCCCGTCCACTCCTGGGGGACGGCGCCGAAGTTCGGCGATCCCGCGTCGCTGCGTGACTTCATCGGCGGCACCGGCACCTTCGCGAAGAACCTCGACTTCCAGGACGACAGGATCGATGACCTGCTCGATCAGGGAAGAAGGACGACCGACCCGGCTCTGCGGAACGAGATCTACCTCGAGGCCGAGAAACGGGCGCTGGAGCTGGTCCCGATGACCTACACCGTCCGCCGCGAGCAGGGCGAGGCTCACTACCGCTACGTCAGGGGATACGAGCATCCGCCGAAGGGCGCGTGGACCGCCACGGCTCTTCGCCGCACCTGGATGGAGAAGACAGCGTGAGGCGTTTCCTCGTCAGACGATTCACCCAGGCGATCGTCCAGTTGCTCCTCGTCGGAAGCATCGTCTTCTTCCTCGCCCGGCTCATCCCCGGCGATCCCGCCAGGGCCGCCCTGGGAGAGGCCGCCACGGAGGAGCAGGTGGCCCTGACCCGGGCCGCGATGCACCTCGACGAGCCCTTCCTGGGACAGTTCTTCGGATTCTGGGTGCGGCTCCTCCAGGGAGACCTCGGCACCTCCCTCATCAGCGGCCGTGCGGTGATGCAGGACCTCCCCTCCCGGCTCGGCAACTCCCTGGAGCTGGTCCTGCTCGCCCTGGCGGTCTCTCTGGTGGCCGGTATCGCGCTCGGCCGTGTCGCCGCCACCCGGGCCGACAAGCCGTCGGACCACGTACTGGTCGCAGGGTCGATCTTCGGGATCTCCCTTCCCGTCTTCGTCGTCGGAACCCTGCTCCTGCTGGTGTTCGCGGTCCTCATCCCGATCCTGCCGCCGCGCCGGTTCGCCTCGCCGCTGGACGACCCCGTCGCGCACTTGCAGATCCTCGTCCTCCCGGTGGTCACGCTGGCGGCGGCCTCATGCGCCGTGATCACCCGGATGACCAGAGCGGCGATGCTCGAGACGCTCAACGCGGACTACGTCCGTACGGCGCGGGCCAAAGGGCTCGTCGAGAAGCGCGTCATCAAACGTCACGCCCTGCGGACCGCCATGCTTCCCGTGGTCTCCATGACGACCGTCGAGCTGACGACGCTCATCGGAAGCACGGTCCTGGTCGAGACCATCTTCGGGTGGCCGGGAATGAGCTCCCTGCTCATGAACGCCGTGGGGCAGCGCGACTACCCCGTCATCCAGGCCGTCGTTCTCGCCGCGGCGACCATCGTCATCCTGGTCAACCTCGTCGGAGACCTGGTGGTCAGGGCCCTCGATCCTCGGGCGGAGGACAACTGATCATGGCAACTGCTCCGGAGTCGCTGGCGCAGGCCCTGCCTGGCACACCACTGGTCAAAGGCGCCGGCAGGAAATCCTTTCTCAAGCGGATGGTGGCGAACCGCAGAACGTCCATCGCGGGCGCCTTCCTCCTGCTGGTCGCCATCGTCGCGATGTTCGCGCCGCTCATCGCCCCCTACGACTACCGCGACATCGTCGGCAGACCGCTGACCTCCGGCGGGCCGCTGGGCATCGACGACTTCGGCCGCGACGTCCTCTCCCGCCTGCTGATCGGGCTCCGTACCTCCCTCGCGGTGGCCCTGTCGGCGGTTGCGGTCGCGGGAGTCATCGGGGTCGCGCTGGGCCTGGTGGCCGGTTACGTCGGCCGCTGGGTGTCGACGATCATCATGCGCGGCATCGATGTGCTGCTCAGCTTCCCCCCGATCGTGCTGGCGATCGCGGTGGTGGCGATCTTGGGCCCGGCGCTGGTCAACGTCGTCCTCGTCATCGGCGTGCTCTACATTCCGAGGTTCACCCGGATCGTCTACAGCCAGGTGCTCTCGATCAGGAGCATGGAGTACGTCGAGGCCTCGGAGATCATGGGCACGAAGCCGGCCGACATCCTCGTCAAGACGATCCTGCCGAACGTGGCCGCGCCGATCATCGTCCAGCTCAGCCTCTCGGTGAGCTTCGCCATCCAGATGGAGGCGGGCCTGAGCTTCCTCGGTCTCGGGGCGCAGCCGCCGCTTCCGTCCCTGGGCACGATGGTCGGCGCGGGACGTGACTTCCTCGAGGTGCAGCCGACGCTCCTGATCTACCCGTCCGTGCTCATCATTCTCGTCGTCCTCGCGCTCAACGTGTTCGGGGACGGCATGCGCGACCTGCTCGACCCGCGGCACCGCACCTGACCACCGTTCTCCCGCGGCGACGACGGCGATCCAGAAAGGAAACCTCATCACCATGGCCCTTCCCGCCACGCACAGGCTCGGCGAGCTCTCCTGGACCCAGGTCAAGGAGTTGGCGGAGCAGGATCCGATCATCCTCCTGCCCATCGGAGCCGTCGAACAGCACGGGCCGCACCTGCCGATCCATGAGGACTCCATCGTGGCCGAGTGGGTCGCGGACAAGCTGGCGAAGGAGAACGGCTGCTACGTCGCTCCGGCCCTCAACTACGGACACTCCGGGACGTTCCGCGGCTACAACGGCAACCTCTCGCTGAGCCAGGCCACGTTGCGCAACGTCACCTACGAGATCATCGAGGCTCTGGTCCGGTCCGGCTTCAGGCGCATCGTCATCATCGACAACAACGGCGGGAACGTCGGGCCGGTCACGGGCGCCGGCCTTGACGCACGGCGCGACTTCGGGGTCCTGATCGGGCACCTGTATCCGTGGCAGCTGGGTTACGCGCTCATGCGCGACGTGTACGACGACCCGGGCAGGGCGTACGGCCACGGGGCGGAGCCCGAGCACTCCGCGATGCTCGCGATGTTCCCGGACCAGGTGCAGGGCGACCTCGCCGTAGCCGGGGGCCTGGAGTCCTCCAGCGGCTGGAACCCGACGAGCTACACGGAAGCGGCGATTCCCGGCTACGACGTCCGCGGGACCGTCTTCTGGGACTTCTCCGAGGTCAGCTCGACGGGGTGCACCGGCGACGTGAGCCTGGGCAGCGCGAAGATCGGCGAGATCTGGATCGAGCGCGTGATCGGCTTCTGCTCGGCGTACCTCCGGGAGTACGACCGGAACACCTCGGCGAAGTAGCCCGCCGTCCTTCCCGCACGAGCACCTGAGGAGAGGCCATGACAACCGGCACGATTCCCTCCGACCCGATCCTCTCGGTCGAGCGGCTCTCCGTGGACTTCCAGATCGCCGGCGAGTGGACACCGGCCGTGAAGGACGTCAGCTTCTCGGTCGCCAAGGGCGAGGTGGTGGCGCTGGTCGGGGAGTCCGGCTCGGGCAAGTCCGTGAGCTCGATGTCCGTACTCGGGCTGCTGGCGCCGAACGCGCGGCGCCACGACAGCATCCGTTTCGGCGGCACCGAGATGCTCGGCCTCGGCGAAGAGGCTCTCCGCGCCATCCGGGGCAGGAGGATCGCCATGATCTTCCAGGAGCCGATGACGGCGCTCAACCCCGTCTACACCATCGGGGAGCAGATCATCGAGGCGATCCAGTGCCACGAGCCCGTACCGGCGGCCGAGGCCCGTGCGCGGACGCTGGAACTGCTGAAGAAGGTCGGGATCCCGGAGCCGGAGCGCCGGATCCACAGCTACCCGCACCAGCTCTCCGGCGGGCAGCGCCAGCGGGCCATGATCGCCATGGCCATCTCCGGTTCGCCGGAGGTGATCATCGCCGACGAGCCGACCACGGCCCTCGACGTCACGGTCCAGGCGGAGATCCTCGAGCTGCTCCGCCGCCTGCGGGAGGACCTCGGCTCGGCGGTCGTCATCATCACCCACGACATGGGGGTGGTCGCCGATCTCGCCGACCGGGTGGTGGTCATGAGGCAGGGGGAGGTCGTCGAGGAGGCGCCGGTCGCCCGGCTCTTCTCCGAACCGCGGCACGAGTACACCAGGAAGCTGCTCGCCGCGGTGCCGCGGCAGGAGCCCGGAGGGCACGCGGAACCGGACGCGGCCACGACCGGCGCAGGCGGGGGCGCCACCCTCCGGGTCGCCGATCTGGAGGTCGAGTACCCGGGGAGGCTGGGTCGCAAGGGCTTCAAGGCCGTGCACGGAGTCAGTTTCACCATCGGGAAGGGCAGGGTCCTCGGCCTCGTGGGCGAGTCCGGTTCGGGCAAGTCCACGATCGGCCGGGCGATGGTCGGCCTGGTGCGGGCGTCGGCCGGCACCATCGAGATCTGCGGGCAGGACGTGACGAGCCTCAGGCCGAAGGAACTGCGCGGTTTGCGCAGGAAGTACTCGATGGTCTTCCAGGATCCGGGGTCGTCGCTGAACCCGCGGTTGTCGATCGGAGACTCGATCGCGGCACCCATGATCGTGAACCGCTACGCGGATCGCCGGGCCGTCCACGAGCGTGTGCTGAACCTCCTCGACCAGGTGGAACTGCCCACGAGCTGGGCCGACAGGTTCCCTCATGAGCTGTCCGGCGGCCAGCGGCAGCGCGTCGGCATCGCCCGCGCGCTGGCGCTCGATCCGGAGCTGCTCATCGCCGACGAGCCGACGTCGGCGCTCGACGTCTCGGTTCAGGCCACCGTTCTGCGGCTGTTCCAGGAACTGCAGGACAGGCTCGGCTTCTCCTGCCTGTTCATCAGCCACGACCTCGGCGTCGTCGAGCTGCTCTCCCACGATGTCGCCGTACTGCAGCACGGGCGGCTGGTGGAGAGCGGCCCCGCCCGTGACGTGCTGCGCGACCCGCGGACGGAGTACACCAGGCGGCTGATCGCGGCGGCGCCGGTGCCCGACCCCGTCGAGCAGGCCGAACGCCGCCGGCTCTGGCGGGAGACGGCGAGGTGAGGGGGCCGATGATCCGTCGGTCACCTCAGGTGGGAGACGACCGTCTCGTCGGGGCGCAGGTGATGCCGCAGGGTCCGCTCGGCGGTGTCGAAGTCGTGGTCGGTCAGCGCTTTCAGCAGGGTGCGGTGCTCCGGGGCGATGACTTCGAGGCGCTTGGGGCGCAGGGACACGGCGCTGACCGCGATCCGCTGGTGCCGCGGCTGAAGGCTCGTGTAGAGGTCGATCAGGATGCTGTTGCCGGTCGCCCTCACGAAGGAGTAGTGGAAGAAGAAGTCCATCTTCGCGTGTTCGGCGATGGCGTCCCGGTCACCGGCGCGGACCCGCGCCACGCGCTCGGGGTCCTCCATCCGGTCCAGATGCCCGGACAGTCCGGCCGGTATGTCGATGCTCTTGTCGCACAGGATCTTGAAGCCGTGGAGCTCGAGCAGCAGCCGCATCTCATAGGTCTCGAACAACTCTCCTGCCGTCACGCGCCGCACCTGGGCGCCCCGCCGGGGCAGCAGGTCGATGAACTTCTCCGCGGCCAGACGGTGGAACGCCTCGCGTACGGGGGTCCGTGACACCCCGGCCTCGTCACAGACGAGCTTCTCCTCGAGGAACGCCCCCTCGGGGATCCGCCCGCTGAGGATCGCCTCCCGCGTCCACTGGTAGGCACGCTCGCCTGCGGTCATCGCCCGACCGGTGTCGAGTGACTGGTCCATGCCACCCCCTCATCCATTGTATACACAGCGTATACCACAGACCCCGAAGGAGACTCCATGACGCATGAGCAGGACCGAAGGTACGCCGCATGGCTGTCCGGTCCCGGTTTCGCCGCGGCCGAGATCGTCGCCGGCCTCGGCTACGGCGCCGTGGTCCTCGACATCGAACACGGCGCGTTCGACCTCGCCGACCTGGAACGTTTCACCCCCTTCCTCCGGGGGCTGAACCTCGAGGTCCTGGCGAAGGTGCTGGGGCCGGAGAGGGGGCCGATCCAGCAGGCTCTCGACTTCGGCGCCACCGCCGTCGTCGTGCCCCACATCGAGAACGCCGCGCACGCGGCCGCCGTCTGCGCGTTCGGGAAGTTCCCCCCGCTGGGGGAAAGGAGCTTCGCCGGCGGCAGGACCGCGCGGTACGGCGGCCACGACGACGACTGGATCGCGCGGCAGGACCGCGAAACCCGCGTGTACCCGATGATCGAGGACGCCGGCGCCATCGACCAGATCGGCGACATCCTCGCGCTCCCGACGGTCGACGGTGTCTTCCTCGGTCCCAGCGACCTCTCCATGCGCCGCGGGCGGGGCGCCTACACCCGCTCCGAGGACGACTTCGCCGACCTCAGGATCGTGGCGGACGCGGCCCGCGCCGCCGGCAAGCCCTGGGTGCTGCCTGCCTGGTCCACCGCGGAGAAGGCGTTCGCGCTCGAGAACGGAGCCGACCAGCTCGTCCTCACGATGGAGCACGGCGCCCTCATGGCAGGCTTCGGCGCGGCACTCGACGAGGCGAACGCGCTGACCACCGACCACCACTGACAGGAGCCGGAACGCCATGTGCTTCAATGCCCCGCGGCGCGGCGGAACGCGAGGCCCGGGGACACGACCGGAGCCGATGGAACGGACAGAAGGAAGCGCGTGTGATGACAGCACTCGTCACCGGAGTGGTGGTGATCGCAGCACTGGCGGCCTTCGCCCAGGCGCTGAGCGGCTTCGGCTTCGCCCTCGTCGCCGTACCGCTCCTGACACTCCTGGCGGGACCCCAGACCGCCGTCACGGTGGTGACGGCCCTCGGAGGTCTGCTCGCGCTCGCCATCACCGTCCACCAGAGGCGTCACGTCCAGGGACGGACCGCGTTGCTGGTGACCGGGGCGGGGCTCGTGGGCATGCCGTTCGGCCTGCTCGCGATCACCGCGCTGAGCGCACGCTCCCTGTCGGTCCTCATCGCCTGCGTCGTCCTGGCGTTCGCCCTCCTCCTCGCACGCGGGGCGACCCTCAGCCGCGGAGCCGGCTCCGCGGCGGCCGCGGGCTTCGTCAGCGGGGCGCTGCTGACCTCGACCGGCATGAACGGCCCTCCGGTGGTCGCGGCGTTCCAGGCGATGGAGCTGCAACCCCGTGAGTTCCGCGCGACGCTCCAGGCGACGTTCTGCGCGGGAGACGCGCTGGCCGTCCTGGGTTTCCTCGCCGTCGGCCGGCTGACCGCGGACAACCTGCTCCTGACCGCCGCCGGCCTCCCCGGCATGGCCGTGGGCTGGTGGCTGGGCGACCGGATCTTCGCGCGGACGGACCCGCGGCGCTTCAGGAAGATCGTCCTGACGGTGCTGGTCGCCAGCGCGTGCATGGCCCTGGCGCAGGCCGCTCTGACCTAGGTACGGCCGCCCGGCCTGCCGGGTCTGCAACTGCCTGAACGGTAGGACCGGCGCGTGACGGGCATTGCCACGTCAAGGGGTTCTTGAGGCAGCTGCCGCCGAGGATGTCGAGAACGGCCTGGCAGCTCCGTCTCGGGAACGGATGCGGGCCACCGTGGCCGTATTACACCGAAGGAGACCCAGCATGACGATCCAGCGGATGGACAACGTCCTCATCGTGGTCGACGATCTCGACGCTGTCATCGCGTTCTTCGTCGAACTCGGCATGGTGCTGGAGGGCAAGGGGCCGATCGAGGGACGTTGGGTGGAGCGCGTCATCGGGATCGACGACGTCCGGCAGGACTTCGCCATGCTGCGGACCCCGGACGGCCACGGCCGGATCGAGCTGGCGAAGTTCCACACGCCGAAGGCGATCAGCGCCGAGCCGAAGGACGCACCGGCGAACACGCTGGGCATCCGCCGCATCATGTTCGCCGTCGACGACATCGAGGCCGTCATCGCCCGCCTGCGCTCCCACGGCGCCGAACTCGTCGGCGAGGTGGCGCAGTTCGAGGACAGCTACCTGCTCTGCTACGTCCGCGGCCCCGAGGGCATCATCGTCGGACTGGCCGAACAGCTCAGCTGAAGGCCGCCGAAGGGACGGCACCCGCGCCCGGGAGGTGCGCCGGACCGCCGGTCGGCGGACGACGCCCCCGCATGGCCGGGCCGCATCGGCGTCAGCGACGGCGGACCGCGAAGCGCTCCACCGCGAGCGTGCCTCCGTCGACGCGGGCGCCGAAGCCGTAGCGGTACTGCCCGCGGACCTCCGGATCGTCGAGTCGTGCGTAGCGGCCGACATCGGCGGTGAACAGGTAGTGCCAGGCGCCGCCGGCCGCCACCGCGTACGCGGTGAGCTCGTCACGGTGCAGCACGCACGCCAGCCGGGCGTCGGGCCCCGGATAGTCGATCCTCCCGTCGAGCTGGACGATGCGCCGGGCGGTCAGCTCGCCGCCGACCCTGACGTCCCAGCCGGTGCGCTTGCGCCGGTGGTTGTACCAGACCACCAGGTAGTCACCGGCGTCCTTGACCAGGCCCGCGAACAGGGTGTCCTGGGTGGGCGCGGCGGCGCCGGCATCCGAGCGCCGGCTGACGACGATCGCGGCCGGCGACTCGTCCGCGACGACGTCCGAGCGCAGCAGCGCGAAGGCGGCGGCCCCGTCCGCGGTCACGGTGAGCGCACCACCGGCGGCCCGTACCGTCCCGGGACGTCCCTCCGGATCCGGTGCCAGGACGGTGAACCCGGACAGCCCGCTCGAGAAGTCCCGCTCCAGCACCAGGCCCGGGAAGTTGTCCGGCGTGGGCCGCGGCGGCAGCAGGTCGACGTCGCGCAGGTGCGCGTCCAGGGCCGCGCGCAGCTGTCGTGTCTCGCCGGGCCGCCGGTCGGCGAGGTTCTCGGCCTCGCCGGGATCGGCGAGGAGGTCGTACAGCTCGCTCCGCCCGTCGTGCAGATACCGCAGCAGTTTGTACCGGCCGCGGCGGACCGCGGCGGTGGGCGCGCCGGGGTTGTGCCAGTGCGGATACACCCAGAAGAGGTCGGTACGCCGCGGCGCCGTGCCGCCGCTCAGCAGGCCGGCGAAGCTGACGCCGTCGAGGTGTTGTCCCGGCGGTCTGGGGACGTCGGCGGTGTCGAGCAGGGTGGGCATGAAGTCGACGGTGCTGAAGGGGGTGTCGACGACCCGCCCGCCGGACCCTGCCGGGTGGTAGGCGATCATCGGCACGCGGACACCGCCCTCGTACAGGGTCGCCTTGGAGCCGCGCAGCGGGCTGCTGGTCGCCACGCCGCCGTCGCCGCCGTTGTCCGACAGCAGCAGGATGACCGTGTTCCCGGCGATGCCGAGCCGTCGCAGCGTGTCCCTGATCATGCCGACGCCGTCGTCGATGACCTCCAGCATCGCGGCGAGGACCGGGTTCCTGCCCGGCTCTCCGGCGCCCGGCTTCGAGGCGTACTTGTCGACCAGCGGCTGCGGCGCCGCCAGTTTCGTGTGGGTGGCGTAGTGCGACAGGTAGAGGAAGAACGGCCGCGCGTCGTCCTCGGCGCGGGTGACGAAGTCCACGGCCTCCAGGTTGAGCCGGTCGGTGAGGTACTCGTCCTCCTCACGGGCGGGCAGATCCGGCAGCATGAAGTACGGGTGGAAGTAGTCACCGTCGGCGATGTACTTCTGCTCCGAGGCGATGACGTCGGTGAAACCGTGCGACCACGGATTGCCGGGCCGCTCGCGCACCGGGCCGGTGTAGGTCTCGCTCAGGTGCCACTTGCCGATCAGGCCGGTGCGGTAGCCGGCGTCGCGTAACGTCTCCGGCAGGGTCCGGTGACCGGCCGGCAGGAAGTCGTCACCGGCGGCGCCGAGGAACTCGGTGATGCCCACGCGCGCCGGATACTGCCCCGTCATGATGCTGGCCCGGGTCGGCGAGCAGACCGGCGCCGCCGAGTAGCCCGCCTCGAACCTGATCCCGTCGGCGGCGAGCCGGTCCATGTGCGGGGTCTCGTTGAACGTGTTGCCGTAACAGCCCAGCTCCCGCCGGGCGAGGTCGTCGATGAGAACCACGATGATGTTGGGCTTCGCCGCCCCGTCCGCGGGGACGCCGGCGTACGCCGCCGGGCCGGCCGCGCCGCTCAGGCCGGCGGCGGCAAGCCCTCGGAGCACGGTCCGCCGGTCCGGCATCGATGCTGTCACGGCGAGGGGACCTCCGGTCTGGTCGACATGCCAGCGTCCGCCTTGACGGCGTGCCCAGCTCGCTGGTGCTCCCGGGCGCCGCCCTCCATCAAGGCGTCACATAGTACACAAACGGTGTAATGGCCCTACAGTCATGCGGGGGAACGCGGACCTGTGCCCTTCGGCCACCCAGAAGCCGGAGGGCGGGCGCCGAGCCGGCCGGGTAGCCGAGAAAGGACTGGTCTGGTGCACCGTGCCCCTGCCAGAGTGATGGGCTCATGGCAAGCAGCGGTCGGGGGACGGTGGCACGGGGTGGACTGGATCGCTGAAGGCGTTCAGGCAGTGGGCGATCTCCCCTTCCCTTTGCTCGGGTTGGTGGCCGGAGTCATGGCGTTCGCCGAGTCGGGGTTGGGGGTCGGCTCGGTCGTCCCCGGCGAGACGGGCGTGCTGCTGCTGGGAGTCGCCGCGACCACCCCCGTGCGGTTCGCCGCCATGCTGATGATCGTGGCGCTGGGGGTCACCGCCGGCGACCACGTCGGCTACTGGCTCGGGCTCCGGTACGCCGGTCGCATGCGCGGCACCCGGGTGGTGCGACGGCTCGGCGTGCGCCACTGGGATCGCGCGACCGCCGCGCTACGCCGCCACGGCGCGGCGGCGGTGTTCGTCACCCGGCTGGTTCCGGTCGTGCGCACGCTCACGCCCGCAGCCGCCGGGGCCGCGCACGTGCCCTACGGCCGGTTTCTCCCGGCCTCACTCGCGGGCTCCTTGTTGTGGTCGGCGGTGTACGTCGGCCTGGGCGCGTTCGCCGGAGCGTCGGCCGCTCGTCTTGAGGAGCTCCTGGGACGGTTCTCGTGGCTGCTCCTCGCGGCCCTGGCGCTGTTCGCCGCGGCCGTGACCTTGTGGCGGCGCAGGCGCCGGGCGGCGGCAGGCCACGGAGACGACGAGTCCGGCTGAGGCCTGGGGCGACCTGGAGAACCGAGCCGCTGATCGTGGTCGTGCCGGGGCGATGACCGGGCAGGCCGCCGTCGCCTCCGGCGGCTGCTCCCTCGGCCCGGCCCTCGAGCCCGCCGCCGCGCGTGGGGTGTCGTGTCAGGGGCCGCATCAGGGCGGCGACGGCCCGGTGTCAGCGCGGTCGGCGATGGTGAAGGCCATGAACGGTCCAGCGATCACGGCCTCGGGGCTGCGAACTGGGCCACGCCGGACCCGCTCCGGCCCTCGCGCGTCGCCCGTGAAGCCCACGGTCACCGCGCAGGGACGGGGCTCGTACGCAAGGAGATCAATCATGGAGAACGGCGGCAACGGCTTCACCGGAACGGGGCTGCGCAGGCTGCACGACGTGCTGGCGCGGCATGTCGACTCCGGGAAGATCCCCGGGCTCGTCGCCCTTGTCAGCCGGGGCGACGAGACGCATGTCGAAGCGCTCGGCACGATGCGCCATGACGGCGGCGCGCCGATGCGCCGCGACACGATCTTCCGGATGGCGTCCACGTCCAAGCCTGTCTCGGTCGCGGCGGCGATGATCCTGGTCGACGAGTGCCGGCTGCGGCTCGACGACCCGGTGCGGGAATGGCTGCCCGAGCTCGCCGACCGGCAGGTGCTGAGGCGGTTCGACGGCCCGCTCGACGACACCGTGCCGGCGCGACGGCCGATCACCGTACGGGACGTGCTGACGTCCACGTTCGGGCTCGGTATGGACATGACGTCGCTGGGCACGCCGATCATGAACGCGGTCTTCGCGCAGGGGCTCACGCCCAACCTGCCGGAGCCGATGCCCGAGCCGGACGAGTGGATGCGGCGCCTGGGCGAGCTTCCGCTGATGCACCAGCCCGGCGAGCGCTGGCAGTACCACATCGGCAACGACCTGCTCGGCGTGCTGGTGGCCAGGGTCACCGGACAGCCGTTCGAGACCTTCCTGCGCGAACGCGTCTTCGAACCGCTGGGCATGACCGACACCGGCTTCCACGTGCCCGCCGACAAGATCGACCGGCTGCCGCCCCTGTACGCCCCCGACCCGCGGACCGGGGAGTTCACCGTGTGGGACGCGGCCGAGGGCGGGCGCTGGAGCCTGCCTCCGGCGTTCCCGTCGGGCGGCGGCGGGCTGGTCTCCACCGTCGACGACTACCACGCCTACTTCCGGATGTTGCTGAACGGCGGCCTGCACGGAAGTGAGCGGATCCTGTCCCGGCCCGCCGTGGAGCTGATGACCACCAACCGGCTCACGCCCGAGCAGCAGGCCGCCCGCCACGCCATGGCCGTCGACAACGTCCACATCTCGCACGGCCAGGGCCAGCACGGCGGCTGGGGCCTCGGGATGGCGGTGCGCACCTACCGCGGCGACTACGCGCCCATCGGCCAGTACGGCTGGGACGGCGGAAGCGGCGCCTCCAGCTACGCCGACCCGGCCAACCAGCTCACCGGCGTCCTGCTCACCCAGGTCGGGGCATCGGTCCCGGACCCGATGCGGCTCATGCACGACTTCTGGACCACGCTCTACCAGGCGCTCGACGACTGACGCCCACGCCGTCTTGAACGAGGGTGCGCCAAGGGTAATGATCGGCTCACCATCACAGGTGGGGAGCGCGACTTGGCGAGTGCGACCTTCGGCGTCCTGGGGCCCGTGCGCGTCCGCGTGGGCGAGCAGGAGTCAGTCAAGCTGAATGGCAAGCAGAGCGCGTTGCTGGCCGTCCTGCTGCTCAACGTCAACACCACCGTTTCCCGGGACCGGCTCATCGCCGCGCTGTGGGAAAGTCCTCCCTCCTCGGCCGTCGCCAACCTCCAGACGTACGTCGCCCGGCTGAGAAAGGCGCTACCGGCGGGGACGCGCCTGCTCACCAGGCAGTCCGGCTACGTGCTGGAAGCGGGCGCGGAGGAGGTCGACCTGCTCGCCTTCGACGAGGAGGTACGCCTCGCCCGGCTGGAGGCCGGCACGGGCGAGCCCGAGCGCGCGGCCGAACGGTTCGAGCGGGCGCTGGACCTGTGGCGTGGCGAACTCGCCGAGGGCACGCCGCTGGGGAGCGAGGTGCTCGCCCGTGTCGCCGAGGTGAAGGAGCGGCGTACGCGGGCGCGCCTCGACCTCGCGGAGGCGAGGATCGCCCTCGACCGCCCCAGGAGGCCATCGATGACATCTGCCGCCTCCTGGCCGAAGAGCAGTTAAGGGAAAGGGCCTGGTACCTGTTGATCCTGGCCCTCGCACGGACAGGCCGGCGGGACAAGGCGCTCGACGCGTACCAGCGGGCCCGCCACGCGCTCGTGGCGGAGCTGGGCGTCGAACCCGGCGCGGACCTGCGACGGCTGCAGGCGATGATTCTTGACGGAAAGCTGCAACCCGTCGCGCTCGGATCGCCGCGCGGGGGGATCTGCCAGCTCCCCTTGGACATCGCCGACTTCGTCGGCAGGCGAGAGGAACTCGCCGCGGCGGCCGGTACGCTCTGCCGCGAGCACGGCCGGGCGGAGGCCGCGCCGCCCGCGCGGAAGCCGCCGACGCCCACGGTGCCCGTCTGCGTGGTATCGGGGCAGGGGGGCCGGCGCGGTGACGGTTGTGGATGCCAGCACGCTCAGGCCGATGCCCAACGCGATCAGCGCACGCCTCAAGTCGATCTCCTGTCCGGTGGTGCCCGCCCTTGTCGGCGAACAGCAAGATCATAGCCCCGGAAGGCCGCAACTTTGGATCACATGTTCGATACGAAGTTCCCTGTGCCCATGCAACCTTGATCCCCGGGGCCGAGGCCCTGTTCCTCAACGCCGGCCCGCACGCCCTTCCTGCCGGCCACCGAGGAGGCGTACGACGAGGAGCGCTTCGAACCCCTCATGGCGCTTGGGGCGAATCGAGTAGGGTGACCCGTCATGACCGAACGCCCCTCCTATCTCACTGCCACAGCGGATGCCTACGACGCTGTCGCCGCTCTTTACGCTGACCTCTTCCAGCGCGCGCTCGATGACCAGCCGCTGGATCGCGCGGCGCTGGACGTGTTCGCCGAGGTCGTGCGGACCGCCGGTGGCGGGCCGGTCGCCGAGCTCGGATGTGGCCCTGGATATGTGACGGCGTACCTGCAGAAGCTGGGTCTGGACGTTTTCGGCCTTGACCTGTCGCCGGTGATGATCGATCTTGCCCGTGAGGCCTATCCGGAGCTGCGCTTCGAGGTCGGTTCGATGGACGCCCTGGATCTGGCCGATGGAGGGCTGCGGGGCATCGTGTCCTGGTACTCCGTCATCCATACGCCCCCGGAGGAGCTGCCGGCGTACTTGAGGGAGTTCCGCCGCGTTCTGGCCCCGGGCGGCCATCTCCTGCTCGGCTTCTTCGAGTCCGAAGGGGACCCGGTGACGCCCTTCGACCACAAGGTGACGCCGGCATATCGGTGGCCGATCGACGAACTGGCCGCGCTCGCACGCGCCGCCGACTTCGTCGAAGTCGGCCGGGTGCTGCGCGAGCCTCACGAGGGGGAACGGTTCCGCCAGGGTCGCCTGCTGATGCGCCGACAGTGAACGCGGAGCCCGCGCGAAGACCGCACGCGCCGTTGGTGACGGTGAGCCGGCGAACGCGGGCTTTTCTGGACGCACACCTCGAAGGGAAATCATGTGGCCCATATGCTTACGGGCCTGATTCGCCGCACATAATGCGGAAACCCTCAGACTGAATTCGTCAACGGCGCGGCAATACGACCGTCCCATCAGCTATGAATCAGCTGCCGTACGCCGCCGACGAAGGGGACGCCCCATGGCCAAAGTGCGCCAGAAGAGGCGTGCCGCATCCGCCTCCCGTACCGAAGAGGCCGGAGGGTGGAAAGCCATGCGGACGTGGCTGGCGGGAATCGTCAGCGCCGTGATCGTCGCGGCCGTCGGCGTCGTGTTCTCCGCCTGGTTCAACGCGCGCGGCCCCGACGCCGTCGACAACATCGGCGGCGAGCCCCCGATCAAGGTCGGCCACGTGGCTGTCGACTACGCCGCGCAGGACACCGCCCTGCGCGAAGCGGTGACCGACCCGGCGGACCGGGCGGTCCTGCTCGGCACCGCGTCCGGCTCGCGACGCGACTCGGTCATGACGCGCCACGACCGAGCTCCGCTCGAGACCGCCGACCTCACCGTCGTCCTCGTCGGCAACCGCAGCAGCCTGCGCATCGTCGACATCCAGCCGCGCGTCCTCGACCGCAAGCCCGTCTCGGACGGCGCGCTGTTCATCTTCAACCCCGCCGGAGAGGCCGCCACGATCGAACTCTCCGCCGACCTCGACGACCCCGCACCCCGCTTCACCTCTCCCGAGGACCCGGACACCTCGTACTTCAGGAAGAAGCAGATCGACCTCGAACGGGACGAACGAGTCACGCTTTCCATGACGGTCACGGGCACGGCCGCCTACTACGCTTTCGACCTGCTCGTCACCGTGCTCACGGGGGACCGGACCGAGCAGGTGACGGTTCGGGGGCCGGACGGAACCCCGTTCCGGGTGACCGGCACCTCCAGCACCTACCACGCCTACTACACGACCTCTCCGCTCGGCGGCTGGCAGCCGATCTCCAGGAGCGGCGCGTGCGCGATCGAACGGAAGCTCGCCAAGGCCGGGAAGTGCTGACCGCGCGCGGGTACCGGTCAGCCGCGGCCCTGCTCGTGGTCATCCTGGCGACCTGCTCGGCCGGGGCCGTGGACGACGCCGCGAGGCGTCCCCGCGTACCCGTCGAGTGGCGAGCGTCGTGGTCGGTGCCGGCGGATGCCGAGTACGGCGTCGAGTTCCTGGGGGCCCCGGGCCACGCCGTGTCCGCCCGGGCGGTCACCGTGGCCACGCGCCAGGGCACCGTACGCGTCCACGACCCGCGCACGGGCGCGCTCCAGCGCACCATCCCCACCGACCCGGCCCGGCCCGCGCCTGTCACCGGCGTCTGGATCGCGGGCGACACGCTCGTCGTCGCCAGAGGAGAACCGGACGGCGCCGAGCAGACCCTGTACGGCCACGACCTGGCCACGGGCGCGCCCCTGTGGCGGCGCACGATCACCACCCACCTCCGTCAGCCCCGGCTCGACGACACCGGCTCGTACCACGGCCCCCGGATCATGGCGACCGAGCGCAGCATCGTGGTGTTCGAGCAGCCGGACGAACCCCTCGGCATCCGAGCCCTCGATGCGCGGACCGGAACGACCACGGCCAAGGTGACCTATCCGCGAGGCTGCCGGCTGACCGGCGCCGCGACGGCCCGATCGGTGCGCCTGCTCAGCTACTGCCAGGGCAACGAGTTGCGGCTGGCCTCGATCGATCCGCGCACCCTGCGGCAGGTCACGACACACCTGTTGCCGTCGTCGGCCTCCCCGAAGGACGGTGGCCCGCCCATCGGGCTCACGGCCAACGCCGAAGGGTACGTGCGCGCCAGGGCGGGCCAGGACGACTTCTTCTTCGGGCCCGACGGCCGTCTGCTGTCCACCGGCTCGCAGGCCGCCAAGGTCACGGCTCCGGACCGCTGGAACCCTCCCCTGTACGCCGGTTCCTTTACCGTGGCGAACGATCAGGGCCGTACGCTGCAGGACTCCGCCTGGCCGCTGCCCGCCTACCTGATCTCCGTGGACCCCGGCACCGGACGGCTCGGCGGGCTGCCGATCGATCTACCCGCTCACCTGGTCTCCCTCGCCGGGACGAGCCAGGACATGGCCTTCGTGTTCAGCGATGTCCCCGGGGACGAGCGGCTCACCGCGTACAGGCCGATCTACGGGACCGCCCGCCCGACGATCGCCTGGCCGGCCGCCTGTGGCCTGCTGACCGGCCGCGACCTGGCGACCTTCGCCGACGGCTACCACGCGGCCCCGGCGACGGACGGCGCGGCGAAATGCGACTGGATACCGCCGGCCGACGACGGTGCCGTCGTCTCGTTGTCCGTGGAATGGGTGTCGCCGTCGGACGCGAGCGCGCGCAAGCTGTACGCCGCCGAGACCGCCGCCATCAAAGAGACCGGCGCCATCGATCCCACCACCGAGGCCCCGGGCTTCCTGACCTACACGGTGAACGAGACGAACGGTTTCTACGGCGCGACGATCATCAACGTGGGCCCCGTCATCGTCCGGCTGACCTCGTCATCGCGGCAGGCCGTGCGGCTCGTCTCCCCGCTGCTGCGCGACCGTCTGCTCGCCCGGTACGAGCCCGGCGCCCGCGCCCCCGCCCTCGCCCCCGTGCGCGAACGCGGGTGGAGTTTCCCGACCGACGCGGCCGTGCGTACCGAGCCGGTGGTGACCGGCGGCGTCGTCTACGCCGCCAGCGGCGACGGCACGGTGTCCGCGCTGGACGCCGCCACCGGCGCGGTGCGGTGGCGCTATCGGACGGGCGCTTCCGTGGTGGACGGCCACGTGGTGGCGCACGGCACCGTGTACGCGGCCAACAGCACCGGCGGGCTGGTGGCGCTGGACACGGCCACCGGCCGCCCGAGGTGGAGCCAGAAGATCACCGTGTTCGGCGACCTCGTGGTCGCGGCGGGCCGCCTCTACCTCTGGACCAGGGACCCCACCTGGTCCTCGAAGGCCGAACTCGTCGCGCTCGACGCCGCCTCCGGCAAGCGGCTGTGGAGCTTCGAGCCGGCGGGCGACATGCTCACCCCCGAGCCCGTGCTGGCCGGGGACGTCGTCCTCACCGGCAGCGACCACGGCGTGATGTACGCCCTGGACCCCGCCACCGGAACCGAGAAGCGGCGCCACCGGCTCGGCGCGGAACACGACCGCGTCCTCCTGCTACGGGCCGGCGGAACCGTCTACGCCACGAGCGGCAACGGCGACGTGAACGCCCTGGACGCCGTCTCAGGCGAGCTCCGATGGAGGTCACGGATCGCGGGCGCCATCTCCTCCCGCCCGACGGTGGCCGGCGGGACCGTGTACGTGGGCGACGACGAGGGCACCACGTACGCGCTGGAAGCCGCCACGGGCACCCCCCTGTGGGACTTCCAGGCCAGGGGCGACCAGCCCCTGTTCGAATGGAGCGCCGCCGTGGCGGACGGACTCGTGTACACCGCCGGCCGCGACCGTACGCTGTACGCACTCGACACCACCACGGGCGAGACGCGCTGGCGTCTCCCGCTGCCCGGTGGCCGCGACGCCGGCCCCGTGGCGGCGGCAGGATCCGTCCACGTCTCCGACCGCGAGGGAACGCTCCATGCCCTCGACCCCGCCACCGGCACGGTGCGATCGAGGTTCCGGACCGGCGGCACCGCCGTGACCGGCCCTGTCGTGAAAGACGGCTTCCTCTACATCGGCAGCTCCACCGGGAACATCTACGCGCGGCCCACGGCAGGCCCTTAGCCGGCCGGTGTCGAAGGCCCGGCTCGCACGCCGGTCGACCGGGAAGAACTGCGAGAGACCTGTCCCTCTCAACGGGCGGAACTCCGTGTGGGGACCGGCCCCGGCAGGGCGCGGCTACCATGCCGGCATGCCGCGATCCGACCTTGCGCATCGTCCCCGGGCCGGGCGTTCCCGCCGACGAGCCGGGCTCGTGCTCGTGCTCGCCGTGAGCCTGTTCAGCGCCGGGTGTTCGAGCGGGTGCATGGCTACGGCATGGGCGGGGCGTGGTGGTGGGTCCATGCGACGTCGGCCCGGGAGGTCCTGGAGACGTTCGCCGAAGTGGAGGTCATCGACAGCCCGCAAGCTGTCGACCAGGCACAAGGATGGGATCTGGCCGAGGTCGACATCGACTCCCCTGCCATGCCCGGGGGCTTGGACGACCTGCGAGCCAAGCGTGATGCCCAGCGTTTGCGCTGGAACGGTCACGCGGGCGGCCGGCCCGTCGCCTTGCGGATCGCTTGGTCCAGCCGGTTCCTGGTCTGCTGTTCCGCCTGCTGCCGGGGCGGAGGCTCGGCCGGGTGTGAGGCGGGGGCCGATGCCGAGCGCAGCCCGGCGCCGCACTGGTCGGTGGTCCGGATGAGCACGGCCGGCGCCGGTGGCGCCGGCCACAATTGCAGGTGATATTCCTCGACGGCAGCGTCGGCGACGGCGTCGAAGTGGGTGTCGCGGCCGCGGACGAAGGCGCGCAGCCGATACCAGCCGGGGCCGTGCGGGCTGAGCAGGGGCACGTCGGACACCGGACCGGTGTCCAGGGAATCGAGGCGCAACTGGCCGCGTGGGGCGTGCACGCTCGCCTCGACGATGTCCTGCCACGAGGCTCCGAGGTTGTCATCGGTGCCGGCGTCGGGGACGAGGTTGTCGGGTGGCTGGGAGGCAAGGGTGAGGCCGACGTGGACGACGCCGGTGTCGATGCCGGTGTAGAGGAGCGCTCCGGCGGACATGAGCACGACGAGACCGTTGGAGTAGTCGGCTGTCTCGATCGGGATCTCGCCGCCGTCCAGCAAGCCGAACGCGTGGTCACTCACGCGGACGTCGGCTGAGGCGTCCACCATGGCCTGTGCCCTTCCTTGACGGGGCCAAGCGCACAGCGCGCCGGCCCGGACCGGACATCCTTCTCTCTGCCCGCCTTGAACGGGGCTCACCCTGCCGCACCGGCTCCTGTGCGGGAACGGCGATGCGGCAGGAGTGAGTCCCTACGTGTTCATCCGGTCATGGCCCACAAGGATGGGTCAGGCGCCGACGGTGACGCGGAAGGGGTCGCCGTCCAGAACGCGCTCGCGCCGGAAGAACTGGGTGTTGAGGCCGCCCTGCGCGTTGTTCTCCGTGGCGGTGATCATGCACACGGAGACGCCGGTCGGGCCGGTCTGCTGGGGAAGGTTGAAGTTGCAGTTGTCGAAGGTTCGTCTGCTGCCGCCGGAACTGAGTCCTTCGTAGGAGCGGGCGATGGGGTATTCGTCGCAGCTCAAACCGCTGATGGACGGGGCGTCACCGCAGGCGAGGCTGCGGTTGGTGTTGATGATCGTCTCGTTGGTGGTACGGGTCAGCGGCGCGTCGAAGGTGGCACCGGGCAGTCCCGATGCCTGGGCGCGGGACACGTGAGAGGCCAGCGAGGGGTAGGAGCTCTGGCTGTAGACGAGTTCTGAGGCGTACCACGGCACCACGCATCCGACGGCCGCGTTGCCGGCAGTGGCGTTGTCGCAGCGGATCTCGCTCATGTCGTAGCTGATGCCGGCCGGGGTGTAGGTGCCGTTGGTGAAGGTGAGTGACCAGGTGGTGGTGCAGGAGCCGATCGCGCCTGCGGCGGTGGCGGTGGTGCTGAAGTACGACTCGCCCTGCAGCCAGGTGTTCAGCGGCGAGATCGGGCGGGCGGGGAAGGACGAGCTGGCGGTGGTGCACGAGCCACTGCCGCTGGCCACACCCGACAGGCTGGCGCGGAGGGCGTCACCCCATCCCTGGTAGGCCGACAGTTCGATCTGGTGGCCCCAGTCGGGCAGGCTGGTGGAGGAGTAGCTGTAGTTGATGACGTTGAACGACGCCTCGCCCGTGACCGTCCGTACGCCGTTGCGGATGACGTACGTCGTGTAGAGCAGTCCGGTGATCTCGCATGCTTGGGTGCGCAGCGCCCACACTCCGGTGTAGGCGTTCTCGATGCACCAGTCGGGAATCGCCACGATGTCCTGCACCTGCGCGCCGGGACGTTCCTGGGTGAAGGGGCTCTTCGGCGTGGTCACCTGCAGACAGGCGGCTGTCTCGCCTTCATCTGGCGTGGGGCAGTCGGGAGTGCTGCGCTGAGTCTCCTTGGTCCCCTTCTTGCGGGCGGGCTCATCGGAGCCGTCCGTAGGCTGGGGTGAGGCCAGTCGTTCCGGTGGGGTCGGGGTTCGGGCGGCCGACGCGGGGGTGGCGACGCCACTGAGAAGGGCGGCCGCGCAGGCTAAGAGCGCCAGGATGGATCGTGCGCGCATCTGGGTACACTCTCCCTACTTGAGGTAAGTGGCTCACGGGCGGGCGTCCTGGGCAGGTCCTCCGCCCGTGGCTGCTGGGGCGCTCACGATTATGTGTTCGACAATTGGCCCAAACAAGCCCTTGACCGACCATCTATCTCCAGGTAGGCGATAACGGTCATTTCCTCTTCGATGGGGCGTCATTGCAGGTCAGCCCATGCCGGCAATCGGAGAGGCGCGCCTGCCGTACACCCGCGAATTTGATCCGGCCGCATCCACACGGCGAAATGCGCATGGCGCGGCGATGAATGGAGTGCTGACACTTCGCCACGCGACCGGCATTTCCAGCCCCAGTCCATCGGTATTGAACGTCGACCATTACTCCAGCCGCGTCCACGACCGCCCCGATCGCCACCCGCCGCCCGAACGGCCACCTGTCCGCCGCCTCGTTTGCGCCCGGTCTGCCGCCGATCCGCTCGGACGACCTCCGTCACGGCGCGGCCATGTTGTCCCTCGCGGCCCTCGTCCCACGAGCGACCGTCTTGAGGGACCCGTCCGAGACCGATGGTCCCCGTTCGGCCCCCCAGTCCCATCCCGCCGACCCAGCGAATGCCGAACTGCATGAGAACGCATGTGCGGGTACCTGCTGGTCCCGCTGGGTGAGGCGTTCGCCGTGGCCGTCAGCCTCAGCGCCGCGCGGGCCGTGGTGCTGCGCATCGATCGTGTTGACGCGTACGGCCGGGTCCAGGTCGGTTGTCTGGTGGCTGACGGATGGAGAAGTTCGGTCAACCACCCTGACGATCGCGGCGGAAGTCCGATCGTCGCCAGGGTGGAGCCGCGCCCGTCGCGGTGCTCATCAAAGCTCCCGGCCGCGGAAAGGCACTGGCGCAACCGCTCAGAGATCGCGACGATGCAACAAGTCCGGAATCCGAGCCCCGCGGAGCGCTATGTCCGAGCCAAGGTTCGACGCCGAAGGCCTCTTCGATGACGACTACCTCTACTTCTTTGCCGAGCATCTCGACGCCCGCAGCGACGCCGAGGCCGAAGTGGTCTGGCAACTGCTTGACCTTCAACCCGGCATGGAGGTCCTGGATCTGGCTTGCGGCCACGGGCGGATCTCCAACCGGCTTGCCCGGCGAGGCTGCCGTGTCACCGGTCTGGACTCTTCTCGGCTGTTTCTGGACCGGGCCCGCCAGGATGCCGACACCCTCGGCGTCACGGTCGACTACGTCCACGGCGACATGCGCCGGCTGCCGTGGCCAGACCGCTTCGACCGCGTCGTCAGCTGGTTCACCGCCTTCGGCTACTTCAGCGACCCCGAAAACCAGCGGGTCCTCGTCCAGGCCGCTGCCGCGCTCAAACCGGGCGGCAAGATCGCGCTCGACCTGAACAACCACACCGCCGTCGTCCGCACCTATCAGACGTCCACGCTGGTCGAACGAAACGGCGACCTCTTGATTGATCGGCACCACCTCGACGTGCTCACCAGCACAAACGTGGTCAACCGAACCATCATCCGCGATGGCCGGGCCCGGAGCGTCCCGTACTTCGTGCGGATGTTCGCCTTCACCGAACTGCGCGACTGGATGCTCGCCGCTGGCTTCACGGCAGTCCATGCCCTGGGCGCGGATGGCACGGCACTCACGATCGACAGCCGACGGATGATCGTAGTCGCAGAACGCTGACCAGTGGTATGACCACGTCGTGCCCCCGCCGAGATCGGCGCGAGGCCGGCCGCACAGCCGGATGTCGCCGAGGTACACGGCCTCCGCATCTAGAACCACCTCTGGCTATCTCACCATGTCCGCCCTCCTCCGGCTTGGTCTTCAGCCCACTCTTGTTGGTCTGGTCTTCCGCCGCCTTGAAGACGCGGAAGGGGCGTGACCCTGCTGTCGGATCTCCCTCACCACGTACTGGTTCCCGACGGCCGCTCCGCTGAGGATGTCAAGAGATTCGATGGCAGGCAGGTCCTGGACCCCAAATCAAAAAACAAGCCACCCAGCGCCACGGCCGCCGGTAACCGCCCCTGCGTGTAACACAAGGTCCATAACCATTTGTTCACCAAGGAAAGCAGCGGCACTCTAATGAAGTGCAGACATTTCCGTCTTCTGAGGGTGACCCCGAGCCCGGCGAGCAGAACCGGCCGCCGGCCGAGACGCTCTTCGCATGGGGGTCGGATCTCCTCAAGGGGTTCGCCGCTGGTGCCGGCATCGTGCTCGCCGTCCTGTTCGGGTGGGCGATCGTCGTGGGAATCATCCTCGGAGTCGTCGGCGCGCTGCTCGGCATGGACCCGAACACCCCCGAGCTGGACAAGTTCTTCGAGGACTATTTCGAGCCGGTGTACTTTGGCCTGCCGGGCCTCGCGGTCGTGGTCGGGGGCGGCGGCTGGGGGATACTGCGCCTCTTGGAAAGGCGCAAGGAGCGGGCGGACCGGCACACGATCGCGCTGGAGACCAGGGCCAAGGCCGTCCAGGACGTGGTGCGCGAATCGGCGAGCGTGTCGGAGGACCTCGACCGGGAGATCGCGGAGAAGCTCGCCCGACTCAACGAGCTCAACGCCCGTCTCGAAGAGGTGCGTAAGCAAGTCCTGCTGACGGAGGAGCAGACCAGGATGGTGGACGTCGTCGTCGGCAAGCACCTGGTCGGCCAGGCCAGGGCGCAGTTCGTGCAGCAGGTGATCTTCCTGCTCCTGGCCTTCCTGCTCGGCTTCGTCGTCAACTGGTTGTCCACGCCGGCGCTCGACACGTTGCGGGGCTGGTGGACCACCTGAGCATGGCCCTGCGCAAAGTCGTCTGGAGCGTCGGCGAAGGGGACGACAGCGGCTGGACCGTTCTGCTCCCGCCGTGGTGGGGCTCGTCCTGTGCGACACGGCCATCGTCTGGATCGCCCGCCGCTTCCGCCTGCCCATCTCGCTCCGCCGGCCTTGACCGGCAGCCGGGCAAGCGCGGTCCGAGATCCAGGCGCACAGCGTGACAGATCCGCGCCCCCTTCGATACACCCCTGCGGGGTTGACCAGTCAGCTGCTGTCGGGGGACGGGCCCGGGCCCCGACCTCGCAAGCAGCCCAGGGGGATGTGAAGACCGTCAGCCCTCCCGCAGGTCACGCCGCTGGAAGGCGACGGTCCCCGCCGACAGGAGCGCTGCCGTGAGCGCGCCGAGCCACAGCAGCGGACCGACATCCGAGGGTTGGCTCAGCGCCTGCGGGACGTGTGCGAAGGGAGACAGGTTCCTGACCCGGTCGTCCAGTTGGAGTAGCTCGCCGAGCTGGCCGAGCAGGGCGAAGGCCACCAAGGCCGCCCACGCCAGAGCGGTCAGGCGGGGCAGCAGCCCGAACAGCAGCATCGCGATGCCGGCCAGGGTCCACGTAGCCGGCACCTGGACCAGCGCCGCGCCGAGCAGGCGCATGGCCTGACGGGCCGGCTCGCCGATCCGCAGGCCGTGTGCGAGCCCGGCGGCCAGCCCGCCTGCGGTGATGATCAGAGCACTGCCGCCGAGGGCCATGCCCAGATGGCTCAGAATCCATCGCCAGCGGAGTACGGCTGTGGCCAGGACCGGCTCTGCCCGCAGAGCCGACTCCTCCCCTTGCAGTCTCAGCGTCGCCTGCACCGCATAACCGCCGGCAACCAGGCCCAGCAGGCTCAGCTCGGCGGCCAGGAACGTGTCGGTCAATGCGCCCGCGCCGCCGACCTGCTCAAGGATCGCGGCCAGTTGGGGGTTGTCGCCGACGATGTCGCCGACGCTGTAGGCCAGGGCACCGAACAGCAGGCCCACGACCACGAAGCTGATCGCCCAGCCGAGCAGGCCACCGCGCTGCAACCGCCAGGCCAGCGCAAGCGGGCTGGCGAGATACGCTGCGGCGTCAGGCCTGCCCGGCCGCGCCGGCATGAGTCCGGCGCCGAGATCGCGCCGCCTGGCCAGCAGCGCCGCCGCGGCAACCAGCACCAGCCCGGTGACGACGAACAAGGCGAGCACCCACCAGCGCTCACCGGCGAACGCCCGCACCCGCTGCGCCCAGCCCAGCGGGGACAGCCACGCGAGCGCTTCCACCTTGGCAGCGTCGCCGAGCGCGCGCAGGAGGAAGGCCAGGCCGAGCGCCGCGGCGGCGAGGGCGTTGGTGGTTCGCGCATGAGTGGTGAGCTGGGCGGCGAGCAGAGCAACACCAGTGAACACCCACCCCGTGCCGCCCACGGCCGCGCCGAAGGCCAAGGCGCCCGCCACGGGCAGCCCCTGCCCGGCCAGGCCCAGCGTGATCAGCAGAGCGATGAGCACGTTCGCGCCCGTGGCCACGAGCACCGCCGCGGTCGACATCGCGTAACGGCCCACCCTGCAGGCACCGACCAGTTCGGCCCGGCCGGTCTCCTCCTCCGCCCGTGTGTGCCGAGTCACCACCACCATGCTCATCAACGCCGCCAGCGCCGCGGACATGGTGGTGGCCCGCCACGCGGTCAGCCCGCCGACCGAGGTCGCGTCGAACACCGGCCCCGTCAGCGCCTGCAACGCCGGCGCGGAACCGATGGTCACGCCCAGCGCGATACGCTGGCCGGCTTGCGGATACAGGTCGGCGATGGCCGCGGCGCTGACCGTGATCACGCCGGCGACCACGACGACCCAGACGGGCAGCAAAAGGCGGTCGCGGCGCAGCGCCAGCCACACCATCGTCAGCGTGCCGGTCATGCCGCGACCTGGTAGTGGCGCAGGAAGAGCTCCTCCAACGTGGCCGGCTGACAGGTCAGCGCGCGCACGCCGGAGTCGGTGAGCAGGCGCAGCACCACCTGGAGATGCTCACCGTCGATCTGGAAACGGACGTGGCAGCCGTTGACGGTCAGGCCATGAACTCCGTCCAGACCGGGCAGGCCGTCGGGGAGCCGGTCGAGTTCGGCGCTGATCGTGGTGCGAGTGAGGTGGCGCAGTCCGGCCAGGGTCCCGGTCTCCACCGTCCGCCCGTCGCGGATGATCGTGACCTGGTCGCAGAGCGCCTCCACCTCCGACAGCATGTGGCTGGACAGCAGCACCGTACGGCCGGCGCGCCGTTCCTCGGCGATGACCTCCCTGAACGCCGCCTCCATCAGCGGATCCAGGCCCGAGGTCGGCTCGTCGAGCAGCAACAGCTCGACGTCCGAGGCCAATGCGGCGATCAGGGCCACCTTCTGGCGGTTGCCCTTGGAGTAGGCGCGTCCCTTCTTGGTGGGGTCGAGGTCGAAGCGTTCCAGCAGCGCCGCCTTGCGCTGCCGGTCGATCCCACCGCGCAACCGGCCGAGCAGATCGATGGCCTCCCCGCCGGACAGCGTTGGCCACAGCACGACATCGCCGGGCACGTACGCCAGCCGCCGATGCAGCGCGACCGCGTCCCGCCACGGCTGGCCTCCGAGCAGCTCGGCGTGCCCCGATCCGGCCCGCAGCAGGCCAAGCAGAATGCGCAGGGTGGTGGTCTTGCCCGAGCCGTTCGGACCGAGAAAACCGTGGACCTCACCGGTTCGTACCGTGAGGTCGAGCCCGTCCAGGGCACGAACCTTGCCGAAATGCTTGGTCAAGCCGCTGACCAGGATGGCTGGGCTGTTCGTCACGAGCGCCTCCACGAAGCCGGTCCGATATGACGTTGCCGACCAGACTTCCCGGCGCTCCAGCACGACAGTAACAGCGCCGCCGGGCGTCCACCAGATGGCCGCGACCTCACAGCGCGCGCAGGATCAGCACCGCTCCGCCGGGCCTCGCGTTCGCAAGAGCGTCGATGATGTGACGGCGTCACCGCAAGGCCGGCGCCGGGGCGGTTGTCCACACTTCGGCGTCCATGCGTCCGGTCACCGGATGCGAGAGTGACGCCGTCGGCGGTGGCCGGCGCGTCGCCACGTTGACGTGCGGAACCAGTCCTCTCATCCGGGCTTGGGGCGAGAGGACCGGTTCCCGCCCCGCACCTGCCCGTGGCTCAGTGAGGCGTGGTCGGAGACGGCAGGTGCGGCGGACGCCAGCGCCAGGTGGGGTTGCCGTCGTCGGCGATGCCCTTGCGCCAAAGGGCGGCGGGCGTCAACCGGATCATGGTTACCAGAGCCCGGTGGAGGGCGAGGGAGGTGGTGCGGCGCCCGTCGGCGCGCGCGCCCCGCGCGGTGGCTTGGGTACGCGGGCGGCGCTCGGTGTCGTAGCGACGTAGCGCGGCTTCGATCGTGGACTCACCCGCCAGCGCTGCCGCGAGCACGACGGCGTCCTCCAGGGACTGCCCGGCACCCTGGCCGCGGTCGGGGCTCATGGCGTGCGCGGCATCGCCGAGCAGCGCCACCCGGCCGCACACGTAGGCCGGTAACGGGTCCAGGTCGCAGATATCGATATGGATCACCGCCTCGTCCGGCGTTGCCGCGATCAGCGAGGGGATCGGATCGTGCCACGTTGCGACTCGGCGGGCAACCTCGATCTTCTCCTTCTCGTAGCGGATGGCCGGCCGGCCGGCGGTGGTGACGTAGGCCCAGTAGGCGCGACCGCGGCTGATCGGATGAATCAGGAAGTAGCCGCCGGCACCCATGGTGATGCTGCCGGGGAGCCCGTCGGCGTCGGTGATGCCGAGCCAGGCGGTGCGGTCCAAGAAGCGCGGAGCCGGCGCGTCCGGCCATAGCAGCCGGCGCACGGTGCTGCGGATGCCGTCCGCGCCGATCAGCAGGTCGGCGGTGGCCTGGCCGCCATTCCAGGTGACCGTCACCTGCTGCTCGGCTTGCCGGACGCCGGTGACCTCGGCGTTCGTGCGCACCCAGGTCGTGGGCAGCGCCTGCAGCAGCATTCGATGCAGGTCCGCACGATGGAAAGCGACCAGGGGTGTCGGATCGCCGGGACGGGCCTGTTGCAGGTGGCGCCCGTCGGGCAGACGCAGGTTGCCGGCCGAATAGGTGGGTACCCCGGCCGATCGGGCCTGCTCTCCCACGCCGAGCGCCTCCAGGGCTCGCATCGCGTTCGGGGCCTGTGACATGCCCGCGCCGATCTCGCGTACCTCGGCGGCTCGCTCGAGTACGGTGGCCCGCCAGCCGATGCGACGCAGCGCGACGGCGGTGGCCAGGCCGCCGATGCCGCCGCCGACCACGACAGCGTGTCTGGTCACGGGATCTCCCCCTCGATGCCGGTGTGCAGGGGCGGGGCGTTGTCGAAGACCTCGGCCATCCACGCGAAGGCGGCGTGCGCCTGCCGGATGCGCGCCCTCTGCTCGTCACCCGGACCCACCAGGTCCAGGCCCTCCCTGGTGATGTCGAGGAAAGAAGAGATGCCGGCGATCTGCTTGCGGACGACTACCTGCCAGGCGTCGGTGGCCATCCGGTAATAGACGGTCCGCTCTCCCGGCCGGGTGCGCCAGGTGAGAAAGCCCATACCGGTCAGCAGCCGCAGGTTGGAGGTCAGCGAGGCTCGGCTCGCGCCGATCGCCTCGCTGATCTGCCCGGCCGACTGCTCCGGCGGGTCACAGACCATCAGCCAGCCCAGCACCCGCCCGGCGATCGGCGGTACCCCGTCACGCGCCAGGTACATCGCCACACGTTCGACCCACTCCAGCAACGGCTCTTGATCGCTCACATGCCCGCTCCTTACCATTACAGCTATTTCAGTATGAACTAAAACCAATGAACGATCAACAGGCTCGTCGAAGGGCTGGACGCGGGCGTTGTGCTCCGCATCTGGCGCCTCCCTCTCGGCTGGTGTATTAATAAAGCGAGCGTCGCTTTATTAATAGGAGTTGCGAGTGGCACGGACGGTCAACGCGACGGCGTACGCGGCCAGGAGGGACGCGTTCCTCGACGCCGCGCAGCACCTCATCGAGACCAAGGGATACGCGCAGATGAGCGTGCAGGAACTGGCGGAGCGGGCGGGCGTGTCGCAGGGCGCCTTCTACCACTACTTCGATTCCAAACCGGCGCTGCTGGAGGCCCTGATCGAGCGGGCCGCGGACCAGTTGCGTGGCCACCTGTCCACCACGGTGGAGGAACCCGGTCTGCCGGCGGTGCAACAGCTCCAGCGCTTCCTCGCCGCGCTGGCCGGCTGGAAGCTGGCGCGCAGAGAAGCTCTCATGGCGCTACTGACAGTGTGGTATTGCGACGACAACGCCGTGGTCCGCCAGAAGATGCGTCCACGGCTGGCCGAGCGCATGGCGCCGCTGCTGTCTGCGATCATCCGCTCCGGGATGGACGAGGGCGCCTTCTCCGTACGCCACCCCGATCAGACCGGCCGCGTGCTGGTCTCCCTCATCCAGGACCTCAACGACACGCTCGGCGAGCTGTTTCTCACCGGCCGCACGACGGCCGTCGAGATCGAGCACACCGTGGCCGCGTACACGGACGCGATCGAGCGAGTGCTCGGCGTGCCCGCCGGCTCGGTGACGCTGGTCGACCCAACCACACTGCACGACTGGTTCGCGAAGGAGTGAACGATGGTCATCGCCCTGAAGATCCTGCTCGGCCTGTACACGCTGCAGGCCCTGGTCAAGTTCGCCAACATGTTCGCGGTGCCCTATACGGTCCGAATCAAGCGGATCGCCGCCATGTACAGCGGCAACGGCCGTTCCATCAGAATCTTCGACGATGTGCTGCTGGCGCTCATGGTGGTGCTGGTGGCGCTGCAGGCGGCGGTCGGGCTGGAACACCTGAGCTTCACCACGGGTCTGCTGGTCGGATTGACGCTGACCCAGTTGTTCTTCCACCGGTTCAACCGGCCCCTTGAACCGGACAGGGCTCCCTCGCCGCCGGCCTCGCCCATCAAGAGCATGTCGTACGCCATCCAGGCCAGCCCGGTACTGGCCTGGCGCGAACTCCTCGTCCAGGCGGTGCTCTTCGTGTGGGTGCTGTACATGCTGATTACTCAGAACGGCGCGTGAACGGCTCTCAGCTGACCAGATCCTGATCCAGGCCCGTTCTCTTGCGCGGCTCGGCATGAGCCGCGCCATCGGGCGCGTCATGGTTGGTTGCTGAGCGCCGAGGCGACACGCAACGTCTCGTCAGCCGACGATCACGCGTTCCTCCGGAAGTTCGTAGCGGCGGGTGCGCTGTTTCAGCGCCAGCGCCGAGCCCAGCGTCAAAGGCCCGATGCGGCCGACGAACATCAACAGGCTGAGCAGCACATGCCCGGCCAGCGGGGTGCTCGCGGTGATGCCGGTGGACAACCCGTTGGTGGCGAACGCCGAGATCACCTCGAACAGCACCCGGTCCAGACCATGGGAGGTGATCGTGAGCATCAGCAAGGTCGAGACCGTGACCAGGAAGACGCCCAGCAGGCTGATGGACACCGCCTGACGCTGGGTGGCGGCGGGCAGCCGACGGTGACCGATGTTGACCTGGCTCTCCCCGCGCAACTCGGCCCACACCATGAACAGCAGGAAGCCGAACGTGGTGACCTTGATGCCCCCCGCCGTACCCGCGCTGCCCCCGCCGATGAACATCAGCACGTCGGTGACCAACCACGACGACGGGTTCATTTGCCCGATGTCGAGGGTGTTGAACCCGCCCGACCGCGGCATGACCGCGGCGAAGAAAGCCGACAACAACCTGGCGGAGTCGTCCAGCGGGCCCATCGTGGCGGGATTGCGCCACTCGGCCGCCAGGAACGCCAACGTACCCACCCCGATCAGCAGGACGCTCAGCCCGACGGTCACCCGGGTCAACAGGGACCAGCGGCTCGGGCGCCGCCACTGACGCAACAACTCGAACACCACCGGGTAGCCCAGCCCGCCCACGATGACGGCCACGGCGACAGTCAGGCAGATCCACGGATCGGCCACGAAACGCATCAGATTATCCGGCCACAACGCGAACCCGGCATTGTTGAACGCCGACACCGCGTGAAAAACGCCCAGGTAGGCCGCCCGGCCCGGCGGCTCGTCGTACCCGACCATGAAACGGACGGTGAGCACGGCGGCCACCGCCACCTCGCACACCAAACTGAACAGCACCACCTTGCGCAACACCTGACGCAGGTCGGCGGCCACCACGGACTTCGTCTCCAACTGCGCGGACAGACGCGCGCGCAACCCCACCCTGCCGGACACGATGACCATGATCAACGTAGCGAGCGTCATGATCCCCAACCCGCCGACCTGGATGAGCAGCGCGATGACCACCTCGCCGAACACCGACCAGTGCGTAGGCGTGTCGACCACGATCAGACCGGTCACGCAGACCGCGGAGGTAGCCGTGAACAACGCGGTCAACCAGTGCGAGGAATCACCGTCGGCAGTGGCCACCGGGGTGGCCAGCAGCAGCGTGCCGACCAACACCGCCACCCCGAAGCCGGCCGCGATCACCACAGCCGGGTGCCTGCCTCGACCGGGCAGGGCCGAGCGGCGCCGCATCACGCGGCCTCGTGCTCTCCCCGGCCGCTGCCGGTCTCTTGGTCGCTCATGAGTGCCTCCGTACGGCCCGCGTGATGAAAATGCCGCCGACCAGGCTTCCCGGCACACCGCGCCACACCGTAGCGCAGGCAGCGACCTGCCCGCCACGAAGAGAAGGGTCAGCGCGCCGGGCTCGTCCACCCCGGCAGAACCCGACGTCGCGTCCACGGACCAGCGGCGGCATCGCATCGCCGGGCAACGACCTGGTTGTCGATCAGACCACCAGCGCCCGGCCCGGACAGCTCGCCCCCTGTCGACGCACTGCCGGCGGTGATGACCGCCTCGAGCCTGCCCGGCGGGGAGCCGAGGGCAGAATCGGTGGGCACGATTCCGGCTGTGTCCCGTGCCGGGCCGGCGGCCGCGAGCAGGATCGAGCCAGGCGGCTGCGCGTCCGGAAGGTAGCGTCTGGCACAGCGCGCGGCGTAGTCCGGCGGCGAAGGCGAGGAGTGGCAGCCCGCCGATCACGAGCTGGATGGTGGTCGGGCGCATCGGGCAGGCGGCCAGCCAGCTCAGCCCTTGATGAAGCGGCGGGTCATGTAGCGGCGAACCGGGGGCAGGGCGGCCAGCCGCAGGGGTAGCAAGCTCAACCACAGGAGGAGCGGGCTGGTGGGGGCGTAGACGCCTTTGACGCGACGGCCGAGTTTCTGCTTGCGCTCGGCTTCGGGTCGGATGGCCGCCTCCCACGCGGCCAGCGCGGCGGGGACGTCGCCGGGGTGGGCGGCCAGTTCCGTCCCGAGGCGATCGGCGCCGCCGACGGCCAGGGACGAGCCGTACCCGGCGAAGAGGGTGACGCACCAGGCGGCGTCGCCGAGCAGCACCACCCGGCCCTTGCTCCAGGACGCTGCGACGACCTGGCTGATGGTGTCGAAATAGACCGACTCGGCCCGCTGGAGTCCGGCCAGGGCTTCGGGGATGATCCAGCCGAGGTCGCCATAGACGCGCTGAAGTTCGGTGGCCACGTCTTCGCCCGGGCGGGCGTGGCTTGCGCGGTAGCCGAAGAAGGCGACGTTGCGCCCGTCGGGGATGCTGATGACCGCGGCGGTGCGGCCACCGGATGACAGGGTGCCGGTCGCGCCGGTGGCGACGGTGGCAGGGCGCTTGTCGAGCATGTAGACGGCGACCTTGTGCTCCAGGTCGAGCAGGAAGTCCTCTTCCGGACCGAACAGCAGGGCGCGGGTGGCCGAATGCAGGCCGTCGGCGCCGATCAGCAGATCGCCCTCCTGCGTGGTGCCGTCGGTCAAGGTCACGCGTACGGTGTGCTCATCCTGGTCGACGGTGGTGAGGGTGGCGCCGAAGCGGATCTCGGCGTGGTCGCGGACCTTCTCGTACAGCACGGCTTCGAGGTCACCGCGCAGGATGGTGATCGAGCGGGGGCCGGTGGTGGCGGCGATGGTGGCGCGGTCGAGGGAGAAGCGGCGTTCGCCGTTCGGCTTGTGGTAGACGAGTTCGTCGGTGATGAAGCCCTTAGTGTGCGAGGTGGTCGAGCAGCCGCTGTTCGGCGGCGGCATCCAGCCAGGTGTCCGGGGAAGGGGCGTCCGCGCGGGGTGCCGGGTCGCCTTCGGCCTGCAGCCAGGTCCAGGTGTCGGCGAGGGTCTCGCGCAGCGGTCGGGTGGTGAGGCCTTCGGCCTGGGCGGCACTGACGTCGGCGTCGTGCATGCCGCTCGGCACGCTGCCGTCGGGCAGCCGCAGTCCGAACTCCATGCCGAGCGGCAGGCCGTGCCGCAGGAGCAGTTCCGGCTCGGCCCACACCAGTTCGGTGTCGCAACCGGTGACCTCCAGGGCCGTGCTGAGCAGGTCGCCGAGGGTGATCGCCCCCGGTGGGCCGGTCGTGGTGAAGGCGCCGCTCAGGCCGCGTTCGGCCGAGCGCAGCAGCCAGGCGGCCAGGTCCCGGACGTCGATGTACTGCAGAGGGGTCTCGGCAGGGGCGGGTGCCAGGACCCTGCCCCCCTTCTCCATGCGGCGCAGCCACCACGGGATGCGGCCGACGTCCTCGTACGGGCCGAGGATCATCCCGGCTCTGGCCAGCAACGCCGCCTCGGGGGAGTACTCCAGGACGGCGAGTTCGCCGCCGCGCTTGGCCGCGGCGTAATCGGTGTCGTCGGTGCTGCCGGGGTCGCCGTCGACCAGGGGCGCCTGCTCATCGGCGCCCGCGGGCCAGGGCCAGCGGTGCACGCCGCGGCTGGAGACGTAGCCGTAGTGCCCGACCCTGCCGGACAGCAGGCGGGCGGTGTCGCGCACCACGCGGGGCGCCCAGGCCCAGGTGTCGATGACCGCGTCCCATTCCTGGCCGTCCAGCGCCCGCCGGACAGCCTCGGGGTCGGTGCGGTCGGCGAGCAGCGCCCGCACGCCGGGCGCGGGGGCGCGGCTGAGGCCGCGGTTGAGCGTGCTCACATCGTCGCCGCGCTCCAGCGCGGTCTCTACGACGGCGCGGCCCACGTGGTGGGTGCCGCCGAGAACAAGCAGTTTCATGACGCTCCTGGGGTGAGGGGCAGCCAAAGGGCTGACAGGTGATGGTGGTCGTGGAAGATCTCGTGCTCGGACGCGCGAAGGCCCGTCCCGGTCGCGAGCGGCTCGCCGGTGCCGGGGTTTCGGCCGAAGCGCGGGTGGGCGCCGCTGGAGACCTGCAGCCGGATGCGGTGGCCACGCTTGAACCTGTGGGCCATCGGCCACAATGTGATCTCGACCGTGCGGATGTGGCCCGGGTCGCGCAGGCGCACGATCCCGTCGCACACGTTGATCGACCGGCCGCGCGCGTCCACGTCGCACAGGCGGGCGAAGTAGTCGACGTGCGGGTTGGCAGAGCGCGCGTGCAACCGCACGCCTACCGGGCCGACCGCCTCGACGTCGCCGGGCAGGGGCGCGGTGGTGAAGGTCAGCACGTCGGCTCTGGCCTCGACGGCGCGGTTGTCCCGCGTCCCGGCCGACCAGCCCACCTGGGAGCCACCGACGGTGGGGGTCGGGTCGGCGGGGTCGTAGCGGTAGGGGCTGGGAGGGCTCTGGCCGTCGTGCGGGGTACGGCTGAGCCCGCCACCTGGACGCAGGAACCACGGGGTCGGCTCGTGCGCGGGCGGCCACGCGGGCACGTCGATCCAACGGCCCGCCCCGGTGACGAACAGCCGTACACCGGTGGGCGCCTGCCGCCCGAGCAGCACGGCGTCCAGCATGGCGAGCGCGTCGCTCAGCCCTTGGCGGGTGTAGAGGCCGCGCCCGTGGCTCCACGGGCCCACCAGCAGCCGCACCTGGCGCCCGGCCGCGACCAGGGCGGCGTAGTCGGCCAGCATCCCCGGTAGGAAGAAGTCGTGCCAGCCGCCCTGCACATGCACCACTGGCGGCATGCGCTCGGCGTTGGCCCGGTGATCGGTGCTCGCCCAGTACTCCTCGCCGGGACCGTGCCGCACCCAGTCTCGAAACCAGGGCACGGGGTGCCCGGTCAGCACCTGGTCAGCCTCCTGCAGGGGAAGGGCGAGCGTGGCGCGCGACAGCCGCCGGGCGGCGCCGACCAGGCCGGCCATCTGGCGGGTGATGCCGTAGCCGCCGGTGAACATCCGCTCCACCAGCTGCACCCAGCCCAGCGCGTTGCCCGTCGCGAAAGCCCCGCCGGGGTACATGAAGCCTTCGGCGAACGACGATGGCGCGTCCTGAATCAGCGCGATCTTCCACTCCGGGATGTCGCGGGCGGCCAGCTCCCACTGCACCAGGCCGAGATAGCTGGCTCCCCAGGTGGCCAGCTCGCCGCCGAACCACGGCTGCTCACGCAGCCAGCTCAGGGTGCCATCGCCGTCGGCCGGGTCGATGACGAAGCCGTCGAAGCGGCCACCGGATCCGGCCGTGCCGCGCAGGCTCTGGTACAGCACCTGGTAGCCGCGCTCGGCCAGCAGCGCGGGAAGCCGGTCCAGGACGTTGCCGCGGCCGTACGGGCTGCGCAGCAGCACCAGCGGCGGGCGGTGCTGGCCCGCCGGGTAGTAGTGCGTGGCCAGCAGCCGCACACCGTCGGCGGCCGGGATCTCCACGTTCCGCCGCACGCGCACCCGGTGACGCAAGGCGGGCCGCACGCCGTACAAACGGCTGAGCAGGGTCATAGCCGGTCAACTCCCTATCGACGTGGAACTGGATGTCACATCGCCGACCAGGCTTCCCGGCACACCACCGAACCTCCCGCGAGAGGCCGATACGAGGGACTATACCGACTTTTCAGAAATTTCTGAAGTATCGGTACGTTCGCTATCCTGCTTGCGCAAGGAGGCATACGTGAACGACAGGCATGAGCAGTGGCAGGCGGCCGAACGGCTGGCCCTGACCCTGATCGAAGGCGGGCTGCAACGCATGTCCGCGCGCACTCTGGCGGTCTTCCTGTTCACCGACCAGGAGAGCGTCACCGCCGGCGAGATCGCCGACCGGTTGGAGGCCAGCGCGGGCTCGGTCTCCGGCGCGATCAAATCCCTGCTGACGGTCGGCCTGATCGAACGCCTGCCCGCGCCGGGCAGCCGCCGCGAGCACTACCGGCTCCGCGACGACGCCTGGGCCACCCTGTTCACCAGCCAGAACACCGTCATCCAGGCCATGCTCCAGGCCGCAGCCGCCGGGATCGCCGCCACCGAAACCGGCGATCCCGCCCATCAGCGACTGACCCAGATGCGCGCCTTCTACGCATTCCTGCTCGGCGAACTCCCCGCCCTGCTGAACCGCTGGCACCAGCAGAACACCTGACCCAGCCGACCGGCCGCGTGGCTCACAACATCGTCCATCGTCCCGCGCATCGCCCGCCGCGGGATCGAGTCCAGCCAGCGGCTGGGACGTCACCGATGGGTCGTCGAGAGAACGGTCTCCTGGCTGGCCGGCTGCCGCCGCTTACACCGCCACTACGAACGCCGGGCCGACCGCTTCGCAACCTTCGTCGCCATCACCGCAGCCCTCATCGGTTACCACCGACTCACCAGATGAGTCACCGTCTCATCACGCACCGAAGATCACCCGCATGGCACCACAGCCACGCGGGCCCTTGGCATGCCCACCCGCGCAGGCCGGCCGATCAGGCATCTCTCGATCGAGGTTGACAGCGGGAGTGGCGAGGTTCGCTCGACGCCATCGAGTCGGGCCCAAGCGCTGGTCGGCCCTGGTCGCCGGGGCCGTGGTGGCGGGCGAGGCGGGCGTGCTGCTCCTGCTCGCCCTGCCCTGGACCGTACCGGCGGGGTTCGTGACGGGGGCGCTGCTGCTGACCGTGTTCACCGCCGGGATCTCGGTGGTGCTGCGCCGCCGGCGGACGGTCACCTGCCAGTGCTTCGGCGCTTCGACGGCGCCGGTGGGAACCGTGCACGTGATCCGGCTGGCGCCAGGCGTTCCGGCGGCACTCACCTCGGAAAGAAACTCCGGTCGAGTTGAGGGCAACGTGAATCGGATTAAGCGCATCAAACGCGACGGATACGTGCGCGCCAACGTGGACCTACTCCGCCTCCAGCTCCTCCACGCCGATAAGCAACCGAGCATGACCACATCACAACAATCGGGTCAGAACCGTTCACCACTACAAGTCTCCGGCGATTCCCGACGTCAAGGAGACGGCGTAATGATCGAGGAACAGCCGGGCGATCAGGTCGCCGCGTGAACCGGTGCCGGATTTGGCGAAGATCGCCTTCAGGTGGTCCTGCACGGTGTACGACGACACGTGCAGCCGGCCGGCGATCTGCTTGGTGGACAAGCCTTGGGCCACCAGTTCGGTGACCCGGCGCTCGCTGTCGGTGAAGCCGTAGGCGTCGACCATCAGGGGCGCCATCTCGGCGGGGCGAGCAGCTTCCAGCATCACCGCGACCTGCGCTTCCGGGCCGTCATTCAGCAGCGAGCCTCGGACGATCAGCCACCGGCCGGCCCGGGTGCGCGCTCGGGCCCTGGCCGGCCGGGCATCGGCCGGCGCAGGTGCTGCACTCGTTGCCGGGCCGCAGAGGGAACGGGCCTGGCGGGCGACAGCGGAAATCACCAGTGGCAGCCGAGCGCCCTCCCTGCCACCGGTGCCCAGCTCGTCCAGCAGGTGATCCGCTGCCCTGTTGGACATGCGCACGCCGTCATCGGCGTCGAGGACCAGCAGACCGACGTCGTCGGCACCGGCCTGCGCGTCACCGAGCAACAGGCCGCGCCGTAGTCCATCGGCGATCAGGCCGGCGATCGACGAGACGAACTCCACCTCGGCCGGGGAGAAGTACGGGCGCCCCGCCTCCCGGAACACGGTCAGCTGGCCCCATGTCCCGGTGCTGCCGGCGAGCACCACCCGCAACTCATCGGAGAATCCCCCGGGGCGGCGGATCTCCCGCTGACGCAGGCTACGGTCGAGATCACCGGCGGTGGCCTCGCTCAGGGTGCCGGCCGGGCGGCGGGCGTGGGCGAGCTGTGACCACTTGTTGAAGTCCGGCTCACGCACCTCGATCTCCACGAGCCGGAGCAACGCGGCCGCGGGCAGGCCGTTCTCCACGAACTCCGCGGTCGGGAGCATGGTCGCCGGGTCGGTCGTCATCATGCAGGTGCCCTCGGCGGGCACGGCCCGGCCCAAGGCATCGCCGACGGCACGCGCGAAGTCCGGCACGGGCAACCCTCGGTGAACCAGCCTGACGATTTCGTCGCGGACGCGCGCCTGCGCCGCCGATGCGTTGACCACGATCGGGAGCTTATGGCGATCGACGGCATAATCCCAGAAATCTGGGATATAACCCGGCTCCACGATCTCGCATGCTGGTCGCACAGATCAGCATCCGCCCGGGCAGGCCGGGCCTCACAGGGGGAGCCCCGTACGCCATGATCACCGTCGATACCATCCTCGCCGTCGGCACCTGGGTCGGCGATCCCGTCCATTCCGACGTCTCGTTCAAGGTCCGCCACATGGGCGTCGGCAAGGTCAGAGGAACGTTCGCGCTCGCCTCGGCGGCGCTGACCGTCGGCGACGACGGCGGCCGGGTGACCGCCCTCATCGACCCCGTCTCGGTGGACACCGGAAACCGGCAGCGTGACCAGCACATCACATCCGCCGACTTCCTGGACGTGGAGAACCACCCGCAGATCGAGTTCACCTCGACCGAGGTCCGTGACTTCGACGGCCAGACCTTCATCCTGGTCGGCGAATTGACCCTGCACGGTGTCACCAGGACCGTCGAGTTGGAGGCCGAGTTCCTCGGCGTCGTCGACGACCCGTCCGGCGCGAAGCGCACCGGGTTCTCGGCGACCACCACCATCAGCCGTGCGGCGTTCGGCGTCGACATCCAACTCGGCTTCGGCGCCGGCAACGTCGTGGTCGCCGACACCATCGAGATCGCCATCGAGATCGAGTTCACCAGCACCGGACCGGACCCGCGATGACCCTCGTGGCACACCGTCGTACGTACCGAAAGGATGGGAAGCTTGAGTAAGACCGTGCTGTACATGTCGATGTCGGTGGACGGGTTCATCGCCGGGCCGAACGTGGCACCGGGCAACGGGCTCGGCGACAAAGGGCAGCGGCTGCACGAGTGGTTTCTGCAGGATGCCGGCGCCGAGCGCAGAACAGGCAGCCATCTGGCGGGCGTGAACCGCGAAGTCATGGACGAGGCCATGGCCACCGGGGCGGTCGTCGTCGGCCGGCGGACGTTCGAGCTCGCCGACGGCTGGGGCGGCGACCACCACGATGGCGTGCCGATCTTCGTCCTGAGCCGCCGTCAGCCCGATCCCAAGCCGCAATGGCCCGGGGTCACCTATGTAAGCGACGTCACGGCCGCGGTGGGCATGGCCAAGGACGCGGCCGGCGACAAGGACGTACTGGTCCACGGAGCGCGCACCGCTCGGCTGGCACTTGCCGCAGGCGTCCTCGACGAACTGCAGATTCACCTGATCCCGGTCCTCCTCGGACAGGGTGAACCGCTCTTCGACGACATGCCACCCGACCACATCGAGCTCGAACTGCTCCGTGCCGTGGACGGGCCGGGTGTGGCGCACGTGCGCTACCGCGTAAGAACGGCGGGCTGAGGCGATGGCACTCATCCGGCTGTACATGACCATATCCCTGGACGGTTACGTCACCGGGCCGCGGGACAGCCTGAACACCCCGATGGGCATCGGCGGGTTCCGCCTCTTCAACTGGCTCGATCGGCGCAACGACCCGGGACCAAGCGGACAGGTGTACACCGAGGTGCTGGCCACCCGCGCCGTCATCTCCGGCCGCCGTACCTACGAACACGCCGGCCGCTGGCAGGGCGACCATCACGACGGCGTCCCGATCTTCGTCCTGACCCACAACGTCCCGGACGACCCGCCACCGGGCTGCGTCCGCTACGTCACCGACGTACACCAGTGCGCTGCACAGGCCCGCGCGGCAGCCGGAGACGGCGACGTGATGGTGCACGGTGCCGGGGCGGCGCAGGCGCTGCTGCGGGCAGGGCAGCTCGACGAACTGGAACTGCACGTCGTACCGGTCCTGCTCGGGCAGGGACGAAGGCTGTTCGACAACCTGCCCGCCGAGCACATCGAGCTCGACGCGGTCCGCCGATTGACCACTCCGCAGGTCGAGGACCTCGCGCAGCACGTCACGCACATGCGCTACCGCATCCGCCGTCCGTGACCAGGAGTCGCTCGGTAGTGCTCAGGGCGGCCCGCTACCTGACCGGCCGCGCCGACAATGGCGCTACACCGGGCCCCGATCGAGCGACCGCCGATCGCCACTGGCTAAAAAGCCTGCCGTCCCTGATCAGCCGCCGTTTCGGGATCACGAGCGCCCGCTGGGAGTCTGACCGGCACCGAGCAATCCTGCTGGTCCGCGCCCCGGTCGCCGACGGTGACTCTCCGTGGTAGTACCTGGACTTCTGAGACGGTGACTCATCTGGTGAGTCGGCGGTAGCGAATGAGGGCTGCGGCGATCGCAACGAAGGATGCGAAGAGGTCCGCCCGGCGTTCGTAGCGCCGGTGTAAGCGTCGGCGGCCAGCCAAGAGACGGTGCGCTCCATCACCCAGCGATGGCATCCCAGCCGCCGGCTCGACTCGAGGCGCGCTCGCCCGCCGGTGCTGGTCTGGGGGGACGCTCCCCGGGCTCGCCCGCGGGGCTAGGCATTCGCTCGGCGGAGGCGTTCGGCTGCCTGCGCCCGCAGCGCATCGCCGCCTGCCGGAGAGCCACCGCACAGTGCCATCTCCCGGGCGTTGTACGCAGCCATCCACACGCTGGCCGCCCACGCGATCTCCAGCTCCACGGGCGTGAACAAGCGCCCCCGAAAGTCCTGATAAGCCACCAGGAACGCTTCGGAGCTTTCGATCCGCGCCAGCGTCGGCGGCCCGGCACTGGCGAATGACCCGCTCGCCGCTCCCACCAGCGCCGCCTCCGGCTGCCACGCCAGACTGTCCCAGTCGTGCACCGCCCACACCCGCCGCCCCTGCCATCGCAGGTTCTGCGCCTCGAAATCGGCATGGCCGAGCACGCACGGCAGACCGCCGGCCAGCAGCCGCTCCCGGGCCCGCTCAGCCGCCTCGACAATGTGCTCGGACACGACACTCTGGTCCAGGCCATCGAGGAACTCGATCGCCGGCCACGTCCCAGCACCGTTCTCGTCCCAGCGCACCCAGGGTGGATTCGGCAACGGCGGCGCGACGATCACGCTGGCGAGTTCGGCCATCAGCCGAGCGAACACCTCCGCGGAACGTCTGGCCATGTCCGGCGAGTCCCCGTGTGGCACTTCGCCGCCGGGCCGGAAATCCTCAGCGTGCACGGCCAGCCCACCGACACCGACCACCGGCGTCAGCGGCCGGGCACAGGGAAACCCGCGCTCGGCCAGCCGGGCCTGCGCTGCGACACACGACGCCGCCCGGCCGTCGTCGGCACGCGCCTTGACTACCACGTCCCGGCCACCGGCCAACCGCAGACCGAACACCATCGAGACCTGATGTGACCGGAACAACACGTCGGCGGGTTCGCCGCCCAGATGGTCAAGACACCAAGCCGGCAGCCAGAGCGGCAACTCGTCCAGGGGCACGCTCAGGACTGTGCCATAGGCGCCGAACCCAGCGGAAGAGAGGGGTGTGGACACAGGTGCTGAGGCCAAGGCTCCGCTTCGCCGGCATCACTACCTCGCGCTGACATCTCAGGCGCACCGCCAGACCACTATGGGCTTGATACACCCTCTCACTCCGTCTGTGGACTCGGGGACCACCGTCCCCGAACCCTCAACCGCGAGCATCGCCTGCCCAGCGGGATCTGGCCACCGCGATCGTGTGCGGCGCCCGCAGCATGCTGGAGGCCGAGCGGCTGCTGGTCCACCAGGCGGCATTGTTCGGGACGGCGCCGTCGGACTCCACCACCCACCGCACGCCGGCCGGCCTGGACGAGGCGATGCTCGCCCGCATCGCCAAGATGCGTGCGAGGGCGCGCCGTCCTGTCTGCTTTCACCCGCTGGCCTGCTGGTGCGCCAACACCCAAGAGTCGCTGGCGATGCTGCTGCGCCCCGGTAACCGGGCAGCAGCACCATCGCCGACCACCTGCGTGTGCTGCGTGAGGCGCTCGCTCAGATCCCGGACTCCTGTCAAACCAAGGTTCTGGTACGGGTGGACGGCGCGGACGCCACCCACGATCTACTGGTCCACCTGGAAGGGCTGAACACCGCCCGCCGCACGGCGCGGTACCTGGTCGGGTGGATGATCACCGACCTCGACGAGCAGGCCGTCGCCCGGCTGCCCGCCACCGCCTGGACCGACTCCCTCGACCAGGACGGCGACCTCCAGCCCGGCTGACACGTGGCCGAGCTGACCGGCCTCAACCAGCGCAAAGGCTGGCCGGAGAACATGCGGCTCCCCCTACGCCGGGTCCGCCCCTCGGCCCGCCACCGCAAGAACCTCACCGCCTTCGAAACCCGGACCGGCTGGAAATACTCGATCATCGCCACCAATATCGGCCGCATGTGGGGCATCGCCGGCTCCCACCACCCGCGATGGCTGGACGCACTGGCCCGCGTCCACGCCGTCGTCGAAGACCGCGTCCGCACCGACAAGCGATGGGCCTTACCAACCTGCCCAGCAAGGACTGGACCATCAATTCCGGATGGATGCTCAGCGCCAACCTCGGCCACGACCTGGACTGCTGGATCCGCCTGCTGACCCTGCACGACCAGCCCGGACTGGACCGCGCCGAGCCCGACACCATGCGCTACCGGCTCTACCACCTGCCCGCCCGCCTGGCCAGCCACGCCCGCGGCCGCCACCTACGCATCGACCGCACCTGGCCCTGGGCCCAAGCATTCGTCCTGGCCTGGCAGCGCCTCACCGACCTGGCCGCTCTCGCCTGAGAACGGCCCCCATCCCAGACGATTCGGAAGGAAACCTCTCCGGGACCGTGGACCCCGGCGCCCCCGCAGCGTCATGCGACGGCCCGCCCCAACCGCCTCGGGGCCATCACGGGCGAACCGCGGAGCCGCTCACACAGCCCAACCCGCTGAAGAATCGAGGCAAGGCGCACGAAAGCGTTCACTGATAAGACGATGCGAAGCGGTCACCCATCTATGCATTGGCTTCAGAATCGGCCTCGGGTTCATGAGAGCGAGTCCGCTCCGCCCAGGCCACAGCCGGCGGAACCAGAAGGCCTGCGGCTACCATCAGAACACCGAGGGCAATCCATCCGTTCGTACCGACTCCCAGCACAAGCACCGCGAGGAGGTACGGGCCGGCTGACGCAGCCAAACCTTGCCCGAGCCCGAAGACCCCGCTGTATTCGCCTTGCAGATGAGCGGGCACCAGGCCGAAGCTCAGCTCGAATTCAGCGGCCGCATAGCGAAGTTCAGCCAACGTCAACACGATCACCCCTATGATGAGGAGACTAGTCGCGATGGTGGCCTCGAATGCTGACGTCCAGCCGAAGAGAGCAAACGCGACCAGAAGGCCAAAACTTGCGCTACGGGCCGCATTGCCTGCGCCTTTTACCCCGTTGATGCCCTTTGTCGCATTAAGTTGAAAAAGAGCAATCATCACCGTATTGATGACAATCAAAATGGCGACTGTCGATCGTGGCGCCTCTGTGTGTTGGACGATCCAGAGAGGTATCGCGAAGGTGAGAACAGGTCCCTGCAGCGCCAGGACGCCGTTCAGTGCCGTAACCGCCAGGAAAGCGCGGTCACGCAGCGCCATCCCGGTCGCCTTCTCCGACCTGGAGCGCAAAGGCGCAAGCTTCGGCAGGAGCAGGACCAGCAGCACGTTGAAAGCGAAGGTGATCGCGTTCGCGAGAATAAGAGCCGCGTAGGCGAAGCGCGTGTCGACGGCAATGACGATACCAGCAGCCAATGCGCCAAAGCTCGTGCCAATATTGACGAGTGACCGTAATACAGCGCGCAAGCGGGTCGCGTTGGCACCGCCGATGCGTCGAAACACGGGCATTCGCGCGGTCTGGCTAGCGGCTGCTGCGAACTGGCTCACGCATGCCATGGCAACGAAAGATGGAAAAGAATTCACAAAAAGGAAGCCGGCCATGGCACATGCTTCGAGAATGAGAAACAGTGCCCAGAGCCGACGAGGCCCCCAACGATCGGCCATCCTCCCCACCGGGATTCCTGCGGCGAGAGCGACGAACCCAGCGACCGTCAGCCCTCCGCCTACCTCCATGACGGATAATCCGACGACGCGGGTGAAATATAGGGCATAGCAGCGAGATCCATCCCCAGGGACTCTTCCTCATTGCCATGCGCCCATGGTGAACCTGCTGGACGCATGCCGCCACCGGATGTGCGCAAACTGCAACGAAGCCAGCTACACACTCAGGTACGGTGCACGCCGGGACGCTGCGCCCTCCATTGGTATCGAGGTGTCGATCAGCAGGCAGGTCGAGGTGGCAGAGCGACGGCGGCGCGTTCCGGGCGGACGACGCAACGTGGTGAAGATCAAGCTGACCGACGACGAGCTTACTCTCGTTGGGGGCGGCCGGAGTACGGCAGGAAGACATCGCGGGGTAGATCAGCGCAGGTAACCGAGCGTTCGTCAAACGGTCGCTATCGGGACGGGTGACGACGGCTGTGTCGCGATCACATGGGGTGGCAGTCGATGCTTCCTGGCCCCGGGGTTCCTGCGACGAACGGGCGCTTTCGGTCTGTTGTGTCGCAGGTACGTCGCGTGATCTTGGCTGAGGTCTCATGATGGCCGATATGCGCAGGCGCGTGTTGCTTTGGACGGGGAGCATAGTCGCGGTGGCGGCCGCCGCCGGGCTGACCGTCTACCTGGTGCAGGTCGGACTGGATGATGCCGACAAGCTGGCCAGCGTGATCGGCTTGTTCGTCGCCGTGGCCGGATTGAGCGTGGCCGGGTACAAGCTGACCACCGGCCGCTCTCCGGAGCAGAAACAGGAGCAACTCGACGGTCCGTCGACTTTGGGGCAGCCGTCGATCGCCCTCCAGGGCGGTAACGGGGCATCCTCTCGACGGGCCCGGGCGCGACCAACGTGCGGTTGCACGCGCACGCCTCCGAGCACGGCCGCGTCCACCAGAGCGTGCTGCCGGTGGCGGCGCTGCGGCCGGTCACCGAGGTGACCGCGCCGCCGGCGACGGTGAACGTGCCCGGGCACCGGCAGGTGTTCGTCGGCCGCCAGCAGGAACTGGCCGTTCTGGAGGAGACGTTGCGAGCCCCGGGCAGGCGGTCGCCACCACCATGTCGAGGTGTCCGTGCTCGATCAAGCGGTCCACGATGTCCGGCGTCACCCCTTCGTACAGACGCCATTGCCGATCGAGATCATCAGCGTTCATGAACCTGAACTCTAAGGCGAGATTTATGCCACCGTGATCGCATCGCTCCGGCAAGGGAGGCTGCTTGGTCGTTTTCGCCTGCGCAGGATGCGGCGCGATAATGACCGCGCGAGTGGCGCGGGTGGCGCTTCCCGACCACGCTGGCCAGAAATACGGGCGGGCTCCAGATCCCTCGTTCTCCAGGCCGTCTCATCGTGATGTTGAATCGGGAAGGGGTACGGGGTGCCGATGCTTCGCTGCGGCGCCCCGTCCCAACGCGCGCGTTAGAGGTCGTCCATCTGCCGAGACCTCTTATAGGCGTTCAGGTGCGACTCGCAGCTGGACCAGCGTCGGCCGATGCTGTCAACTACGGTGTACTTGATGTCCTCGGTGCAAGGGTCATTGGATCCGTTCCCGCCCCATGTGCACCGGTCTCGGCTGGTCCGACCCGGCGGGAAGTCGTTCGGGTCCCAGGGCTTGATGTCCTCGATCTCCATGAGATGCCTTTGCGGCTTGTGACGAGCGAGTGGAGTCAACGGTGGCTTTCAGCCAACGGCAGGCGCTGAAGAGCCGCGTCGGAACGAGCCTACGACACAACTCATAGACGCTCGAAGCTGTGTCCTCTATCCCATAGATGCCTCTTCATGATCACACATGACCTAGCGAACTTGTCCGCATAAATCCGCCAGGAGCGGGGTTATATTGAACATTGACATTGTCTGCGTACGGTGACCGGGTTACCTTCGAGCCATTGACCTGTACGTTTGGCAGAATCGGCGAGGTGCGCTGTGGCACGAGGTTCTGGTTCGTCGAAGTCATATCGGGATTGGGAAGCCGAGCGCCGGAGACAGGAACGCGCCGCGGAGCAGGCGCGGCAAAAACGCGAACGAGAACGCAAGGCCGAGGAGCAACGACGTCTCCAAGCAGAAGTGTCCGCTCGAGACACCGAAGCCGCTGAACGTACACGCCAAATCGAAGCTCGCGTCGAGACGCTCGAGACGCTGCTGCGCTCCTCGCTGGACCGCGACCCGCGCGTCCAGCTCGCCTCCCTGCGTCAGCGCGCGGACGTCCCACCGCTGGACCTGGGTCCATTCGCCGTACCGTACCCCGCCCCCGTGTGGGAACCCCCCGCGCCTCCCGGACGGTTGCAGCGCGCATTCGGTGGTGTCCAGCGGTACGAAATCGCTCTGCGCCAGGCCGAAGCCGACTTCGCCCGGACACAAGCCGAACACCAGCAGCGCGAAACGCAGCGACAGCAGGAGGTGATCACTCGTAGGCGAGCTAACCAGCAGCGAGTAGCAGCGGCCGAGCGAGCCGCCGCTGAGAAGAACGCTCGCGTGGATGCAATGCAGGCCGGACTTCGGTCTGGGGAGCGGCATGCAGTCAGCGACTACATGGATCTTGTCCTGCAGGCATCCCCGTACCCTGAAGACTTCCCCACCGAACGCAGAGCCGGCTACGTGCCCGAGTCCTCACTGCTCGCCGTCGAGTGGTACCTGCCTCCACCGGAGATCATCCCCGAGCACAAGCTCTACAAGCACATCAAGAACCGCAAGGCCGTCGAACCCACCGCTCGGTCCATCGCCGAAACCCGGCAGCTCTATCAACGCGTGATCGCGCAAATAGCGCTCCGCACCCTGCGCGAGGTGTTCGACGCCGATCCCAACCAGCTGATCACCACCATCGTGTTCAACGGCCTGGTCCGCACCATCGATCCGGTGACGGGCCAGCAGATCGAGCCCCATCTCATCACCTTGCGTGCCACTAGAGAGCAATTCTCAGCCGTGGTTCTGAACGAGCCCCGTCTCAAGCCCGTCGAGTGCGTTCGCCGACACTTCCACGCCCGCGTCTCCCCACACCCTGACGAGTTGGAGCCGGTCAAGCCCGTCATGCCGTTCAACATGGCCGACCCCCGCATCGTCGATCCCGTGGACATCATCTCCGACATCGACCAGCGTCCAAACCTTCTTGACCTGCACCCTAAGGATTTCGAGGCGTTCATCCAGAACCTGTTCACGAAGATGGGCTTCGACACCAAGCTGTACCAAGCCAGCGGCGACGGCGGCGTCGATTGTGTCGCTTACGCCGCCCGTTCCGTAGCAAGCTCGAAGATCATTGTTCAAGCGAAGCTCTACACCAAGACCGTACAACCCACGCATGTGCGCGACCTATACGGGACCATGCAACACGAGGGCGCCACCAACGGCATCATGATCACAACGTCCGGCTACGGACCCGACAGTTACAAGTTCGCCAGCGGCAAACCCCTTGAACTGATCGACGGTGCCGGACTGCTGGCCCTCTGTCACGAACACAACATTCCCGCTCGCATCCTGCCGCGCGAGAAGCAACCGTGACATTCAGGGATATTCGCGATTTATTGCCATATCTGGCTCGTACACCGGAAACGAGAGTCAGCTCACCGACCTGGCGCGCAAGACCGCCTCATCAGTTAGCTCCGCAGACGGTGTTAATCGTGACGTCCGCCCGAGAGCTTTCGTCTACCCTGTCGCGAGAGCACGTCTGAGGAAAGGAACCGGAGTGGCGAAAACGTTCGAGAGCGGCGACATTCCCCTGGCGGACCTACTCAACCAGGCGCACCAGGGAGTACTACAGCTACCCGATTTTCAGCGTGGGTGGGTCTGGGACGACGACCACATCGTGAGTCTGCTGGCCTCGGTCTCTCGCTCGTTCCCGATCGGCGCCGTGATGACGCTGGAGACCGGAAACGCTGATGTGCGCTTCCAGCCCCGGCACTCGAGGGAGTCCCAAGTTCTGCGGCCGTGGGAGAACCGAGGTACCTGTTGCTCGACGGACAGCAGCGCACGACCTCGCTCTACCTGGCGCTCCGATCCGGAGCACCGGTCCCGACCCAGGATACCCGCAAGAAGGACGTCGAACGTTGGTACTTCGCGGACATCGATGCGTGCATTGACCCCGACGCCGACCGGAGTGACGCCATCCTGTCGCTACCGGCAGATAAGCGACGGGTGAATTCCCGCGGCGACGTCGTGCTCGACGCCTCCGCGACCAGGGTGCAAGTGCGGGCCGGCAAGGCGGGCCTTTTCCCACTCGAAATCGTACTCAACCCGGCTGCCACCACCGATTGGTAGCTTGCGTACTTAATGGCGGGAGCGCCAGAGGAGCGGGTGAAGATCTGGAAGAGATTCCAGGAGGCGCTGATCATGCCGTTCCTGCAATACAGCGTTCCGCGGATCGCGCTTGATCGGAAGACGACCAAGGAGGCCGTCTGCCAGGTATTCGAGAGAGTGAACACTGGCGGCGTCGAGCTGACGGTCTTCGAGCTGCTGACAGCGACCTACGCCGCGGAGCACTTTCGGTTGCGCGACGATTGGGCATGGCGTCAGGCGACCTGGGCGGACGAGCCACTGCTCGCAGATCTGGACGCCACGACCTTCTTGCAAATCGTCACGCTACTCTGGACTCGTGGCCGCTGGGAGGAGCGCACCCGCGAACGTGTTCGCGGAGACCGCGTCCCGGCCGTGTCGGCCAAGCGCCGCGACATGCTGTCGCTGCCGCTGAGCGAGTACCGGCGCTGGGCCGATGCCGTCACCGGGGCGTTGCAGCGGGTGGTGCGGTTCCTCGAGGGTGAGCGCATCTTCCGTGCTCGCGACCTCCCGTACAGCACCCAGCTTGTTCCCTTGACGGCGATTCTCACGTTGCTCGGCGAGGGCGCGTTCACGCCGGAGCCAACCGCGAAGTTGCGTCAGTGGTACTGGTGCGGGGTGTTCGGCGAGTTGTACGGAGGCACCACGGAAACCCGCTTCGCCAACGACCTGCAGGACGTGCTCGCGTGGGTTCAGGACGACGGTGAGGAACCGCGTACGGTGCGCGAGTCGCAGTTCCAGGCTGAACGGCTGCTGGGCTTGCGCACCCGCAACAGTGCCGCTTACAAGGGTCTCTACGCACTCGTGATGAAGCGGGGCGGTCGCGATTTCCGTACCGGCGAGACGATCGACGCGAAGGCGTACGCGGCTGACTCGATCGACATCCGCCACATCTTCCCCCAGAAATGGTGCGCGGCGAACGGCATTGACAGCGCGTATGCCAACTGCATCGTCAACAAGACCGCCATCGATGGGCAGACCTGGGGATACATGGGCGCGAGCGCGCCGAGCAAGTATCTGGCCGCGATTGAAACCGGTGTGCCGGTGAACCCGCAGGACCTGGACGCCATCTGCAACAGCCACGACATCGACCCGGTCGCGCTCCGCCAGGACGACTTCGGCGCCGTCTTCGACGCACGCTTCGAACGGCTGATCCGTCAGATCGAGGATGCGACCGGCCGGCCGGTGAACCGGGGTGACGGCCAGGACAGCCCCTTCTCCGCGCATCGCGGCGCCGCCGCGCTGGCACGCGGTATCGAATCGCTGATCAAAGCCGGGGAGAGCAAGGTCGTCGAGTTCAAGTCGACCGGCTGCAAGAATCTGGGCACCGGTCAGAAGGATCAGGCGATGGAGTGGGCGGTGGTCAAGACGATCGCCGGCTTTATGAACGGCCACGGGGGGACGCTGCTCGTCGGCGTCCAGGACGATGGGTCGGTGCTAGGCCTGGAAGAAGATCTGACCATCTTCTCCAAGAAGAACACTGACGGTTGGGAGCTGTGGCTGACCGAGCTGTTGATTAAGACATTCGGAAAGGCTGTGACGGCCAACGTGACCGTCGCTTTCGGCACCATCAACGAACGCACGGTTGCCCGTGTCAACGTCGCACCCGCCTCAGCGCCGGTGTATACAACCCGGACGAAGACCGGAGCGAAGGGAGCGGTCTTCCTCGTCCGGCTCAACAATACGACGCATGAGCTCGACGGGCCCGAGGCCTCCAAGTATCAGCACGACCGGTGGTTCAAATAGCCGCGGCCGAAATCACGTGTTCGGAGGCGTCGCCGTACAGGCAGACGAGCGCTCCATCCGCTCCGTCTGGCGTTTGGAGCTGTCGCCTCCGACTGGCATATTTCACCGCGTCAAGGCCACCGCCAGCTAAGCCGGCTGCGACAGTACTGCTCTTGCGCAGACACCCGCATCTGAAGAGCGGGGACACCTTTCGCTCCTCTCGCCACAGATATTGGCCCGAACAGGGAAAAGCAACCAAGCGATACGGGAATGGAAGTCATTATTAAGGAGGTGACGCACATCGAGCGGAAACCATATCTCCCCATTAACAAGACATACCGGACGCTGAACGACCCCCGCTCTCCTAAAGCGGGTGCCGCAGGTTCGAATCCTGCCGGGGGCACGCATCTGACCAGGCATTTCAGCCCCTGACCTGCGGCTTTCCAGCCGCAGGTCATTTGCTTTGTGGACCTTCATAGGCAGCCGAGAGCGCCCGAACGCAACCGTAGGACCATGATCAGGGGACATAGTTGGGATGATCTTGGCGGTGTTTTCCCAGTTCAGGCCTCGATTCTGAGCCCTCATGCCTCGCGCAACCCGCTACAACGGCTCGGCATGCGACGCACATAGCCGTTGATTATGCCGAATACATGCCTAAAGCGGAGCGTCATCCCTCCATGCGAAGCCCGTCCGCACCCGTCGCCGGCAAGAATGACGTCGCCCGGCATGTCGATGCCGCTCGTCCTCTCCCCATCGCGGGACCTTCCGGGTGATTCACGTGTGGGCGCGCCGGTACGCTTCCCAGACCTGCGGACGAAGCCGCCCCTTAGCCGGCACCTCCAGACCGTTCTCGCGAGCCCAGGCACGGACCTCGGCCGTGCTGGGTTCCGGCATTGTCGGGGGCTCGTCCAGCGTCGGCACGATTGGCGCCGCCTCGGCCGAGTGACCCGCGGCCGCGTAGGCAGCGGCCAGGAACCGGTAGGTCCACTCCTCGGCCAACTGCCGGCTCTCGCAGAACACGATCGGCACCCCGGGAAAGGCCACCTGCAACTCCGCCATCCCGTCAGCGACCACCGCCGGGCGCACGTGTTCCAGCTTGAACACCTGGCTGTAGCCTCCTCCACCACCACCGCGGCATGCGCAAGGGCAGCCAGCTCCGTCAGCTGATACTTCAGCCGACTGTTCAGCAGAGAACCCACCAAGTCGGCCAGGCTCTTACGCTCCACAGCCGCATGCAGCATCCCGGCGACTTCGACACCGTAATCACCGCACGGCAACCGCCGCCTGACCAGCTCCACCTGCTGGCGAGGGAACTTGTAGGCGTACCGCTCCCCACTGTCCACGACAACCTGCAGAGCCGCGACCCCACAAGCGCGAGCCGTAGGAGTGGTCACCTGCGGACGAGCCTGCTTACGCACCCGCGCCGTCTGCCAGAACACCGCATCCCGGCCCCGCGCCTTGGTGAAAACGATCTGCGACCGGTTCTCCCGCGCCCGATCCAGCACCAGGTCGATCGCCGCGCCCCGCCGCACACACGACCGGACCGCAACCCGCTCAACCACCTTAGGATCGGTCGGCCACTCCTCCGGCTCGACCGGGTAGCAGTAGATCGCCTTCTCCCGCGGCCAAGTGCCACCCGCCCGCAGAAACAGCCCCTCCCCAAGCGGCAATCGGATCAGAAAGGGCAGACGAGACTGCTGATCCGGATTCCGGACGATCACCAGCTCACGCATCCTGCCAGTCTCCCTCACGATCGCACGGACGGCAGGACGTTAGTAGGCGCGACCGCCGCAGACGGCGTGCGGACCTGGCTGCAGCGCAGACGGGGCCAGAAGTTGATGGCGCAACGACCGACTGGAGGTCGCGGGAGCGACGGCAGCAGCTGTCACGCACGCTCATTCCGGCCATACGACAGCAAGGCATAGAGGCCACGCGTACGTCACGAAACATGACCCAAATTTCGCAGCTCGGTCCCGTTGCAGGATCCGCTTGTCGGACTTCCGCGCGTGACTGGACCAGCACCCTCGACTGATCGTTGCTGTGCTAGCGCGATGACCTGTAGTTCGCGAGCATGTGAGCCACGGACAAACAAGAAGACCGATGATCCGACGTCATTGATCAAGGGCTACCGATGTATGAGCGTGGTCGAACCAATCGAGGCGCAGGCGTGCACCTGTGCGTTCTTCTACGATGGCCAGGGCGGTTGCCTCAACGGCGGGCCAGGCGTCATGTTGGGCCGCGGAGAGAGCAGCCAGTTCGGCTTGGACTGAGTCGAGATCTTCGCCGACAGCTTCGGCTGGGTCAAGGTGGGGGACGGCCGCGAGAATGCGCCCATCCAGGGCATGGATCATCCGCCGGCTCAGCGCCGTATGCCAGGAGACGTGCCAGACGTCAACGTCGCGACTGAGCCGGGCGATGAAGTCCGGGTCGGGCGTGTTGCTCGTCCTGTGGAGATCGACGATCATCACCGCCCCATCCGTTTCGTCGAGCACCACAGCGTTGGCCGCGTAGGCCTCCTCGAAATCGCGCTCGACAATGACAGCACGGCTGTGCCCGGCCAACCTCTGAGCGACGTCACTCAGCGTCAGTGGCCCGACTCGCGCCCGTAGAACTGTCCATGCGAGCTCCTCGGTGAGCCAACTGCCGTCTCCGAGGAGAATCTCCGCATAACGCTGCGCCGTTGCCTGGATGTTCATTTCCGATTTCCCTCACTTATCGAGGACGAACACATGGCAGGTGGAGAACGTTCTCTCCCCCTGCCACGCAGGCGATATCACCGATATGGACCCCCGGCCGGAACCTTCAACGGGACCAATATTCTCGAGGTATGCGGTAGAGATTGTGGACCGTATCGAACCACTCGCTGCTGATGGCGCCCTCAGTTACCTTCTCGACTACCTTCAAGAAGGAGTTGAGCGTCACCTCGCTGTCCGCCGTCTCCGAGAAGGGCACGTCTCGTAGATACGGGCTCAGGACGTAGCCGAGGCTCGCGGGATCGGTGTGATACGGAGTGATGTTATCGATCAACTGTCCGTTCTCCAAGTAGAACAGCTCGGTCGGACCATCGATGTCCGTCCATCCGAGCCCCAGCACGCGACGGCCGGCTTCACTCAGGGCTTTTTGCAGACTCACTCGCCCGCAGATATGCCCACTGAGGCTGATGATCTGCGTCCACCCGGGAGCATGTGCCCCCAACCAAACGATTTCTCCGTGTTCCGAGACGTCAGAGAACCACCTCATCGCAGTATGCCGGTCACACAGCACTTCGGACGAAGAGTCGACACGAAGCCGCATGGCAATCTCGCGCTCATCACTTTCCGAGACCCACAGCCCTCGGAAATAGTCCCCGAACCCGTATGCTTTGAGCAAGCTAAGCGGGCCCTCAGTGAATAATGACATCATAGTCTTTCATGGAGCTGCTAAGAAGAGTGTGCCTCCGGACTATCCAGCTCGGAGGCACACTCGCACTTAATTGGTTATTCTAATCCAGAAACGGGTGCCGTTTCCGATTCGATAGATGCGATAGAAGGCCTTGATATAGTCTCCGTGATCGTTGTTGTCCTGGTGAGCGATCGGCCTCACTGAATAGTGTCCGTTTGCGTTGCTGGCGCCTTCTTTTGTGGAAGCGAAGGGGAACTCGTCGCACTCTTGCCCCTTGTCGGCGTAACTTCGGTCGAAGTAGTACTGACAGCAGTTAGTGTACGTGACGGGTTGGCCAGTGTTGGGATCGGTCTTAGTGATCTTCTTCCAGAAGGTTGCGCGGTGTTTGTTGGCCAACTTCGTGTCTGTGGATCGATGTAACGCATTAGCTCTGCGCTTCTTCCAGTCCACGTCCCAGTTTCCTGGGCTGTTCTTCGCCATCGGCCTCCCCGCACTGTCGAGCAGCGGAGGTTTGGTCGTCGCGTTGACACTCCGATTCATCGCATTGGCATTGTGGTTGATTGCCTCAACGAAGTTGGCGTTCTTCGAACGGGACATGGGGAGGACGTTGGATGCCATCTTGTTAATGCAGGCACCCGTGAAAACGAAGTCTGACAGATCGTCATTGGCCGACAGCGATAGGCTCGCTGAGGTCTTCGGCTTGCCGAAGACCTCAGCCAGTCGCAGCGGAAGTGAGGGGCATACACTGTGCTCCACGGCTCCCCGCCACCGATCCGGCGCCCCAGGATGCTTCCCTGCTCGTCGAAGACGATCTGGTCATAGAGATAAACTGGCTCGTCGGTCCACCGATCATTCGCATCTTGGAGGGTGGGGCGCACTGTACAAGTGTCGACCTTATCTCCATCCGTGTCCGTCATCTGTAGGACAAAGTCGTCGTTACCGTCGCTCGTCCACTGGCCGAGCGTGGCCTCTCGATCGGCTCCTCTAGCCAGACGGCACGTTGAGCCGTCCTCACCGACCGGGTTCAGTTCAAGGCGGAGCCTCTGGTTGTCGTACAACCCGGTAGTTTCGACCCGTGCTTCGAGACTTGTGTATTTCACTCCCAACACACCGAAGGTCTTGATCTCACTGAGACGGGTGAAGTATTTGATCTGCTGCGGCTTGAGGGTGCCCCCTGTATCCCCAACCACCCGGCTGCCATCAGCGGTACCCAGGTAGGAATGAGTCACCCAGGTCGCCTTGAGCTGCACAGCACTGCCGTAACCGACCAGCTTGCCGGTCTTCTTCCCCTTGTGAAACTCGGAGATGTAGATGTACTTGCTCCAGCAAGTGCTGTAGGGACGTACGACGAGGCTGCTTCTCAGAATATCTTGGTCCGGATCGGCACCAGCCTGACGCTGGGCCTCGATGCAATCTTCCAACGAAATATGGTCGTACTTAACGTCGAAGACCGCATCCGCTAATGCTCCCTTCGCTGTCGGAGTGGGCTGGGACGTCGGGGACCTCAATGCAGGCGGATTCTGGGTGCCGAGGCGTGCCATGTCGTCCGTGTTCAGTGCCTGTTGATAAATCTGCTCATCATCGAGGTCTCCGAGCATCCGGGCGCCGAGGCTCATCGAACTTTCCGCGTTCCAAACCGGAACCTTGATCGTGTTGGTTTTGATCGCAGTGCCGTTGAGGTACAGGGTGCAGGGCCGATGCGTTCTCATGTTGTGAAACCGAGTAGCTGGAGTCCGTCGGCGGGGTGACTGCGGTAGTGGTCGGTGGCTGCGGCGATGTTGGTCCAACCGATCAGACGGGCCAGGCCGATGGCCAGGTTTCGCAGGCCGGCCAAGATGCGGGGTGCGGTGCCGGTGCGGACGCGGGAGGCGTCTTCGCGGTAGGTGACGTCGCGGATGTGGTGCAGGGCCTCGATGCTCCAGTGGCCGCGGATCAGGGTGGCGAGCTGGGCGTGGGTGATCCGGCCCGGTGGGAGGCTGGTGATGGCGTAGATCGTGACGATGGTGGTCTTGCCGGTGCGGTGGTCGGTACGGCGGCGTTTGACCTGGATGGCCTGGGCGGCGTGGGGGAAGGGCAGTGCGGGGCGGGCGGTGCAGATCTTCATGCGGCGGATCTCGCGGCGGCCGTGGCCGGTCTCGTCGGTGCGGTCGTTGAGGATCGCTTCGCGCCAGGGCAGAACCTTGAGCCGGCGCAGGAGTGTGGGCTGGTTGCCCTTGACGATGAACAGGTAGTGGCCGCCGGCGGCGACGATGTGCCGGGCGTGGTCGTGCTGGGTGTGCAGGGCATCGGCGGTGACCACCACGCTGGTCAGGTCGAGGTGGGACAGCAGGGGTGTGAAGGCGGGGATCTCGTTGCTCTTGGCTTCGACCTGCTGTTGGGCTATGACGATCTGGGTGTTGTGGCAGGTGGCGGCCAGCAGGTGGGTCACGCCTTGGCTGGTGCGGCTGCCGCGCAGGGTCTTGCCGTCCACGGCCAGGCCGGACAGGGGGATCCGGTCTGCGGGCCGGTTGCCTGGGGTGG
>NZ_SMKO01000399.1 GCF_004348685.1 Nonomuraea deserti | reverse complement strand
GGGGAGGCGGGCCAGTGGTTGCGGCCGGGGAGGTGATGCGGGCGATGGGGTCGCCGGGGGCGATGTCGCGGCCCGCCGGCGTCAGGTGGATCAGGACGCCGTCGTGCTCGCTGACGAGTTCCTCCACCGTCTTCGATGTCTCCACCTCCGCCACCACGTCGCCCGCACGCACCGCCGCCCCGTCCCGCGCCAGCCAGGCGACCAGCACGTACGCCGAGTCGTTGGTGTTCAGCTTGGGCACCCGGATCTCAACCATCGAGCCCTTCCAGTACGGCGCGGCGGATCGTGCTGTCCTGCACCAGCACGTCCCGTTCCAGGTGGGCGGCCGTGGGGATGACGCTGTCGGCCGAGCTGACCAGCTTGACCGGCCGCCGGAGCCGCCCCCAGAGCCGGGTGTGCAGATCGGCGGCGACGTGGCCGCCCCAGGTGCCGCCCGCGCTGCCGTCCTCGGCGACGCAGATCAGCGGCGCGCGCCCGAGCAGGTCGAGCAGGGGCGCCGGGTCGAAGGGGTACAGGCGGGAGGGCACCAGCAGCACGCCGGCCAGGTCGTGATCCAGCAGCAGGGCCCGCATGGCGGCCAGCGCCCGGTGGGCCAGCCCGCCGGGAACGATGACGACGTAGTCGAGGTCGCCGGGAGGGATCTCCGGGCCGCCGTCGACCGGCACGGGGTCGCGGCCGGTCGAGGCCCGGTCGAAGCCGGTCGCGGCCGGGTCGAAGCCGGTCGAGGCCGGGTCGAGGCGCACCACCGCCACGTCGCCCGCGAGCTCCCATCGGAACAGCTCCTCCACCACTCCCGGCGGATACATGCGCCGCGTGTAGAGCACCTTGTCCTCGAAGAGCAGGCACGGCTCCCCCAGCGCGAGCATGCGGTCGAGGACGGCCCGGTTGTCATGGAACGGCGACATCTCGAACAGCGACAGGCCGGGGATGCCGATGAAGTGCTTCTGCGGGCTCTGGCTGTGCGTGGGGCCGTACCCGCGGTGGCCTCCTGAGGGGCAGCGGACCACCAGCGGCATGGGGACGCGGGCGCCGTACATGGTGACGGACTTGCTGGCGAAGTTGAGGATCTGGTCGAAGGCGAGCGCGGCGAAGTCGGCGAACATGATCTCGGCGATCGCCTTGCCGCCCGCGAGGGCCAGCCCGGAGGCCGCCCCGACGATGGTCCCCTCGCTGAGCGGGGTGGTCAGGACGCGGTCGGGGAAGCGGGTCGACAGGCCCTTGGTGATCTTGAAGGCGCCTCCGTAGGGGTCGAGCAGGTCCTCTCCGAGGACGTACACGGAGGGGTCGTCCTCCAGGAGGTCGTGGAGGGCGCGGTTGAGGTCCTCGCCCACCCGGGCGACGCCGCGGCTCGCGACCGGCGGAACGGCGGGGTCCGGACGGCCGGGGCGCTCCCCCGGGCTCATGCCGCCGTCCAGGCCGCCGGTGGGCGGGCGGCCACCTCGGCGGCGACCTCGTCGACGCGGGTGCGGGCCTGGGCCTCGATCCTGGCCGCCTGGGCGGGGTGTGCGGCCTGGTAGGCGGCGTACCAGTCGGTGCGGGGGAAGCC
>NZ_SMKO01000398.1 GCF_004348685.1 Nonomuraea deserti | reverse complement strand
CCCCAGACCGAGTCCGGCACGTCCCCGATCCCCACCCCAGACCGAGCCCGGCACCGTACCCGAACCTCCACACCAGACCGAGTCCGGCACCGTTTCGAGGTCAGGCGGCGGCGACGACGCGGTCCTGGACGACACGGCCCAAACCGTCGAGTGCCACCAGCGCCGCGAGGAGTTCCTGCGCGGGCGCGGAACCGCCGACCCAGCTCACCGTCACGTAGTGGCCCATGGCTCGGGCCTGCGCGCGACTGCCGGCGGCCTCGAAGGCGATGCCCTGGCGTACGAAACCGTCCTCACCCAGGGCCGACACCAGCGCGTCGGCGGCTCGCCCGTCACTCATGTTGAAGATGACGAACTGGCCGGCGGCCAGGTCGCCCTTGTAGGCGCCCTGGAGCGCCTGAGTGCACCCGGAGGCCGAGGCGCCCCACAGGACGTCGTCGCAGTCGGTGAACTGCTGGGTGCTCTCCAGCCGCATGTCCCCCACGGTCTTGACCGCAGAGGTGAAGACCTCCTGCGGGGTGAGCGGGGCGGCGTCGTTCTTTCGGTCGTCGATGGCCGCGTAGAAGGCGGAAGTGGGCTCGGCGTGGAAGGCCGACGGGCGGGGCTCGTCGCGGCGCAACCACCACCAGCCGCCCACGGCGAGGGCAACCACGCCGGCGATCACAACGGAGATGACGAGACGACGTGACATCAGGCCGGCGGCCCCGTGAGCGAGACGACCCTGCGGTAGACGGGCTTCTCCGCGCCGCGCAACGCCAGGGTCAGGGAGACGAAGTCGTCCTTGGCGGTCGGTTCGGCGCCGTCGGTTCTGCCGAGCCAGACAAGGCCGACATAGTGGCCCAGCGCGTAGCCGCCCGCCTCGGAATAGCCTCCCGCGGGGAAGGACGCCTTGGAGGAGGGCAGGGGAATCGTCCATCCGCCCCGGTAGTCGGTCTTCAACGACTCCACCAGGGCGGCGGCCGACTTGCCGTCCTTGAGGTTGAGCAGCGTGTACTGGCCGACGTAGCGGCCGTCGGAGCTGGCGTACAGGCCACGGGCGGCCTGGCTGCATCCGGCGTCGGAGATCTGCTCCACAACGCTCTCACCCCACAGAGCCGCCGAACAGTCGGCGTCGAGTTGCTTGGCGACCAGCTTGAGCTTGAGCTTCTTGGTGACGGAGAGCTGCTTGTGGCCGAACACTTCCTTCTTCGTCAACGCGCGCTTGTCCTTGGACCTGTCGGTCAGCGGGGCGAACAGTTTGGGCGAGCTCCAGCCGTGGAAGACCCGCGGCAACGTCGAACCGGGCGCGACCACGGCGGCACTGGTCCGCCGCGGCGGCGTGTACTCGCCGATGGAGCCCACGGCGAACATTAGGCCCGTGCCACCGGCCAGCACGCCCACGACCGCGGCGATGATCACGAGCAGCCGCTGCTGATCAGGACGCAGGCCCCAGGCGGTGAGCAGCGGGAACTGCCAGTCGGACGGAGGGGTACGCCGCCGCTTGCGCGAGGGCGTGCCCGCCCCCCTCGCCACGGCCGCGGCCTCACCCGTGCCGCCGTCCTCCTGCAGCGGCCACCCGGCACTTCCCCGGAGCTTGACCCTGCCCCCGGACCGCTCGGCACGGCCACCGGCC
>NZ_SMKO01000397.1 GCF_004348685.1 Nonomuraea deserti | reverse complement strand
GGTGGTGCTGGGGGAGGGCGCGGCGAGCGGCTTCTCCTCCTGCGTACCCCATCCCGGGGCGATCCAGACGATCCCGCCGATCAGCGCCGCCACGACGACACCCGAGACACCCGCCACCACGGGCACGACCAGCCCCTTACGGCCACCCGGCGACCCCGTCGGACCGCCCGCGCCCGGCCCGTGCGGAGAGTTCGGCCCGCCGCGCTGGGGCTCGTTCGGGGGGAAGGGTCCGCCGGCGTGGGACCCGGGCGGTGGCATGTTTCCTTGCTGCGCCGGCACCCACGGCGGAGGACCGCTCCCAGGCTCACCGGCTCCCGCCACGTGCGGGGGCGGATGCATCGGGCCGGAGCCGCCCGCGTGCGGCACGGGCGGGTTGTTCCCGCTCAGCAGCCGCAGCAGCACGTCCCGCATGGTCGGCCGGGCCCGCGGATCCTTGGCCAGGCTGTCGTACACGACCGAGCGCAACGGATGCGGCAGGTCGCCGAGCTGCGGTTCGTTGTTCAGGATCCGGTTGATGATCGCGGGCAACGTGTCCTGCCCGAACGGCGGCGTCTCCGTGGCCGCCCACACCATCACCGACGCCCAGGCGAACACGTCCGCCGGCGGCCCCACCGGTTGCCCCGCCAGCTGCTCGGGCGCCATGTACGCGGGCGTCCCCACGATGCCGCTGGTGTGGGTGGCCGCGTCGTCCATGGCGCGGGCGATGCCGAAGTCGATGACGCGGGGGCCGCCCGGGCCGAGCAGCACGTTCGCGGGCTTGAAGTCGCGGTGCACGATGCCCGCCGCGTGGATGGCGGCCAGCGCGGTGGCCGTGGCGACCGCCAGCCGCTGCAGGTCGGCCCCGGCGTGCCGGCCGGCCTCGTGCAGCGACGGGCCCTCGACGTACTCCGTCACGATGTACGGCCGCGCGCCCAGCGAGGCGTCCAGCACCTGCGCGATGCAGAACGGCTCCACCCGCCGCGCGTTCTCGATCTCCTTGGCGAACCTGTCGTCGAACCCGGCCCTCGAACGCAGCACTTTGACCGCCACCCGCGTGCCGTCAGGCGCCTGCCCGAGGTAGACGGTTCCCTGGCCGCCCGAGCCCAGCCGGCCGAGCAAGTGGTATGTCCCTACTGCCGTCGGGTCGTCCTCCCGCAGCGGTTCGACGTGCGCCATGAGAGAAGTGACTCCTGAGACGGGTGCGGTAGATCTTTACGTACGATACCCACACGAAAGAAGTTTTGTACTGAAGTTACCGGCCTGTAGGAAATCGCCACGGTGGTCAGGAAATCGGGTCGCGGATGCGCGTACGAACGCCTATCGTGACAGCGCCGAACACGGACCTGGGAGGCCCGCCATGCACCGCGACGAGATGTCCTTTTGAGCCCACCAGCAAGCGCCGCCGGGGGTTCCCTCTAGCGAGACGCAACTCAAACGCGGCGACCGGCGCGTCGGCCGCGACAAGGAGCTGATCGAGAAGCTCGGCGGCAAGGACCCGTGCCCCTGCGGCTCAGGGCGGCGCTTTCCGCCGCTGCTGCCGTGCGACCGGCCGCTATGACGACACGCTCGGCGACTACTACGTCCGCGACCGCTCCCAGCCACCGCAACGCTGTCCGGCCCTCACCGGCGAACCGTTCAACCC
>NZ_SMKO01000396.1 GCF_004348685.1 Nonomuraea deserti | reverse complement strand
CACCAGGCAACAACGCGGGAACCTCACCAGACCAATCACCCTCCGCCAACCACTCCAACAACCCCCCATACGCCCCGAACATCGCATCCAACACCCCCGGCGCGAACAACTCCTCCACCGCGTCCCATCGGACCAGCAGTTCGCCGTCGATCTCGCCCACCTGGCTGTCCAGCCAGACCTGCGGGGTCTGCGACACGCCCCAGACCTGTTCGGCGAAAGACGGCCCGCCCATGCCCTCGCCACCGACCCCGAGCGTGCTGGTGAACACCACCGGCATGGTCATCTCGATCGCGGCGTTCCGCCTGGCCAGCTCGCGCATCACCCAGACCGCCGAGACCTCGCCGTGCTCCAGGCCGCGCCAGACCTCTTCCTGGAGCTTGCGGGCTCCGTCCAGCCAGCCGGCGCCCTGCCGGTAGCCGACGAGCAGCAGCGAGGTGAAGTCGCCGAGCACGCGGTGGATGTCGGGGTGGACCTCGCGCCGGTCGAACAGCGTGAGGTTGAGCGTCAGCTCCTTCTGGGCGCTCCATGTGCCCAGAACCTCGCCGAACGCCGCCGCCAGCACGGTGGCCGGGGTGAGCTCGTACCGGCGGGCCAGCTCGGTGATCGCCCGCCACCGGGCGGCGGGCAGCCGGAGCTCGCGCCGGGCGAACCTGGGCCGGCCGATCAGCGCAGGGTCGACGCGGAGCGGCAGCTGCGGGGCGGGCGGCAGCTCGGGGAGCCGGGCCGCCCAGTATTCCTTGGCCGTCTCGAAGACGGCGGGATCGGGGTCCTGGGCGAGCAGGTAGTCGCGGAACGACACCCCGATCGGCGGCAGGATGGTGTCAGGGTCGTGGTAGAGCTGGTCGAGCTCGGCGAAGAAGACCATCATGCTCAGCGCGTCCACGATGATGTTGTCGAAGCTGACGCCGAGCCGCACCCCGCCTTCGTGGCGTACGGCCCGCGCGTCGAACAGCGGCCACGCCGACACGTCGAGCACCTGGTGCGACATCTGCTCGCGCATGGCCTCGACGCTGTCGACGGCGGCGACGGTGAAGCGCGGCACCTCGGGCAGGATGCGCTGGAGCCCGTCCTGGTCGAAGACGGCGCGCAGCATCTCGTGCCGCTCGATCAGCAGGTTCCACGCGGTTTCCAGCCGGTCGAGGTCGATGTCGCCGTCGAACTCGGTGTAGAAGTGGCAGCCGACGCCGCCGAGCGTGAAGTGCTCGGCCCGGCCGAGCCAGTAGGCCCGCTGCACCTCGGTGGGCGGGAACGGGTCGTGCCGGTGCGCCACGTCCGGGGCGAGCGCGGGGACCGGCGCGGCCGCCTCGCCGAGGGTGAGGGTGGCCGCGAAGTCCGCCAGCACCGGCGTCTGGAACAGCACACTCAGCCTGGCGTCGGTGACGCCTTCCGCGCGCAGCCGGGCGATCATGCGGGTGGCGAGCAGCGAGTCGCCGCCCAGGGTGAAGAAGTTGTCGGTACGTCGCACGGCGGGACGTTCGAGCAGGTCGGCCCAGATGGTGGCGAGCACGGTCTCGGCGGGGCCGACGGGCGGCTCGTGCTCCGTGGTCTCCGGGATGTCGGCGACGAGTGCGGTGAGCGCGGATCTGTCGATCTTGCCGTTGGCGGTCAGCGGCAGCTCGTCCAGCACCGTGATCGCCGGCGGGATCGCGTATCCCGGTAACCGGTCGGCCAGGAACGAGCGCAACTCCCCCGCATCCACA
>NZ_SMKO01000395.1 GCF_004348685.1 Nonomuraea deserti | reverse complement strand
GGGCTGGTCGTCCGCGCACGGTGTTCGTCCGCACCACGATCGTGCTCACCGCGTTGTCACTCGTGCCGGACGTGCTCGTGGACGCGTCCGCGGCCACGAAGATGTTGCTGATGTTGACGCACGTGGTCGCCGCCGCGATCGTGATCCCCGTCATCGCCCGCCGCCTGTCGGTCTGATCCTTCGAAGGAGTTCACCATGAAGCAGTACCTGCTCGCCGTCCAGTTCGACGAAAGCGCGCCGTCGCCGCCCGCAGAGGAAGTGCGGGAGCAGATGGCCCGGACGGGCAAGGTCACCGACGAGATGCGGGCCGCCGGTACGTGGGTGTTCGTCGGCGGCCTGCTGCCCTCGCACGCCACCACGGTCGTACGGCCCGGCAACGGCACGATCACGATGACCGACGGCCCGTTCGCCGAGACGAAGGAGCAGCTCGGCGGGTTCTGGGTGATCCGGTGCGACGACCTGGACCAGGCGCTGTCCTGGGCCGAGAAGTGCGCGCTGGCCTGCGGGGCGCCGATCGAGGTGCGCCCGTTCGAAGACGCGCAGGGGGAATGAGCACGGATGGATCTGGACGGCGTCTACCGGGCTGAGTACGGCCGGTGCGTGGCCACGCTGACGCGCCTGCTCGGTGACATCGGGCTCGCCGAGGAGGCCGTGCAGGACGCGTTCGCGGTGGCCGTCCAGAAGTGGGACGAGCCGCCGCCCAATCCCGGCGCGTGGATCGTGACCACCGCCCGCAACCGGGCGATCGACCGCCTGCGCCGGGAGTCCACCCGCGAGGCCCGCCACGCCCAGGCGCTGCTGCTGCACCAACCCGACGAGCCGAAGGAGGTGGGACCGGTGCGTGACGACCAGCTCCGCATGATCTTCACCTGCTGCCACCCGGCGCTGTCGCCGCTCGCGCAGACCGCGCTCACCCTGCGCCTGCTCGGCGGGCTGGAGGTGACGGAGATCGCGCGGGCCTACCTGGTGCCGGAGGCGACCGTCTCCCAGCGGATCGTCCGCGCGAAGAAGAAGATCCGTGACGCCGGCATCCCCTACCGGGTGCCGGGCGCCGCTGAACTCCCCGACCGGCTGGGCCCGGTGCTCACCGTGCTCTACCTGGTCTTCAACGAGGGATACACCTCCACGTCGGGGCAGTTGCTGCGGACGGACCTGTGCCTGGAGGCCGTCCGCCTGGCGAGGGCGCTGGCCGAGCTGATGCCCGATGAGCCGGAGGTGATCGGACTGCTGGCGCTGCTGCTGCTCACCGAAGCCCGCCGGCCCGCGCGGGTGGGGCCTTCGGGCGAGCTGATGGTGCTCGCCGAGCAGGACCGGTCGCTGTGGAACCGTGAGCTGATCGCCGAGGGTCACGAGCTGGTACGGCGGTGCCTGCGCCGCAACCAGCCGGGGCCGTACCAGTTGCAGGCCGCGATCAACGCCGTGCACACCGACGGGCCGGCCACCGACTGGGCACAGGTGCTGGCGCTGTACGACCAGTTGCTGCGGCACGCCCCGACCCCGATCGTGGCGCTCAACCGCGCGGTCGCCGTCGCCGAGGTGCACGGACCGGCGCCGGCGCTGGCCTCGATCGAGGAGCTGGACCTGCCGGGCTACCACCTGCTGCCCGCCACCCGCGCGGACCTGCTCAGCCGCCTCGGCCGTACCGCCGATGCCGTCGCCGCCTACGACGAGGCCATCACCCTGGCCACCAACGACACCGAACGAACCTTCCTGCAGACGCG
>NZ_SMKO01000394.1 GCF_004348685.1 Nonomuraea deserti | reverse complement strand
ACCCTGGCCCTGCTGGCGCTGGCCACCGCCCAGACCGGCGTCGCGCTGCTCCTCCACGGGCCCGTCAACCGGTGGCTGCAGGGAGTACGGCAGTGGACGGCGGTCGTCGCGGTCAACTCGGTGATCATGACCCTTTTCCTGTGGCACATGACCGCCGCCGTACTCGGCGTGCTGGCGCTCTACCCCACCGGGCTGCTGCCCCAGGCCGCTCCCGGATCCCTGCCGTGGTTGCTGCTGCGCATCCCCTGGCTCGCCGCGCTCGCGCTCATCCTCGGCCTGCTCGTCGCGGTGTTCGGGCCCGTGGAGCGGCGCAGCGGCCCCTGCGCGCCGCCGGGGCGCGGTGCCGCCTTCCTGACCGTGGCCGGGATGGCCGCCGTCGTGGGCGGCCTCCTCGCCGTCGCCCTGGCCGGCCCCGGCCATCACGGGCCCGCCGGGTTCCCCACGGCGGCCCTGATCGGCTATTTCGCCGGGGCCGTGCTCCTGCGGCTCATGAGAAGCGGCTTCCCCGGCCGCGACAACTCCTCCAACCCGACCAGTGAACGGCCCGACCAGTGAACGGCCCGACCCGTGAACGGCCCGACCCGTGAACGGCCCGACCCGTGAACGGCCCGACCCGTGAACGGCCCTGCCCGTGAACGGCCCGGTTTGTGGACGGCTCGGCCCCGGTCGGGACGTTCAGCTGGTGCCGCTGAGCTCGTTAGGGCTCTTCGGCAGGGTGGTGCTCTTGACGACCCGCCCGGCCGCGAGGTCGATCGCGTGCACCTTTCTGGTCGCCGGGTCGCTCACGTAGACGCTCTGGCCGCGGACGAAGATGGCCGGCCGCGGCTGCTGCCAGTCGATCGGCTCCTTCCACTCGCCCATGACCTCGATCGACCTGACGACCTTCGCCTCGGCGGGGTCGATGACGTGGACGCGGCCGTCGGTGCCGAGCACGAGGGCCTCGCCCTGCGGCCCCCGGGCCAGGGAGCGGAAGGTGTAGCTCGTCCCGAGGTCCAGCAGCCGCATCGTGCCGGCGGCGGTGTCGATGAGCGAGACCTGCGTCGGTCGCTCCAGCTCGGCGTCGGGGTCCTTCTTGTAGTCGCCGAGCACGATGGGGGAGACGTCGGAGCCCGCCTGGTTGCCGATGCGGCCGTACTCGTCGGGGCTGTCGACCTTGGTGAACTCGCCGTCCCTGTAGATGAGCACGCCGTCCTCGCAGCCGACCACGACGGCCTCGTCCCGCGCGGTGGCCTCTCCGTGGACGCCGGGGCAGTCCTCGCTGCGCGCGATCTCCTTGCGGGAGCTGTCGAGGACGAGCAGGCCCACCCGCTTCTCCTCGGTGCCGAGGGAGACGGCCAGCTCGCCGTTCTCCAGCTGGAGCGCCACGCCGTGGTGGGGCGCGGCCGCGGTGTAGACCTCGCCCTCGGGCAGGCCCTCGGCCAGGTCGGCGGGGTCGAAGACGGTCACCTCTCCGGTGCCGTCGGAGAACAGCACGGTGGCGCCGCCGTGCCTGACGACGTGGCCCGGCTTGCTCCCCTTGAACTCGTCGTCCTTCAGCGCCGGGGTGACGGCGTCGAGCACGCGGAACCCGGTCGCGGTGGAGACCAGCACGTGCCGCTCGTCCCCGGCGGGGTTGACCCGGTTGAACCCGGCCAGCGGGATGTCCTTGGCCAGCCGCAGGCTCTGGCCGTCGAGCACGTAGAGCCCGCCGGCGTACGTCACCACGATGGGGTCCGTCACGGGCGGCTGGGGGGAGGAGGC
>NZ_SMKO01000393.1 GCF_004348685.1 Nonomuraea deserti | reverse complement strand
CAACCAGCCGAGCCGCTGTGCGATCTTCCTGGCGCGGGCGAGGACGGCGGCTCGAGGCGCCAGCACACCGAGTGGATCGTGCTTGCTCACCGCGTCACCTTCTGCGGCGCCGGCGGACTGGGCGTGCTGATCGGCATTCAAGGCCGTGCCCGGTCCCAGGGCATCACGCTCGCCCTGACCGGTGTTTCGCCCAGTGTGGGCCGGCTGCTGCGCATCACCGGTCTGGACCAACGCTTCCCCATCATGGCGTGACCGGCATGCCGACCCCGCGATGCCGGGGACTCGCATCGCTTGCAGGCTTTGAATCAATGGAACGACGGCGCGCGATCACGGCCGCCTCGTCCCACCGACGAACCGGCCCTCGCCATGAGCGCCCCCGGCGCCGGACCAGCTACATCCTGGACTGGCCGGCGGCACTGACCGAGATGCAGTGCTACCTGAGCGACACCTTGCCGCGCCTCGACGTCCAGGCGCTTCGCAGGGCTGGTGGCCTGCGTGACGCTACCCCTGATGGCCTGTTCTGGATGGACACGCTGCGTTCGGCGACCAGGGCGATCTGGCGGCTCGAGGAGTATCCGGGCGACTTTCTTCATTTGCCAGATCATCAACCTGAGCTCGCGGCCACCAGCGCCACCGGAGAGGTCAACGACCTGGCTAACCGTCAGGTCAACCTGACGTCGAGTTTCTTCCCATCGGGGCTCTGCCCGACGCGAGGGCAGTGTACTCGGTGATCACCTTTCGGGTATGAGTCTGATCGTGGCGGCACGCGCGGCGGGGCTGACGACGCTGCCGATGATGTTGCTGCCGTAGCGGCGGTACTTGGTGCGGTAGACCTCGTCGATCCGGTCGTGGACGGCGGAGTCGCCGGGACGCGGACGTCTCCTCGCTCATGAACGCGTCTTCCGTCCTCGGTAGTCGTGGTAGAACCTACCCCGCGGCCGGGCGAGACCGGGTGACCGCACGTCCGTTAGGGGTCTACTGTCGGTAAATCCGCCCCGCCGGCTCAGCACCTCGATCAGCCGGACACAGTCGTCACCGCCATCGAGGTTCGCGGCCATGTCCCTTTGCGGTTCGCACCGCCAAGCGAGGTGAGCGCGGCGAAGGCCGGATCGACGGTCGATGCAGCGCCGAGCATGCTACTCTCCTGGGCCTTCAAGACACAGGCTCCCACAGGTCCACGTCTCCCGGGAGCGCTCTGGAAACGCGTGTGGCCTCGACACGCTCCGGCGGCATCGTCGCCCGCCGCGCGTATGGCTGGAGGGACGCGTAGCGTAGCCGTTGTGACGCATCAAGACGCGCCGAACGACCCGCCACACGACGCGGTGGCTCCGGTTGCCGCGCTGGTCGACGCCTGCCGGCACTTCGCCACCCACGTGCGGCTGTTGGCCGACCGGCTCGGTGTGGCGGAGCTGAGCGACGACGACGTCCAGTCGGTCCATGATGCCGTCCATCAGGTTTTCACCGCGGCAGGGCTGGCGGGCGCGCTTGCCACCGGGCTGCAACGGCACACCAGTGAGCAGGACTGCCCGCACTACAACGTGCTCACCGACGCCGAGTGGGCTCCGCTGGCGGAGAGCGGCCGGCACGAACGCAAAGTCGTCTACGGGTGCGAGCTGCAGCCTGGCCACGCGGGCGCCCACGCGGCGCACGTCCAGCTGCTGCCCGGACTCGACAGGTCCGTCTGGATCCGCTGGGACATCCGCTCCCGAGAATTCGTCACGCTACCGCCGTGCCCAGCCGAACGCGCCGACCCCGACCC
>NZ_SMKO01000392.1 GCF_004348685.1 Nonomuraea deserti | reverse complement strand
CAAACATCAGCAAACCGGACCGGGGAGGTCTCCCAAGGGGCGGGTGGAGATCAGGGCACCCGAGGCCATCCACGGGGAATTCTCGTGGCCATCAGCCGGGACTCAACTGGCCGCCCACCAGGAGTCTTCCATGGCCGTCGGCAACGTGGCTGGCCGCAAGTGGCGGTGGCCTTCCCGGGGTCGCCGAGAGTCGAAATCCGATCCGCATGTAGAGACAGACCGTGTAGGCGGCGTGGCGGTGGCCCTCAGAGGCCGCCGAGGTCGAAACTACTTCGCCGTCATCGCCCAGGCCAGGACGAAACGGAGTGGCGGTGGCCCTCAGGGGTCGCCGAGCATCGAAACTCGACGCGCTTGATCGCCCAGTACAGGTCGGCCGTGGCGGTCGCCCCCACGGGCGACCGAGCATCGCAACCGGAACCTGCGCGTCTGGGTTTAACTGGCTGTGCTCGGAATCGCAGTCGCCCCCACGGGGGCGGAGTATCGAGGCGCTGTATGCAGCCACTGCTGAAGCGACGCGATTCGTGGGTACTCCTGTGCCCGCGTTCCGCAGATGTGTAGCGAGAAAAGCACACAGACGTGTGCTCTGAACTGCGGAAACGCTTGCGGGCACGGCGGCGATCTCGGTCACCGTCACCAGCTCACCCGGCTTCGCGAGTGTTGCCTATGATCATGCGGATGAGCGACATCAGCGGTCCCCCGATCGCCCGAGTGGACGTGGTGCGCGACGTTCACCACGGCATCACGCTCGACGATGCCTACCGGTGGATGGAGGCGGACGGCGAGGAGTTCCACCGCTGGCTCGACGGCCAGGCCAGCCATGCCCGCGAGCAGCTGACACCCTGCCCCGCCGGCGTCGCTCCAGCAGCCAGTCCGGATAGTAGGAGCCAGAGCGCAGCTTCGGAATCGCGAGCTCGATGGTTCCTGCGCGGGTATCCCACTCCCGCTGCCGGTAGCCGTTGCGCGAGTTGATCCGCTCGTCGCTGCGCTCGCCGTAGGCCGCGCCGCACAGGCTGTCGGCCTCGGCCGACATCAACGCTTCGGCCATGGTCTTCACCATGGATCGCAACATGTCAGGGTCGTCGGTCTCGATCTGCTTCGCGAGCCACTGAGCAGGCATCACACTGTTGTCTGCGGCCATCGACTGGTTCTCCTCCGATCTTGATCTAGCTACTCGAAGGATCACTTGATGGCCGTCTTCATTTCACGACGCCACGCCTGTGATCAGGCCAAACTCGTACACCACTCCTGTGGACGCAACCCTTGCATCGGCGCCTGACGACGTCCTCCGGTCAACTCGTTCGTCCATGCCGAGCGACGTGCCCTCCATGTTCAGAAATCCGCCACGATCCGTCCAGCATGCGGCGCGGCCGGAAGCGGGTACCGGCGAACGTGGCGGTTCTTGACCAGTGCCGCGCAAGCCTGGCGTGGGTTCAGGAGATTGGTACGTCGGCAACGGGCTCGAACCCGGGAATCTGTACGGTGACGTGGGAAAGGTCGGCGGGTGGCTTGAACATCGCCCACAGCGTGTACTGCTCGCCCTTCTCCACCGTGTATTCGTCCAGCCCGGTGCGCAGCAGGTTGGGGCCGACAGTGACGCGGGCTTCTGCGTCACGCACAGCCCGGTATCGCTGGTCGCCGGAGGCCAGGGCGATCGCGCTGGTGCTGGACTCGGCGTAGTGAATCGCCCCGGGTTCGGTGGAGACTTGATCTCTTGAGAGGATCGAGTCCATGCCTGGTAAGTCTCCCTACCCCGCCGAGCTGCGCCGCCGAGCGGTGCGGATGGTCGCCGAGGTGCGGCCGGATT
>NZ_SMKO01000391.1 GCF_004348685.1 Nonomuraea deserti | reverse complement strand
CCGGTCCCGCCCACCGGTCCCGCCCACCGGTCCCGCCTACCGGTCCCAGTCCACTGGGTCCTGTCCACGGGGTCCCGTTCACCGGGTCCTGTTCAGGGGGTCCTGTTCACGGGTGCCCGCCCATCGGGTCCGCAACGTGGTCCGGCCGACACAGTTGCACCCATCAGGTCCAGGGTCACGTGTGCACCCATCAGGTCCAGGGTCACGTGTGCACCCATCAGGTCCAGGGTCACGTGTGCACCCATCAGGTCCAGGGTCACGTGTGCACCCATCAGGTCCACGGTCACACGTGCGCCCATCCGGTCCGGGGTCACGTGTCCACCCATCCGGTCCACGGTCACGCGGCCGGAGCACCCAGTGCGGCTCATCCGGTCCCACCGGTCAGGTCCCAGCATTCGGGCCGTGCTTCCGGCCCGAATGCTGAGTCCTTGCGGCGTTTCCGCGCGTTCGAGATGCAGGGACGCGGAGCACCGGGTCACGTTCCCGCCGGGCGCGATGGGACCGTGCGGTGGTTCGGTGATAACCGGGACCCAGGCACCTTGGAGCGCCGGATCGGGGGATCGGGTCTGGGCGGCCCGGGTCAGGAGGGGTGGCGGGCCAGGTGGTCGGCGTGGCGGATGGGCTCCGGCAGGCGGAAGCGGGCGGCGAGGCGGAGAACCTGGCCGGTGGCCGTGTCCAGGGAGATGCGGTGGCCCTGGGAGACGTACACCGGCTTGACCCCTCGTTGCGTGCGCAGAGCCCGCCCGACCGTGGCGCCCTCGTGCGCGATCGGCGTCCACGCCCCGCGCTCTGGCCCGGGAGGCTCGTGCGTACCGATGAACGGCGTCTTGCCCACCCCCAGCGCCGGCAGTCCGGTGAGCACCCCCAGGTGGCAGGCCAGCCCGAACCCGCGCGGATGGGCCAGCCCGTACCCGTCGCAGACCAGCAGGTCAGGGGTCACGGTCAGCCGTTCGAGGGCGTCGATCAGCGTGGGCAGCTCGCGGAAGGCGAACAACCCAGGCACGTACGGGAACGCCACCCGCCCCTCGGCGACCACCTGCTCCACCGGCGCGAGCGTGCCCCCGTCGAGGACGACCACGGCCGCCGTCACCGCGTCGTCGCCGTGGTAATGCACGTCCAGGCCCGCCACCAGCGCGAATTCGGTGGGGCCGGTCAGCTCGACGTGCCCGCGCAGCCGGTCCTGGATGGACTCCGCCTCCGCGACGCTGGAGGGCCATGGATGAAGTCGTCTTACCTGCATCCCGATCAAGGTACGCGGTCGCGGCCGAAGATCGTTGAGTAGGGTCGGTCGTCATGAGCGAAGTTCCGGTGGACGTACCGGTGATCGTGGGTCCGGGGGTCGTCGCGGATGCGGCGCTGCTGGCGCAGATCGCCGGCCGTGAATTCGCCGCCCTGGGCGTGCGAGGCACTCTCGTCCACGCCCGCGACGCTTCTCACCTGCTGTCGCTCGTACGGGACGGGGCGGTCGTGATGCCCGGGCCCGATGCCGAGGTACGCGCCCTCATCGGACGGCCGCTGGGGGCCGTGGTCTGGGTCGACGCGCACCGGGCGGACGGTGTCGAGCCGGGGGAGGGCGCGTCCCACCTGCACGGGCGCGGGCTGGGCGGCCTGAGCTGGGGCATCCGGCACGCCCTCCATCGGGTACGCCACACGCCCCTGAGGATCCCTTACGGGCCGTCCTGCGATCAATGGGGTGATCTGTACGTGCCGGAGGGCGTGCCCAGGCCGCCGGTCGTGGCGCTGGTTCACGGCGGATACTGGCGCTCGATCTGGGCCGCGGACCTCATGGAGGCACTCTGCGCCGACCTGGCCGGGCGCGGGTTCGCGGTGTGTCGAGCCGGGGGAGGGCGCGTCCCACCTGCACGGGCGCGGGCTGGGCGGCCTGAGCTGGGGCATCCGGCACGCCCTCCATCGGGTACGCCACACGCC
>NZ_SMKO01000390.1 GCF_004348685.1 Nonomuraea deserti | reverse complement strand
CTCCCGCCCCGCCCAGCCGACGCGGAGGCACTGGCCGACCAGCTCAGGACGTACGCCAAGGCTGGAGCGTCCGAGTTTCACCTGTACCACGCCGGCCTGGCCTCACCGCAACGCCTGAAAGCCATGAGAGAAGCTCTTCGTCTGCATCCCTAGCCCGCTGGCTCACGGAGGCGTCCCTTACCCAGCAGAACCCGGCTTTCCACACCCCCACTGCACACAATGCCCGCAACCCGCCTGCCCCGATGCCACACCGCACAGCTACTCCAACCCCTCGCGACCTCCAGCACACGCAGCCCGGGCGGGGTGGTCGAGCGACAGCCGTCCGGCGGCGGATAGGTTTCCCTCTGTGACAGATGTACGGGTCGTGTTTCGAAAGTTCGGCGGAGCATTGCACTGGAACCACCCGGGCCGCCTACTCGGCGAGGACGAGCACGGCGTCTGGGTGGAGGTGCCCGGCGGCACGGTCGCCCGCAAAGGCGATGGGCCACCCGTCACGTGGGAGACAACCGCGATCATGCTGTTCCCTCGTAACGCCTGGTGGACCGCTTCGTTCAACGCCCCACCCCACAAAAGCGAAATCTATGTCGACGTCACCACCATCCCGGAATGGAGGGACGGTGAGGTGACCATGCTGGACCTCGACCTGGACGTGATCCGCCTGCGCGATGGCAGGCTCGTCCTCGATGACGAAGATGAGTTCGCCGAGCATCAGGTGCTGCTCAATTACCCACCCGAGTTGATATCGCAAGCGGAGGAGACCGCACGCTGGCTACTCGATGCGGTAGGGGAGAGCACGGGCCCCTTCGGCGGCGCACACATGCAATGGCTGACAATGCAGTGAACTCTGCGAAGGAGCGACTTCGACGAAAACAAGAAAGGCCAACTTGGCCGGATATCGTTGGTTAACCGTCAATCCCGTAGTTCACCGCTGATCGTTCCAGTGCCCGCCACCAGGGCCCTTACGGGAACACGCCCAGGATATAAGGCGCGCCGCCCCTCGGACCACGTCCCATGCGATTTGAGGTCAGCCATCAGCGAACGGCTCCGATTTGAGGTCAGCCATCAGCGCGCGGCAGCGAAGCCCTGCCGCGCACGGCCGTCAGGAACGCCCTGATGAGAGCCGGGCCCTTCACCCCCGGCGACGTCTCCACGCCGCGAGTCGTCACTTTCGCTCCCAGATCCGTCCGGTGGCCCAGGCGAATTCCCAGGCTTGGATGTCCGGCGGCTCGATGCCCAGGCCGGTCAGGATGGCGCAGACCTGCTCGCGGTGGTGGTTGGCGTGGTTGAGGGCCTGAGCCACGAAGATGCCGGCTCGGACCTCACGAGTTCCGTTGTCCACGATGACTACGCGTTCCACGTCGATCGGCTTGGCCAACACCTGCTCCCAGAGCTGCTCGGCCTGCGAGGCCCAGCCATGGAGCTTCTGCAGATCGGCGTCCTCATCACTGTCGATTCAGGCGAGCTCGGACTCGGCCAGACGCCGTATGTAGCTTCCGTCCGACACGATGATGTGGCGGAGCGTGGCGAGGATGCCACCAAAGGTGCCGACGCCACGGACCTCGAGCTGTTCCCCGGAGAGATCTCGGTCCTGGCAGAACCTCACCAACTCCTTCGTCGCCCAGTTGTTATGGCGGACCGCGTCGAGCAAGACCTCGTTCATCGTCCCCCTCTGTTCCAGCAACAACGACGATCCTGCCGCGATGTCGCCAGGGAACGCAACGCATATTCAACGACCCCATCCCAGCGAATCGACCACCGGGCCACCTTGACAGCAACCGGGACCGAGCCCCCACCCGAACCGGACTGCCACCCGAACCTGTCTCTTATACACATCTAAAAAAAAAAAACACAAATGACAATGGGAGCGCAGGTGTGTGCACTACCA
>NZ_SMKO01000038.1 GCF_004348685.1 Nonomuraea deserti | reverse complement strand
AGGAGACCGGCCACATTCTCACCCGCCGAGCCCTCGGGGCTTGCTTGAGCCGTGGTGCGGGGAAAGCCCGCTTGCCCGGTTCTGAGGGGGCGGCGGCACGGCAACGTGCCGCCGCTACCCGACACTGAGGTAATCAGGCCGTGAGTTGGTGTCCGTCCTGGTAGCGGGTCTGGTGGATGCGGTGGTGTTCTTGCTGGAGATGGAAGGTCCAGTATGGTTCGAGGTGGCCGTTACTGATCACTACGCGGAGTTTGAGGACTGCTTCGGCACCGTCCAGGCCCCATCTGGCGCCGGTGATGTTCAACCTGTCGGCGACGAGGTGCCTGCACGCCCCCTCAACGATCCCGGTGGCGATCGGCCAGCCCGCCGCGAGCGCGCCGGCGTAGTCGAGGTGGCCGCGTTTGGCCGTCAGATATTTCGCGCACGTCTCGATGCCTTTGCGCTGCTCAGGGCTCAGTCCGGCGGTCCGGGCCTGGCAGCGCAACTCGGCGAGGGTTTCTTCCAGCCGCCCGGACAAGATCGCTAGGAGCTGGATCGCGACCCAGCGTTCGGCGGCAGGGTCGCCCGGAGTGTGCAGCGACCATGCCGCTTTCCAGACATAGTCGGCGACATGGATGGCATCCACCACGATGTGCACGTCCACCTGATGTCGCCTCGCCTGGGAGTGAACCAGGTCGAGCTGGTGACGGTCGCCGTCGACCAGCACCACCCAGCGTCTGCGGTGCTGAGGGTCGCGGGCGGCGGCCTGATCGAAGGCGTCCGCGATGACCTGCTCGGCCGAGCGTTCCACCGAAGCGGTCAGCCACTTGCCGGTCGCCTTCGGCCCCGGCCGCCGCCCCGGCCCGTTCTTCGTCGCGGTGCCGGAACCGGACAGCGTGATCACGTCGTGAGGGCGGCGCACGGCGGGTTCGGCATCGTAGACGGCCGCGACCGTGGCCATCCTCTTGCGTCCGCTCTTCTCCCCGCCGGCCAGCCGGGTCCGGTAGGTGTTACCGCCCTCGACCGCGGCGGCCCTGCGGGTCGCCGGCCGCAACGCCTCGGGGCGCATCGGCACTCCCTTGCCGTCACAGCTGATCACCAGCAGAGTGGCCGCGGTGCACGGCAGCGGCACGCGGGCCTCGTAGAACGCCTCGACATCCCGGGCGGCCGTGATGACCAGCCGCTCGACCTGCCGTTTGGCCACCACGTTCCCGCAACATCGCCTGATCGCCGTCACCGCGTCATCGAACGAGCCGCGCACCGCCTCGACCACGGCCCGTTTACGCAACCCGTGCGAGTGCCGCCCGGCCGGCAGGTTCAACCGCGCGTCGGCCGGATACAGATTCGCCGTCCCGCCCGCGCGAAAGGCCGCCCGGCGCACCGTCACCGGGCCCACCACGCTGGCCAGGCACCGCTCATGCCCCGTCTCGATCACGCGATGCGCCACTCCGCCGGCATCCACCATCACCCGGGCCGCCCGCCTGTCCGCCCGCCCAGCGATCTCCTCCCGAGTCGCCTCCACCCGACGGCGAGCCGCGGCCTCACGCCGCGCCAGCTCCTCCAGAAACGAGACCCATCACGGCCACCTCTCGCACTCCCCTACCGAAACGGTAGAAGACACGAGACATCCCCACCAGACCTCAGACCACCAGCTCAGGGGCTCCCTGGAAAGGATCCACACCCTTCCTCGATTACGGGGAATGGCCTTTGACGTGGGACAAAGGCCGACGTCTAGCCCGGCCGTACCTACGCGGACCCCGTTGACGCACCGGAGCGGCTTGCGGATCGTAGCCAGCCCATCGAAACGAGACGATGGCCACACCGACCAGGGTCGTAACCCCACCGGAGAAAGAGGCAAGGAACATCGTCAAGGACTCGACATCCGAATCACCAAGCCTGGCCGATCCTCCATCGACCCAGTTCATCGTGGCCCAGGCCTGCGTGGCGACGATCGCTCCGAACACGGTCGTGATCGCACCCAGGACGTAGCCAGGGGTGCGCGTCCACGATCCCGTGGCGGCAAGGACCCAGCCCACCACCAACCCGACAGGCACGGTGAGGAACTGGCCGAGTACGAACGCCATCAGAGCTGCGAGCCGTGCGTACTCGAAGCCGTCGCCTTGTTGCAGCCACAAGAGCGGCACTGTTATGACACCGCTGAGAAGGCCGATCGCCAGCAACCGGAGCATCGCCACGTACAGCATGATCGTGGACTCGCTCGTTGTTGTGTACCCCAGCTGAGCCTGTAGCTGTATTTCGTAGCTGTACAAGATCAAAAAGGCCACTTCCCGATCATAGGAAGTGGCCTTCGAAGTGCAGTGGAGCCTAGGAGAATCGAACTCCTGACTTCCTGCTCGCAAAGCACATCGAACATCAGTTCGCAGTGGCCGCGCCAGCCCTGTGACCAGTGGCGTGAGTGCGGGACTGTCCGCCAACGTTCGTGATCGACCACGGCGATTGTCACTCAGCCTGTCACTCAGCCGACCTCGTGACAGGACGAAGCTTGGAAACACCATGGATGCAGTCGCCCGGGCCGCATGCGGCCTGCGAGCCGTTTCCCGTACGACCCGCCTCCTGAGCCACACCGCACCGGTGTAAGACAGCAACGAGGCTCCCGGGGCGGGGCATCGGATCTTGGTTGACTGCTGTCTTATCGGGAGCCTCCTCTAGCCGCCACCGTTCTGCGCCAACCCACTGTGGCCAGGGCTGTCAAGTCGGAAAGGGCTCACTTGAACCCGGCCACCGCGCCCGCCCAACCGTCCGCTTCTCGACTCCTTTCGAGGAGGCTTTCACTCAGCGTTATATATCGACATGACCGCGCTACGACGGCCATCACCACCATCGCCGAGGCACCAGGGGAGATCGTGACCTGGATCGCGGTCTTACCAATGAACGGCCCTGATCCGGGCTGTCGCGAAGCCCACCCAGGTGCGCAGGTGTCCTACGAGCCGCAGCAGCGGCCCCGCCAGCAGATAGACACCCACAGCGAGACCATAGGTGAGATAGATCCACTGACCAGTACTCAAGGGCTTGCCTCCAGCCACGAACGGATACCACAATGCGCTGAACTCCGGCGTGTAGAAGCAGATCGGAGCCTCGTACTGGCCAGCTCCGTCGGGCCAGCACACCTTGGGAACGTCGACGTCTCCGAACACCGCGCCGTTGAGGCCGGCCCAGATCGACAGCCCGAGTGCCAGCACGGTGACGAGGTCGGCCCCAGCCGAGTCCCCCGGCCGATGGCACCGCACGGCAAGCGCGAACGCCGCAGGAACCGCCGCGAACAGCAGATATCGTGGCCCCCAGAACGAGGAACCGCTCCATGACCAGTACATCGCGTACAGCAGCAGCAAACCGATCACGAACGCCAGCCACAATTCGTAGAGCTGTCGACCGGCGGCCAGGTCGCGCAGGCGCTGCCGTACGGGCAGGAACAGACCGGGCGCGAAGAAGAGCAGGCCCTTGCCGAAGGAGAGGATCAGCGACAGCAGCCCGAAGAAGATCGGATAGCTGAAACCTGGCAGGCCTGAATACGGCATGATCGTGCGGTTCCCCCGGTCGTCCCCCTCATAGCCCGTAGCGAGTGGACTGCCACGACGCAGCCACGCCTCCGCCATCACCAGCCCGACCGCCGTGAGCACCGCCAGCACCCAGCGCAGTCGCCGGACGTCCCAAACCCACTTGGCGACCATCATGATCAGCGCGGGCAGGGTGGCGGGCGTGTTGGCCACCCCGATGGCGACCGTCAGCCATCCCGGCCACGTTCTGCCTCCGACCAGCGCAACAGACCCGCTGAGGACGAGGATCGCGGTGAACATCTCGCCGTTGTATCCGAGCTGATGGTGGGCGAACATCGACGCGAAGATCAGCAGCAGGATGAACCTTCTCAGAAGCGGCCGGGGCAGCAGGTCACGGAGGGCGAACCAGACGAACACCACCCCGCCGACAAGCAGAAAGAGGTTGTAGCGCAACGTCCACCAGTCCGGCGACCCCCCGATTTCCCCGATCAGCCAGAGCGGCGCCGAGAACAGCGGCCCGACCATCGAGTACTTCCCTTCCGGCACCGCCCCCTGTTCGAGCAGAGCCGTCAGTTGGTGGTAGCGGACCGAGCCGTCACCCCAATCCAACCGGGGCAAAAGAAAGAGCATTCCGGCGAACCCGATGATGATCAGAACTGTTTCGACCGTGGCGGCCAGGCGATTGTCGACCTCGCGAGGCACACGCTTGGTTGGGCGCTCTGCGGCTCTGATGCTCACGCTTCAAGACCATGACGGGTTGCCGATCAAGAGAGAACCAAAGACACGGCCCGGCATCATCACAAGCGACTGGTCTTGTCTAGGGGGATCTCTATCTCCATTCGCCAGCGGCGATGCGAGGGGTGGAGTGCGCGCGAGCCCGTACTGAGCGACGCAGGCACTTTTCGGGTATGCCCACTACGTGCCAAAGCGATGATTGTTGCCGGCTTCTATTCTTTATAGAAGCCGGCAACTTCACTATTGACACCCTCTGTCAACGGACAGAATCTTCAGCCAGCCACCCGAAGGTTCCGCTTGACCAGCTTAGGCATGGGGGCCATCGCCAGCCCCTGAGCACTGGCCATGCGGAACTTGACGTCCTCCAAGCAGAACTCCTCGTCGCAGGACCCATGGCCGCTGTCCCCGTCGCAGTGCTCTGCATGGCAGGGCTCCATGTGGCAAGGCTCGTGATGCCCGGAGTCGTGAGACAGCTCGTGATGGCACCGTCCCTCATCGCAGGCCTCGTGCTCCCCATGGTGGGGAGATTCCACGTAGCACCCCTTGTCGCAGGCCTCACGGTACCCAGAGTGGGAAGACTCGACGTAGCACCCCTTGTCGCAGGCCTCACGGTACCCAGAGTGGGAAGACTCGACGTAGCACCCCTTGTCACAGGCCTCACGGTACCCATAGTGAGAAGCGTCGACGTAGCACTGCCACTTGCCGCAGGGCTCGTGATAACCATGATCGTAAGTACATGGCTGGGGCTTGCTCGGCTTCTTGGTCGGCTTCTTGGTCGGCTTCACGGTCGGCGTCACGGTCGGCGTCACGGTCGGCGTCACGGTCGGCGTCACGGTCGGCGTCACGGTCGGCGTCACGGTCGGCGTCACCGTCGGCGTCACCGTCGGCGTGACCGTCGGCGTGACCGTCGGCGTCACCGTCGGCGTCACCGTCGGCGTCACCGTCGGCGTGACCGTCGGCGTGACCGTCGGCGTCACGGTCGGCGTGACCGTCGGCGTGACCGTCGGCGTCACGGTCGGCGTGACCGTCGGCGTCACAGTCGGCGTCACGGTCGGCGTGACCGTCGGCGTCACAGTCGGCGTCACGGTCGGCGTGACCGTCGGCGTCACAGTCGGCGTGACCGTCGGCGTGGGCGTCGGCCCTTCGCACTCCGCGATGTTGACGGTGTTGGTGTCGAGGCTGACCTGACCATTACGGGCCAGCAGTCGGCCGTCGACGGTGGTGCCTGTGGTCGCCGAGATCGAAGCCAGGGCAAGAATGTTGCCGACGAAGGTGGAGTTCGTTCCCAAGGTCGCGGAGCTGCCCACTTGCCAGAAGACATTGCACGCTTGAGCACCGTTGATCAAGTTGATGTTACTGCCCGATGCGGTGATGAGCGTGGAAGAGATCTGGAAGATGAACACGGCATTGGGATCACCCTCGGCGTCGAGAGTGAGCGTTCCTGTCAGCCCGATTGAAGAGCTGGAGGCGTAAATGCCATGTGTGAGAGTCTGACCGCCGAGGTCGCCTGAAATACTAGTGGCCGGTGTGCGGCCGGCGGCATCGTTGTATGCGATCGTCAAGTCGGATTGCGCCTGAAGGGCTACAGCGTCGGCAGCGTGCTGCGCGCCCAACACGATGCCGGGCGGGAATCCGACGATCGCGGTACCCGGGCTCACTCCCAGATCCCCCGTAATGATACTGGGACCGGTGTTGGTGACCGTGGTCCCCGCCAGAACAGCGAAGGCGCCGGCTGTTCCCAGATCGACTGGGGCTACTTGAGCGGAGCTCTCGCGGGATTGCACGAGAAAGAATGCGACTAGGACCGGGATGAGTATCAAAGCCGCCGCCATACGGGAAAGCCCCGGCAGCCTTAGCAAGGCCTGTTTACAGGTTCTGTCCATTTAGCGAGTCGTTCTCCTTGCAGAAGGGCATCGGATACGCCCGGTTCTTGGTGTCCACAGAAAGCGAGACGTTCAACTGCGCGAGATACCGAACTTTCAGACTTGCCATCAGACCGGTGATCACGGAATCGCAAGAGCATCACCCCGCGACTTGGCACGCTAGTCGTAGAGGTAAGCAATAGTGAGCACCAACGCTTAAACAGAACATAAAGCTCGATCAATATTGGTATGGCCTACACTCCGCATCCTAATGAGTGTTTGGGCAGGTTTGTCGACTTTGCCGGTTGCATTGAGCAAGTCACCACGACAGGCGAATGGGGACGACAGCCGCAATTCCGTAGACCTCGAGGCCGGACATGACTGGACGGCACCTTCACCACCCACACCGATAAACATGATGTTATCGGCGCACATGCGGCGCACGTCATACATCGCCCAGACAGACGCGTACTCGGCCAGGCGTGGCCGGAGGCCATCAGCCAAGACGCTGTGTCACAAATCAGCGAACACAAAGTCGATCGACGAGTCCTGGCAAATCTTTACATTCATCCGGCCGGAGGGGAGATGATGAGCAGTATTCGCTGGTGCTATATCTGGAGCCGCGGAGCCGCGGAGCCGCGGGCGTCCATCATTGCGTCGACAGCGCAAGATGAGGGGGTGATGCCACCACCCTCTCGATATCAACCGTCGAATCATGGGAGTTTTTATGCGTGATCGATTTCACTTCGACATGCTCGGTCGTGTGACCGCTTGGCGCATAAAGATGATTGCGTACGGCGTGGTAATAACGATCACACCCTTGGCCGCCTCTTGCGGCACAGACACAGACGTGCCGCCACGTGCTGTAGCACCATCCAAGGCCGCGCAAGTGATCAGACCTGTATCCGTGTCAGCAGCAGAAGTAGCACGGTTGCCGAAGGCGACAACCTTCACCCGCTTGCGCGGAGCTCCTAAGGACTCGACCCACAACAACCCGGGATCTGGGGTTGTGACACATCCCACGGCACCACAGATTGTCTATGCCCAACCAGGTGGGCGACCACTGGCGATATTGCCGACCACTCAAATGGGAAGTGAGACCTGGGTTCCGGTGGTGGGGAAAGCGCCGGGATGGGTTCGTGTTCTGTTGCCGAGCCGGCCGAACAAGTCGACAGGATGGATCTACAGTGACGGCGGAGGGCTGCAGAATGCTTACAGCCCTTATCGGGTGGAAATCAGGTTGTCCGCTCACAGGCTCACCCTGTTCAAGGCCAATCACCGGCTCCGTTCATGGACAGTGGCCGTGGGGGCTTCGGCCACCCCCACTCCGACAGGACGGACGTTCCTGCTGGCAGCCCTGTCTCCGCCCAAGCCGACGTACACCCCACTGATTCTGCCGCTGGGCCTGCATTCGACTGCCCTTGACAACTTCGATGGCGGGCCCAGCACGATCTCCTTGCACGGCTGGCCGGACGCCAGCGTGTTCGGTCGGCATATCAGCCATGGTTGCGTACGGGTTCCCGCAGCTGCACTGCGCGTGTTGTCCCGCATACCGCTCGGCAGTCCGGTCCTGATCACTGCTTGATCTTCACAACGACATGTGCTGGACATCGCCTTTGCGACGGCAAATGCAGCCTTCCGAGCCAGCTAGGCATCCAACTTCGATCATGCCGATCGAGAGAATGACAACCGGCCCTGCCGGCCTTCCACTTCGCAAAAGCGACGGAATGGCCGAACAGGGCCGATCGGCGTAGAGGTTGACACCTCAAGATTGCTAGCAGATGTTCTGAACGCCCCCCGGGCCAACGGATCCCATGTTCTCGGGCGCAAGCAACGGAAGATTGATCTGCAAAAGCTGGTAGGTCATGGCATGGGCGGGCGGATCACAGGGGGCGATGGCGCGACTGGCTGAGGCAGCGCCCGCGCCCAGCATTGGCATAGTCAGTACGGCGGTGGCAGCAGCCAGCGCGAACATGCGGGAACCGAAACGCATGAGCAGTTGATTCCTTCCTACGATGGGGTCGCGACAACACTACTCACCTCAATGAGGCGACACCATGCTGAACATCCCAAGCAAAGCTAGAAACCGTTCAAGAACTTAGTGTGGAAATACTTATCGTCTTCCCATGCACCACAGCTGGCCTTATCCCTTGGCCAAATGTGTCAGATTGTCCAGGAGATATGGCAGCAACGCAGAATATGCCTGGCCAGAATGGACGCGGACGGCTAGTACGACCGTCCGGAATCACCATGGCACCCTTACGCATCGGGAGTAGGCGCCGCTGCGGGAGAAAGCGCAGTTAGGCGCCTTACCAAATGCCCGATCGGCCAATATACGTCCTCGACGCGGCGGGGTCCGCCCATGCAGTGTTCCAGCCATTACACGGTCGCCATATCGACGCGGCCGGGGTGTCGAGGGCACGGATGATGCGCTCGTACGATCCGGCATCGGGGGCCAGCGCCGGCAGGGCGAGGGCGGGACCGGCTTGGGTGCCAAAAGACCACATCGGCGCTTCGCCACCCCTTCCAGCCCGTGCTTCGCACGGAGAAGCGCTGCAACATGTTGGAGCCGCACTTCCTGCGCGCAGCGCAACTGGCAGGGCGCGCGAAGCACCTCTTCGTCTTCCGTCGTCGGGGGACAACGGGGACACTCGCCGCAGAGAGTGTCCCTTTTGATCTTTCTTCTTTCCCCTGGTAGAAGCCGGTCGAGGGACCCCGGGGACACTGGAGACCCTTCCGTCCCGAGAGTTTCCTACGCGGTGTGACATGACGACGCCGGGAGCAAGCGGATCTGCGATCAACTGGTGTTGCGGTCTGCCGGTTCGGCGTCATCCTCGGGAGGCTTCGGACCGGCGAACGAGCCCAGACCCGGGACCGTGTAGATCACGCCTTCCTCGCGAAGGTGCGCGATCACCTTCCGCGCCGTTCCGCGCGCGATGCCGAACTCCTGGACCATCGATTGCTCGGAGTCCACCAGGTCGCCCGGCGACATGGCCGCGATCCGCCGGCGCATCTCATCGGCCACCTGTCGCCACACGGGGCGATCCTTCCGGAACTCCATCACAGCTCGACCGTAAGCAGGCGTGTACGTGCTCGGAAATGCAGATACGTTCATAAACAGGCATGTACGTGTATGGACGTGTGACGGTAGAGTCAGCGCATGGCCGAGTTGGAGCATCCCGACTTCGACGCGTGGCAGGAGGAGTCCGGCATGTACAGAGCGAGGCATAAGAGGACGAAGCAGGAGATCGAGGCCGACACATGGCGTCGACTCGAACTGCTCGCGTGCGCCGTACAGATCGGGGTCATGCTAAGCGAGTCCGCCGGTGTCCGCGATACCCGATGAACCCCTGGATATCGACTGGACAGCGTACGACTCACGAGGGACACGCTCCCGCGTCCGGGAGTTCGTAACACACGGCGCGATCGAGTACGAACTCTGCCTCGAAGGTGGGCAGTACGTCATCCGGCGAACCGATCGGCGGCGCGCGAACCATCCCACGGTTGTCGAAGCTGGTCGGAATCAATGCCGTCAGGCCATGCTTGAGCTTCGGCGGCTCATCGTCGAGGGATACGCCGACTAGCTTCGGTCGCCTCACCCACTGTCCCTGACCTGCGCAAACGATGGCCATTCAGGAAATGATCTTCCTAGGAGCTCGGCGCAAGTTCAGCGTGGGGGCGGCACAGGGTCATGCCGCCGGACCGGCAACGGAACCCACCCTGGGATATGGAGATCACCCACCCGACTAACTGGAGGTTGAGACATGGTTGTTCCTCTCCGAGGTACCGCCTTCCTTGACCAATACGACGCTGCCAGCGCAGACGCGCGGAGTGGTCCAGGGGCGGCGATCTCAGTCGCAGGGCCTTATCATCCCTGGCTTGCTGGGTACGTGGCCCAGCTCCAGCGGGCCGTGCGCGCACGAGTCGGCGAGGCCTGCTCCCATCTGACGGCGCCGACGGTGATACACGCGGCCGTATGGGCGCCGGGCCGGCTCGTCTGCTCTGCTGCACCGCCCACCTTGTTGCCGCCTCCCCCGCATGTGATCACTGCGGCAAGGTCACGGACCACGTCCGCACAGGGCTATGCGTCGTCGGCCCGCCCCAGGCCACATGCCCAGGCGCCGGGTAGCAACGAGCCACTGCGCGGAGCGGAACGCCCGTCGTACGACGGTTAGCGACTCCCGGAGAACGATCGCTGCCGGACGACGACCACGGGTGGGGTGCGTGACCACGGGACCCGGTAGTCACTCACTTAGTCACTCTCCCCCGCCGAGTGCCCCTCAGCGGGGGAGAGTCTTCCCTGGTGGAGCCTAGGAGATTCGAACTCCTGACTTCCTGCTTGCAAAACGGCCCGATTTTCGAGCGCAACCGCCTCGACCTGCGCCGAAGGCAGTCCGCGAGTGACCATGATTGACCGCTGCTGACCGCCCTTAGTGGCCCGCTAATGGCCCGACGATCACGCCTTGCGCTCACACTGCGATCGATGCCACTCTGACCGGCGTGTACGACGAGAACCTGGTGGGCCTCTGGGACAGTGGGCCCTACGACCTTGGGTACATGGAGACCAGTTGGTTGGGATTTCTGCCGGATGGCCGTGGCTGGAGTGCATGGGAGAACGCCGCCGGTGGCATCGAGGTTGGCCGCTTTCGTTGGCATTGCCCAGAACCTGCAACCCTGGAGTTGCGCTACGAATGGCAAGTTTCCGGTGGATGGCAAGACCCAGGAGATGCATCTCGATTCGGCTCGATCGACAGCCAAGGGCCAGACCACGAAGTGCTGAAGATCAGCTACGTTATCAGGCCAGATGTGACGATCTCGGAGCCATTCACCGCTCTTCACCTGGGCCAAGATGTCAACTTCTGCTCGGCCTACGGTCTGCACCGGCGTGAGCTCTCATTCCAGGACGACCCTGCTTACCACCTCGCACCATGGCAATAGCCATCGGGTCATCGCGGGCTCGGCCGAACTACGACGGCTGCACAGGGCGTCACCCGTTCGGATTCCAGGATTCGAGCTTCGTCGACAGGGACTACGGTGGACCGCACCAAGGCCAACTACTTCGGCCCCATTCCTGGATGGAAAGCTTTTGATCACAGGTTTCGACACCGTGCTCGTGGCTCAAGGTCCCGTCCCGACGGCGATTGAGCGGTTCTTCGACCGGTGGTCCGCGCGCTGGCCACAGCCCCGGATCGCGACTGTCGGCGAGGCCTCCGGCGAGTTTTTGCCGTGGACTCCCGGGGCAATGACATGGGCAGAGTCCACGGACGAAGTGTACGTGGCACGCGACCAGGAGATGCTGGCACACTGGGACGAGTTCGGCTACGCGCTCGACATCCGGGAAGAGGGACCCTTTGCCCTGATGTACGAGCCAGCGGAATGGCGGTCCCTGAAGGCCTTAGCCCAATGCCGTTAACTTTGATCATCTCTGCTGATCAAGCGGCATTGTCGAGTTCTTGAACGTTGTTGTCCGGGGTGGGAAGGGCGTGGACGGCCGCGTCCGGCGGGGTATCGGGTTCGGCAGGTTGTCGCTGGTCGAGAAGCCACAGGGTGATCTTCGTGCGGGGCGGGAGGGGCTTCTTGGCCCGGTCGCGTTGTTTGGGGAAGCGGCGTCCGGATCGGCGTTGTTCGCGATGGAAGGAGTGCGTCCGCCGGGTTTCGGGCAGCAGGTGACGCGGGTCGGTGATTTCGTAGATGACGTCGTCGACCAGGTCAGCAAGCGCTGAGGGGGAAAGCGCCGCCTCGTCGGAGACGTGGCGGCGGACGGCCTCGACGGTGCGGGTGAAGGAGATCCGGTCCGGGTCGATCGCCGCGCTCTCGGCGGCGGTCGCGATCAGGTGGCGGATCGCCTGATAGACACAGAGCAGGGCGTAGATCTCCTGGCGGACCATGTCCGGGGATTTCGAGCGCAGCAGTACGTCAGGGCCGCCGCGCAGCCGGGTCTCCACCTCGCCGATCGCGGTCTCCAACTCCCAGCGTTCGGCGTAGCGGCCGGGAACTCCTCCAGCGTCACCAGCCGCGCGGGCAGATCCCGTCTACGCAGCTCACGAGCGTCACAGGTATCGACCGCAGCATCGACCATGTCCGGCGGGTACGCCGCCGTGAGCACGCCAATCGCGACTCGATCCGGCAGCCCCGGCTCCCGACCTGCCCTTACCCGCTGTCCTGCTCTCACCACACGAAGATCATACCGGCACCGCGACCATCTAAGTTAACGACATTGCCCCACTGAACCTATTTCAGCCTCACGCGGCCTGCTGGGCTACACGATGGTTTTGAAGGATGGCGATGGCCTTGCAGAGGTGGCCGGCCTTGGACGGGCTGCAGCGTAGCTTTCGGAGGATCTTCCAGCTCTTCAGCTGGGCATTCGCGCGTTCGCCGGGGCCGCGAAGCTTGGCGTGGGCACGGTTGGCCTGCTTCTGTGACTCGGGCTTGTCCTTGCCCTTGTACGGGGTGAGCACCGGGCCTTCGGCCCCTTGGTAGGCCTTATCCGCCAGGGTGACGATGCCGGCCTGCTCCAACGCACGCAAGATGCCCCAGATGCGAACTGCGCTCAGATCATGGGCCTTGCCGGGCAGAGCTCCGGACGTCCAAAGGATCGTCCCGTCCGGGGAGGCGATGACCTGTACGTTCATCCCGTGTACCCGGTGCTTGCCGGAGAAGTAGGGCCGGTCCGCCTTGATCCGGTCGGTGCGAATCAGGGTGCCGTCCAGCACCAGGTAGTGCAGCCCGTCCCGCTTGGCCTTGCGCAGCGCCTGGCTCAGTTTCGGCGAGCGCGCTGACAGCAGGGCTACCGTCTCTTCCACATACCGCCATGCGGTCGCCGCTGATACTCCGAACCCGGCGCCGAGCTCGGCATAAGTTTCGCCCTTGCGCAGGTAAACCAGCACCAGCAGGGCCTGCTGAGCGGGGTTGAGCCGCCGCCAGAGCGACCTCATCGTCTTGCGGTGCCGTCGAATCACCCCGGCGACGTAGTTCAGGGTTCGATGCGACAAATCAACGGCAGCACGGTAGAACAGCACCTGAAGCTCCTGGTGGCGACGGTGTGGATTGTGGTGATCAACCCGTCTACCAGGAGCTTCTTTACGTCATCGGTTGAACACCGGCATCGCGATCATGCTGTGACTAGGCCTCTCGCCGCGGAGCCTGAAAAGGGTTCACTGGTCGAGGAGTCGCACGAGGCTATCCGAGACCTTCTCGCCTGCCCGTACGGACTCGTCGATGGGCCAAATAGTACGTATCGCAGACATGCCGATAGGTGCCCAGTCGCAGCATTAAGTCGCGGTGGACATCACGATCGGTGGTGCGCTCCAAGCGCAGTAGCACGTGGTTCATGGTGAGAACTCCTGTCTAAACGAGGCCCCGCAACAGCGCCACCCATGCTTGCCGCCTATCATCTAAGTTAGAATCAGTGGTATAATGGTGCAAAATAATCCCAGGCTTGCGCCTGACAATACAGATATCATGAAAATAACGAAAATTGTGGCCCGCAGAATAACCGCAGACTGGTCTCGTCTTTTTCCTGCGTTCACCGTGTGGCAGTCGCTCCGGCTTATGCGCCGCATTGGACCCGTGCTACAGGGAATCACACTCGACCTATCCACTAGCGGGGAGTCGTATTATCCTCATGCGCATGTGCACGCGCTGACTAAGGATTTCCCGGTTGTGTCTCTCGACTTGTCACAGAGACTCATAACGGCGGCGGGTGTGGGGGAGGGCATTCCTGCCCGTCTCCATGGGGAGAGGTTTGAAGATGCCGCGCGTCGTCTGGAGGCGCAGAGTCAGCTGCCCTTATGGGAGGCGCCAACGCTCAAGCAGATCGTCCACGAGTATCGACGCCATGCCCTGGATGCCCAGCGCTGGCGCCTGCCGAATGCCGAGCCCCAATTAGAGGACAGTGTGCTCGTTCCAGCGGCTGCTGGGAAGCACGTACTCGCAACAGAAAGCCTTCGGCTGGTGTCACACGTCGCTTCGGGTTGGTCGAAACTGGAAGCTCCGCGGGGCTGGGAAAGAACCTCGGATTGGCTGGATTGGCTGGCGGCCAGGATGCATGATACCGAGGGCTTGACGGTCACCGTGGAAGAGCAGATTCTCCGACACAAGTTGTCGGAGGTGCAGACGGCATGAGTGAAATTTTACATTTCCCGGCAGTGGCGCGACTCAACGAATCGCCGGTTGGCGGTTGTACTCGAAATGGGTTATTGCAAGCATATTGTATGCCTCCTCAGCGCCCGCGATGACGAACACCGTTGCCCTTCGAACGGATCTTGTGGCGTTAATTCCGCCCAGAGGACTACGAGATCTACAGAGGCACTAGCGAAGCACACAAGGATCCAGCATTATGTGCACCCGCCCGCTGCCGCCCCCAGGACGAAGGCTCCTTGTGACCTATGGTCGTGCTCTCACCAGCACGGTGATCAGACACGTTTCCGGTGAGCCAGGGTGAGGAACGAACCCTGGATCGTCGATCGCCCCCAGCAATCTACGGCGTCCAGCCATGCAGTGGCGATCGAAGGGCTGCATCTGTGCGGCGGCACGGCAACCCCGGCCGGAGCGTTCGGTTGGTACGGCGGGCTGGCGTGCGGTGCCCGGCCCGGTGTCCCGCCGCCGTTCGGGACCGGCCCCCAGGCCGCACGCCCGGACGGCGGGCGGGCGGAGGGCCGGGGGTACGGCGGCGCGCCGCGCCGCCGTCTTGATACCTAAGGGATCAATTCGGCAAGTTTTCGAGTGTCAGTGCCCAGGGGTAGGTGTCGATGCGTTCGGCGCCGGAGCTTGGTGGGTGTGGTTCGAACTGGCCGGGGCCGAGCAGTACGTGTACGCCTTCGGCGCGGAGCTGGTCGACGCTGCGTTGGAACGGGGTGCGGGAGGCGAGGGCGGTGTTGACGAAGGGCAGGATGATGACGGGGATGCCGAGTCCGGGGGCTTCGGAAAGGACGCCGAGTGCGTAGGTGTCGGCGGTGCCTTGGGCGAACTTGTTGATGGTGTTGTAGGTGGCGGGGGCGACGATGATGGCGTCGGCTCGGGGTGATTTGGGTTCGTGGGGTTTGCGGTACTGGCTGCGGACGAGGCGGCCGGTCTGCTTCTCCAGTTCGGCAACGTCGATGAAGTCCAGCGCTGACGGGGTGGCGATGATCTGGACGGTCCAGCCTGCGTCTTGGGCGAAGGTGACGAGGCGGCCGACGTCGGGGGCGGGTCCTGCGGCGCAGACGATGATGTAGAGGACCTTGCCGGGTTGGGTCACGCGTTGACTCCCAGGGTTGCCGCGTACTCGCGGGCGTCGCGGCGGACGCTGATCGGGGCGGTTGCCAGGATGTCACGTACGAGCCGGAGGGCTGTGGGGCGGCCGGTGACTTCTTCGGGGGCGATCTCGCCTGCGGCGCGCAGGATGTGCAGGGCTCGGTCGTGCTGGTTGCGCATGAGGAAGGCGCGGGAGGTGTCGAGGAGCAGGGTGGCTTTGCGTTCGTTGATCGGGAGCTGCTCTAGTTCGACCTGGCGGGCGTAGTCGATGGCGGTGCCGGCGTCGCCGAAGCGCAGGGCGACGTTGACGCGGTGGCACAGGACGTTGTTGGGGCCGAACGCGGTCCACATGTGGTTGGCGTCGTGGCCGAGTCTGGTTCCTGCTTCGGCGGCTTCGTCGAGGAGTTCGGCGGTGGTGTGGCGGTTGCCGGTGCTGGCGGCGGCGATGGCTCCGCGCAGCAGTAGTGATCCGTAGATGGACAGGTCGTCCGGGGAGGGTGCGGACAGGTCGGCGTCCATGCGTTGGGCTGCGCCGCGTGCGGTGTCGGTGGCGGCGAGGTGGTGTCCGCCGTCCATGAGGGCATGGGTGATGATGCGGGAGCTGGATCCGATCATGAGCGGGCTCTGGCTGGCGTGGCCGGCTTGGACGCTGCGGTCTGCGGCGAGCCAGGCGAGGCCCTTGTCTTCCTGTTTGAGCAGGATGGAGGCGGTCACGTGGTAGGCCTCGGCGGCCAGGGCGTGGGCTCGTAGCCGGTCGTCGCCGTGCAGGGAGGTGCAGGCGGCGCGGAGTTTGCGCAGGAGGGCGGGCAGTTTGGCGGTCACCTGGGCGTACCGGCAGGCCTGGTAGTTGCGTTTGGCGGCCGAGACGGCGTCGGCGAGGGATGCGAGGTTGATGGGGCCGTCTGGCGGGGTGGAGTAGTCGACGAGTGTGGCGGCGATCTTCTCGATATCGAGGTCCGCGGTTCGGGTGGCTGCCTGTGGGGCGAGTACGGCGCTGAAGAGTGCTGCTCCGGTCAGGCCGACGAATTCACGGCGTCGCACGTCCTCGTCCTCTCCTGGTCCGACGAGATCCACCACGCTCGGCGCTCTTGTGACGCTCTCGACCGTTGTGGAGGTCTTTGTGAGCGTACGTGCGCGTCTGGTGGGGGTGAAGCCCAGGTCTTCCGGGTCGAGGTGGGTGACCTCGGTCAGTGCCAGCCGGTAGGGCTCGCGGGGCCAGGTGACCTCGCCTGCTTCCCAGCGGCGTAGGCGTTCCTCGTCGCAGGTCAGGGCGTGCTTGATTCCGCTCTTGCTGAGGTTGACCATTTTGGCCATTTCGGCTCGGGTCAAACCGGCATTCTGGCGCCAGTTCCGAAGTCGCTCATTTGGTGTCGCTTCGGGCATTTCTGGCCTTCTTTCCGAGCGGAGATCGAAAAGGGGGTTAAGAGGGGGGCCTATCGGCGGGTCCCCTCATTCTGCTTTGCCGGTGGACTTGCCATCAATCAACAACGTAAGTGAAGCGGACTTCCGCCGCAGGAAGTACCGGAAACGACTCGCGAGGAGATGGCGACGGTGACCCGGCCAGACGAGAACTGCGAGGCAAGCCCCTGCCCTGCGTGCCGGGGACGTGGTTACAAGCTGACAAGCTCGCGCCGCGCTCTCCTGATCAGCACTGACGGGGAGGAGGCGGAACGGATTGGGGAGCGGAAGTGTCTCGACTGCCTCGGCGACGGCCAGGGCGAAGGGAGCGGGAGATGAATTCGATCATGCAGGCGGCTATGAACGGCTTCGGCCAGCAGGACGAGGCGAACGCCCTCATCCGGCTGCGCGACGAACTCGTGAGCCTGCGCGTCCGGGCCGAACTGCGCGACAACAACAGTGCGCTCATGGTGCACCGTCTGGAGCACGGGCTACCGGTGTGGGTGTTCGTCGGCTACGGCGGGACCCACTACTCGTGGCAGAACGCCGAGAAGCGTCATCCGGTCGATGACGTGAAGGGCGCTGCGAACGTCTTGGCGGAGTACGTCGCCAAGTAGCAGGCAGGCGCGGCGGGGCAGTGACGGCACCCGATCGAGGGGATCGGGCGGCTTACCCCCTTCCCCGTCGCGCCTCACCGCCCGGCGGACGGTCGAGTCCACGCCCGGATGAAGGGTCCGCCCCCGGCCCCTCCGCCGACTGTCTGCCGGGCCATCATCTCGTGTGCGCTTGTGCCGTGACGTGGACACGGTGCGCCAGGCCAGGCTACGCTCAAACTTGGTAAAACAACCTGTCGGGTGTTGGACGGTCATCATGTCGCTAGAGTCCGTGCCGCCGAAGTATGCGCAGCTTGTGCAGGCCCTTCAACGGCGTATCGAGTCGGGAACCTACCCGCCCGGCTCCCTGCTCCCCAGCGAGCACCAGCTCATCCAGGAGTTCAGCGTGTCCCGGCCCACGGTGGTCGCGGCGCTGCGGGTGCTGCGTGAGCAGGGCTGGATCGAGTCGCAGCAGGGCAAGGGCCGGTTCGTACGCGGCCGTCCCGCGATGGCGTCAGTGGAGTCCAACCGTCCCGGACAGGCGTACCTGACCAGCCCGGAGACCGACAACCCTGGCGAGCTGATCGAGGCCGGCGCCGTAGCCCTGCCCAACCGGGTGGCGACGCTGCTGAAAACGGCACCCAAAAGCAAAGCGTTCCTGCGCCGGCGGTTGGTGCTGCGGGAGGGCGAGCCGAGTGAGCTGGTCTCGTTGTGGCTGCCGCTGGAGTTGTCAGAAGGCACCGACCTGACCAGTGGCGAGCCGTTGCCACAGGGCATCCGTGAGCATCTGACGATGCGAAAGGGAGTGCGCTTCGATCACATCGTGGAGCAGATCACCGCGCGCATGCCCACCACCCAGGAAGCCAAGCAGCTCGGCATGCCGAAGAACGTGCCGCTGCTGGCCGTCTTCGGCGCGGTCCGTGACGCCTCCGGGCGTCCGCTCGCTGTGGTCGAGGTGCTGCTCCCAGCCGACCGGCACGAGCTGGAAGACGCCTACCCGGTCGCGTAGGGAACCACGACGACCTGATGGGGGTCTTCGTAGACCACGGTGCCGGGGTCGATCTCCTCGACGCGCACGCATGCGACGCCGTGGGCGGCGAGGATCGCCAGGTAACCGGGCACGCGTTCGAGGAGATGGGTCGCGGTCGGCCTGAACCAGGCCGTGGCCTTCGGGTTCAGCGTGCGGTCGTAGACGTGGGGGTCGACGTCGCTCGGATCGATCAGGTTCGCGTGGAACCAGGCGTGGTTCTCCTCCTTGAAGCGTGTCTCCTCCGGCGATAGTTGGCCGTGTTTGGCCAGGCCGTTGATGAGGCCGAACACGCCAGGGTGGACGCCTCTCGCGTTCGGGGCAGGGCTCTGAAACCTCACGTACACGCCCCTGATCATCCGTGTTTGCGCGGGGTTGTCGCTACCGAATCGGTAAGAGGTCCGTCACCACCGACCTAGTCACTTGACGTAGCAAGTTTGTGCGGCCTATTCTCAGAGCATCACTTGATAGGTCAAGTGTCAGTCAGTCAAGAGAGGAGAGCCATTATGGCTCTGCAAGGCCCCATCCCCGTCACCTTCGCCATGGTCTTCCCGCACGGCTGCTACATCGTCGGCGAGGTCGAGCCCGTCAAGGACTTCGACGCCTCCGCCAACGGCCGGTTCGTGCAGGCCCGCGACAAGCAGACCGCAGAGCTGGTCTGGCAGGTCGCGGTCATGGACGGTGACCCAACCCTCAAGCCCGCCCAGAAGACGGTGGCGGTCAAGATCCTCGCGCCGGTCCAGCCGGTACCCCCGTCCCCGATGGCAGGGCTGCCGTTCACGCCGGTCGAGTTCGACGGCATCACCGTCACCCCGTACGTCAACGCCGCCGGACGGCTCGCGTACTCGATCAAGGTGCGTGAGATGCACGCACCCCGCCAAACCGCACAGCCCGCTCCGAGCAAGGCTTCGGCCGGAAAGGACGCCGCCTAAATGACCCGCCGCCGTACCCCACGTACGAGCGTGATCCGGCTGACCACCGGGCACGCCGCCCGCACCCTCACCCACCCCTACGCCCGCCGCCAGCCCGTCCTGGCGCTCGACTTCGGCGCCACCTCCGTCCTGGTCACCACCCACGGTCCCGCGACGGTGGAAGACCTGGAGTTCGCGCGCCAGCTCGCCCGCGAGGCATCCCGCTTCGCCCGCTCGCTGGAGCGCAGCCTTCACAGCCTGCCCGACGGCACGGGGGTCGCGGCATGACCCTCGGCCCCTACACCTACCTCACCCTGTCCATGCATCCCGGCTGCGAGCCGCACGTCGGGATCTCCTTCCACACGCCGCAGCTCAAGGTGCGTGCCGGACTGCTGCTCAGCAGCCCGCGCCCGTACCTGGAATTCAGCACGCACGAGGCCGACGTACACATCTCCACCACCGGGGCCGGACCGGTCACCGACACCGACCTGGCCAACGCTCGGGAGATCTTCAACGCCGCCGCTCGCTACCTGGCCGACTGCGAGCAGCTCCACGCCGAACAACTGGCCGACAAGGACGCCACCGACACGGCGGCCTGACAGCAGGCGGGGCCGCCAGAAGCGGCAACTTCCGGCGGCCCCCTTTCACATCTCTCCCCTGACTTGCTCCATCACGGAAGGTTCCCAGCTTATGTTCAAGCGGCTGCCTGGCGACGAGGCGCGCAACCTCGTCTCCACCACGCCCGACACGGCCGTCGTCTTCCGCCCGGCCGTCGTCACTACACCCGCCATCATCACCATCGTCATCCTCGTCTGGCGCATCCTCGCCGGGCTCGTCCGCACCATCTGGCGTCACCCCATCGCCACCGCCATCCCAGTCGTTCCCGGGGCTGTCTGGTACCTCTACGGCTGGCCGCCGGCGGCCTGCCTGGTCGGCATCGTCGTCCTGGGCCTCCTCGCGTGGGCGTTCATCGACCGGGCGTCCTTCGCCCACCTGGTCGGCTACCGGCTGCTGGCCTGGTGGCGACTCATCTGGGTCTACCGCCGGCACTGGCAACCCGTCATGATCGTCTCCGGTCTCGGCCGTCACCTCCGGGGCCGCGACTACCTGCCCCGGCTCGGCAAGGTCACCTGCACCTTCTGGGCCGACATCATCACTGTCCGCATGCTCAAAGGCCAGGCAGTCAAGGACTGGGCCGACCGCACCGACCACCTGGCCCAAGGCTTCGGCGCGAAATCCTGCCGGGTCGCGCTGTCCCAGGCCGGACGGCTCACCCTGACCTTCCCGCGCAACGATCCCCTCTCCACCCCACTGCCAGCGCTTCCCGTCCCAGAAGAGCCGACCGTGGGTCCAGTGGAGATCGGCCGGTGCGAGGACGGGCGGCCATGGCGGCTCAAGGTCCACGGCACACACGTCCTCGTCGCGGGCGCGACCGGGGCCGGCAAGGGATCGATCATCTGGTCCGTCATCCGCGCCCTGCTCCCCGCCGCCAGTGCGGGCCTGGTCGAGTTGTGGGCGCTCGATCCCAAACTGATGGAGCTGTCCTACGGACGCGACCTGTTCGGCCCCAGGTACGCGGCCACTCCCGAAGAGTGCGCCGACCTACTGGACGAAGCCGTGTGCGTCATGCAGAAACGGGCTGCCCGTTTCGCCGGGCTCCAGCGCTCCCACACCCCCACCGTCGACGACCCGTTCGTCCTGGTCGTGGTGGACGAGGTGGCGTTCCTGACCGCCTACCAGTCCGACCGGCAACTCCGGCAACGTATCTCCGCCGCGCTGGCCACGCTCACCACCCAGGGACGCGCGGTCGGCGTCGGCGTCCTGGCCGCGCTCCAGGACCCGCGCAAAGAGGTCATGAACATCCGCAACCTGTTCCCCGACAAGATCGCCCTCCGCCTCGACGAGTCCGAACAGGTGGACATGGTCCTCGGCGACGGCGCACGCGACCGGGGAGCCCTCGCCGACCACATCTCACCCATCCCCGAACGCGGCGCGGGCGTCGGCTACATCCGGCTGGAAACCAGCCCCGATCCGGTCCGCGTCCGCGCCGCCTACGTCTCCGACGACGACATCCGCGCCATGGCCGCCACCTTCACCGGAGGTGAGGACCGATGACGCTCGCCCACGCCCTGGAGGGCCTGCGCTGCTCCGTCTGCCGCACCCTGAACGCTCTGCGGCTCGACCCGGCCCGCGCCCTGGTCGAGTGCCGCGAGTGCGGCCAGAGCGCGCTCATCGTCACCGACTCCGACGAAGGGAGGTCCGCATGACCCATCCGCACGACCGCGCTCTCCCCCGGGCCGTCCGCCAAGCCATGCCGATAGCCCGGGACATACTCGAAGAGGTCGCCAAGCAGCACGGCGTCTGCATCCGCCCCGTCCCGCTGCGACGGCTCGACACCATCACCGGCAAGTCCGAGATCATCGACGTACCGTGCGGGGCCGTCCTCGACAGCAAGTGCCCGCCCTGCGCCAAGCGCAACCGGCAGCTCCGCATGGCCCAATGCCGCGAAGGCTGGCACCTCGACACCGAACCCTCCATCACGCCCGACGAGCCGAACGAGGAACAGCGCTGGCTGGTGGAGTTCCGCGCCGACATGCAAGCCAAGCGTGATGCCGCCGAGCAGGCCGGCGACGACACCACCGACCTGGACGCCGTCCTGTCCGGCCTCGATGACGAGATCAACAACGCTGGCATGCGGGGTAGCGTCACCGGATCCGCGGTGCCCAAGCGCACCCGATCGACCCGGCGGCGGCAGGACGCACCGGACCTGCCCAAGCGCAAGATGACCAATACCACCCTGGGACGCACCTTCACCAGCGGAGATGGCAAGACCTACCGGCCGTCGCTGTTCGTCACGCTCACCCTGCCCAGCTACGGCAAGGTCCGTAACAGTGTCCCGATCGATCCCGACACCTACGACTACCGGCGCGCGGCTCGGGACGCGCTGCACTTCTCCAAGCTCGTGGATCGCTTTGTGCAGAACTTGCGCCGGGTTGCGGGCTATGACGTGCAGTACTTCGCCGCCGTGGAGCCTCAGAAGCGGCTGGCGCCGCACCTGCACATGGCTATACGGGGAACCTTGCCGCGTGCGGAGATCAAGCAGATCGCCGCCGCCACCTACCACCAGGTGTGGTGGCCCCAGGCCGACGAAGTGCGCTTCGACGGCGATCACCTGCCCGTCTGGGACGAGGAGGCCGGCTACCTCGACCCGGCAACCGGCGAGGTCCTGCCCACCTGGGACGAAGCCCTCGACGCTCTGGACGAGGACGCCGAACCCCTCCACGTGCTGCGCTTCGGCGAACAGGTGGACGTTCAAGGCGTCCTCGCCGGAACCCCGGACGCCGACCAGTGCATCCGCTACCTGTCCAAGTACCTCACCAAATCCATCGGCGACACCCTCGACGGTGGCCAGGCCCAACGCGAGCACGCCACCCGCATGCTCGACGCCCTGCGCTACGAACCGTGCTCGCCCACCTGCCCGAACTGGCTGCGCTACGGCGTCCAGCCCAAGAGCGCCAAACCCGGCATGACGCCCGGCCACTGCCGTGGCAAGGCCCACAAGCCCGAACACCTCGGCTACGCCGGACGCCGTGTCCTGGTCTCTCGTAAGTGGTCCAACAAGACCCTGGCCGAGCACAAGCAGGACCGCCGTACCTGGGTCCTGGAAGCCCTCGGCCAGACCGACGAACCCACCGACCTACACCGCTACATCTGGCGACCTGTCCCGGCCGGAGACGCCAACGTGCCGCCGTTGGCCGTACGGCTCCTCCGGTCCGTCCACGAACGGCAACGCTGGCGAGCTCACCTCAGAGAGCTGGAAGCCAGAGCAGCCGGACAAGATCTTTCGGCAATTCCGCAGGCCGCGTGAAGGGGGAGAGACATGGACCAACTGCTGACCGTTGACGAAGCGGCCGATGCGCTCAACACCTCGGTGCGCTTCGTCCGCCGACTGATCGCCGAACGCCGGATCGAATTCGTGAAGGTCGGACGCCACGTCCGCATCCGCGAGTCCGCACTGATCGCCTTCGTCGTGGCCGGAACCGTCACGCCGATGACCACCGGCACCGTCAAAGGGAGGGCTGCCTGATGGCCAACAGAGACGGTCACCGCCGTTTCGGCAATATCCGCAAGCGAGAGTCCGGCCGGTTCCAAATTCGCTATCCAGGACCGGACGGGCGTCTGCGGACCGGGACCACAACCTACGCCACCCGAACTGAGGCCGACCGTGCTCTCACGATCATCGAAGCTCAGATGATCGCGGGCGACTGGACGGATCCCGATCGCGGCAAGGTCCTGGTGGGCGACTACGCGCGAGCGTGGATCAAGGAACGTCCCGGCCTGCGCCCCAAGACCATCGAGAACTACACGTGGCTGCTGGAGCGGCACATCATGCCCACTCTTGGCGGTGTCCAGGTCGGCAAGCTGACAACCCAGATGATCCGCGCGTGGCGGTCCGAACGGCTGGAGCATGGCGTATCGGTCTCGACAGTCGCCAAGGCGTACCGGTTCATGCGGGCCGTTCTGATGACGGCGGCGGAAGAAGACAAGTTGATCAGCCGCAACCCCTGCCGGATCAAGGGCGCCGACAATGAGCACACACCCGAGCGTCCCGTGATCACGGTGTCTCAGGTGTTCGAGCTCGCCGACCGGATGGCGGACAGGCGGTTTCGAGCACTGATCCTGCTGGCCACGTTCGCCAGCCTGCGGTGGGGTGAGGTGATCGCACTTCGACGGCATGACCTGGACCTGGTGGCGCGCACGGTCCGGGTCCGGGAACAGCTCATCGAGCTGGACGGCGGGGAGATGCGCCTGTGCCCGGTCAAGTCCAAGGCCGGTCGTCGTATCGTCGGCATCCCCGCAGTGATCGTTCCGGCGCTCACCCAACATCTCGCGTCCTATGTCGAGCCAGAAGAGGACGCCTTCGTGTTCCTGGGCAAGCTGGGCGGGTTCCTGCGGGGCAGCAACTTCCGGCGTGCCGCGAAGTGGGGTGAGGCGCTCAAGGAGATGGGGCTCGCCGGCCTGCACTTCCACGATCTTCGCCACACGGGCAACACGCTCGCCGCGCAGTCAGGGGCGAGCCTGGCCGATCTCAAGGCGCGGATGGGGCACGACAGCGATCGGGCGGCGCTCATCTACCAGCACGCCACCAAGGACGCCGACCAGCGGATCGCGGATGCGCTCAGCGCTCGTGTGGAGGCTGAGAGGAAGAGGCTGGGCCAGGATGGCTAATGGCCCGTTAATGGCCCGAACACCCCGTCACAAGATCAGTGGCGGGGTGTTTTCCCTGGTGGAGCCTAGGAGATTCGAACTCCTGACTTCCTGCTTGCAAAGCAGGCGCTCTGCCAACTGAGCTAAGGCCCCTTCGACGAAGATAGCTTACCGGGCCGACGAAGCCACCTGCGTCGTACCGAGGTCGTCGCTCAACACCAAGCTCGGGAAGTCTGCGATCGAGTCGAGGAGGTGGGTGGCGCCGCCCTTCAGGAGGCGCTCCCGGCTGTGGACGCCCGTCAGGATGCCCGCCACGATCGATGCCCCGGCTCGTGTGCCGCACAGCATGTCGTTCTCCGAGTCGCCGATCACCGCCACGTGCCGTACGTCCGCCACCTCCGTGCGGAGGACGGCGTGCAGCACCATGTCGGGCCAGGGGCGGCCGCGGCCGCCGGCGTCTTCTGGGGAGATGGCCAGGTCGATCTTGTCGTGCCAGCCGAGCACGCTCAGGACGCGGCTCAACGTGATGCGGCTGAAGCCGGTGATCAGGGCCAGTTTGATGCCGTTGCCACGGAGTTTGTCGAGGACCTCCATGACTCCGGGCATGGGCGTCAGACCTGCCCGCTCCAACGCGCCCTCATAGGAGCGTTCGAACGTCAGGTTCGCCGCCTGGGCCTGGGCTTCGTTCCCGGGGAAGATCCCGCGGAAGACATCGATCGTGGGACATCCCCGGGACCGGTGCACGTGAACCATGGCACGCGCGTAAGCCCCGGTCCCGGGCACTATGCCCTGGGTCGCGATCGCCTCGGCAAAGGCGCGCTCGACCATGGCGATGTCACCGACTGTGGTGCCTGCCAGGTCCAGGCACACCAGCTTGATGGGGACGACGTCACTCATCGCCTCGCCGGTCGGTTAGTTCTCGCTGCCGGTCGCCTCGGTCCAGAGATCAAGCTCTGCGCGGTCGGCCTGCACCTTACGCCAGATCAGCAACCCCCCAAGGGCGATCAGCGCCAGAACGAGCAGCTTCTTCACGGTGTGACCCCACTTCTTCGACGGTCTCACCTGCCGGGGTGAGACCCAACGGTTGACAAGCAGCCTAGCAAGGGATGGCTGCGCTACCTGTGTTGCGGATGTGTGGAATGTGCGATGGACGAGTGTTCAGCCGCAGGTGGGACCCGAATACTGCCCCATCTCGGACGAGCATCCGACAACCATCTATCGGCAGCCCTCATGGGCAACAGCTCGATCATGCCAAATATCCGGCGCGGATGCGCGAAACGTCCGTGCCCGAGGTCAGTTCATGCGCGCAGGGAGGAGGCCGGTGAGCCTGATCCTGGTGGATGTGTGCCCGGGAGGAGCGTAACCCGAGGTGGGCGCGCTTGCCAGCCGTCTGCGGGTCGGATTGTGGTTGCTGATCCAGAAGGGCAGGGGCGGGGCCCAGGTTTCGGGTACGGGGTGCGGGTCAGGCGCGGCACCGTAGGGACTGTTTGCTCAGGACGAACATGCTCGCGTCCGGTGCCTTCGAAATACGGTAGGGGGGTACGGTTAACGGAGCAATCGCACACGTCCTGAGGAGATCGCCATGAGCACTGCCACCTACACCGTCACCGGCATGACCTGCGGCCACTGCGTGAGCTCGGTCAAGGAAGAGGTCAGCGAGGTGGCCGGGGTGACGTCCGTGGAGGTCGACCTGGCAGGTGGCCTGCTGACGGTCGGCAGTGACGCTCCTGTCGACGCGGCGCTGATCGCCGCGGCGGTGAAGGAAGCCGGTTACGAGATGGGCGGGCAGGCCTGAGCTCGGGGGTCGCCGCCGCGGCCTGGCTCCGATCGCGGAGGTGACGAGGTCGGCGAGTTGCTGCTCGGTGAAGAAGGGGGCCTCGCGCCAGACGGCGACGGCGTGGAGGCGGGCGTCGCTCTCCCCGGCCGTCTTGGCGTCGGTGCTGTGCATGTCGACGCAGTAGACGCAGCCGTTGATCTGGCTGGCGCGCAGGCGTACGAGTTCGAGGAGGGGTTTGGGCAGCGTGCTGCGGGCGACGAACGCGTCCAGGCCGGCCATCGCCTGGTAGGCGTCGCGGGCGAGCGTTCCGAGGTCCACCCGTTCGGTCATGCAGCCATCTTGGAGCGCCAGCGAGTTCCGTTTCGGCGAGCGCCCGCTCGAACCCCTCCAGAGCCTCGACCGGGCGGGCCGCGTCGTCTACGTGGGCTCGTTCTCCAAGACCCTGCTGCCCATGCTCAGGCTCGGCTTCCTGGTGGCGCCCGCCTCGCTAGGGCCGGCGCTGCGCGCGGCCAGGCGGCCGTCGGGCTGGCACGGGGAGGTGCCGACGCAGGCGGCGCTGGCCCGCTTCACCGACGAGGGCCTGCTGGCCAGGCACATCAGGAAGTCCACCCGTGTGTACGCCGCCAGGCACGCCCTGGTCGCCGAGGCGCTGGCGGCCGACGAGCGCCTGCTGCCGGTGCCGTCCGCGGCGGGGCTGCACCTGTGTGCCCGCCTCGCGCCCGGCGTGTCCGTACGCCCCGCGCCGGAGGTGGCGGTGGAGCGGCTGGAGGCGTACTGCGGGGAGCCCCGGCCCAGGCCGGCCTGGTGCTGGGCTACGGCGCGATCGCGACGGACGCCATCCCCGAGGGGTTGCGCCTGCTGCGGTCACGGATGTCGGCGGCTCCAGAACCCGCGAGCCCGCTCCCCTGACATCTCCGGGTCGTCCGGCGACGTCGGTTGTCGCACGATGACTACGGTGGTGCGGGCGTGTCGGGCGCAGTACATGCTGGTCGAGGGCATGAAGATGCGGCTGAACAGCCCGCGTCTCCCCCGCCCCAGCACCAGCAGGTCGCCTTCGCGGGCCAGATCCACGAGGTGGTAGCCGGGGTCGCCGACCCGGCCGACCACCGCCGTCGTGAGATCCTCGGGCACTCCGCCCGCGACGTCGTCGAACACGCCGGTGATCACCTCTGAGCAGCGCGCCTCCTCACCCGCTCTGATGGCGTGCTGCACGGGCAGCGCCTCAGGGAACGGGTGGACGGGCGCGCGGCTGACGTGCACGGCGACCAGGGCCATCCGGTGCAGCCTGGCCGCGCCGATGGCCCAGGCGAGCGCCCAGCGCGATGACGGCGACTCGTCGACCCCGACGATCAGCCTCGCACCGCCGGGCAGTTCCTGTTCCACGGTGCCTCCTGTTGAGAAGTACGACCATAGTGCGCCTACCCGTCGATTACCGGGAGGTGGCATTTTGGAACCTTGGCGTCGCCGCGTGGAAAACCAGAGGGAAGGCCCGGCTCGGTGAGCGGCGCGATCAGACCAGCTTCAGCAGGCCGCCGCGCAGGGTGTCCCGTTCGTCCGCCGACAGGATCCGGTACGGCGCCGCGGCCCGCAGGTTGGTCTCCGCCTCGATCCCGGCGCGCAGCGGCCCGTCCGCCAGGGCGACGATCCCGGCCGCGGTCAGGCCTTCCGCCTGCCAGGCCGTGGCGTGCGCGTCGGCGCGGTGGTGGCGCAGCGCGGCGATGCGGTTGAACAGCAGCACCCCCGGCGAGGTCCCCTCCGGTTCGTACGGCGGCGCCGCCACCTCCAGCGCGCCGCCCGGCACGCGTTCGGCCGAGTCGAGCACCCGTCCCGCCAGGTTTGCCAGCGCGGGCAGGTCGTGGCCGGCCCAGACGCGTTCGGCCGCGGCGGCGTGCAGGTCGTACAGCCTGTGGATGAACGCCAGCCCTTCGCGCGTCGGCCGGAGCCGGCCGCCGGGGTCCTCGGTCATGGTGCCTTCGCGCAGGTGGTCGTCGAGTTCGGGGAGCGCGGCGTCGCCGTAGCGGTAGAGCGTGGCCAGCTGCGGCCGGGTGAGCGGGCGCAGGGGGAGGGTGAAGCGCAGGTCGACCAGCAGGCCCGGGGTCACGCCGGACGACTCGGCCAGGTCGGTGACCGATCGGAGTGCCGCGGCGTGCAGGTTGACGTGGGCCGCGTCGATGATCTGGGCGATCGTCGCCGCGTATTCCGACAGGTCATGAAATTTCGGCATCAGGTGGATTATGCCGGTGTGTAAGGGGATCGAGGAGTGCCGAGCGGACCGGCCGGACCCCATGGAATGCTAAGCGTATGGCCGCGCCGCTCCGCTTCGCCCGCACCACGGTGTTCGCCGTGGTCTGCCTGGGCCTGGGCGTGGCGGCTCACGTGCTCGGCGGCGCCACCGTGCCGGCTCCGGCCATGGCGGGCGGGCTGGCGGTGGCGTTCGGGGCCGCGTACGCGCTGGCCGGGCGCGAGCGCTCGGTAACGGTGATCCTGCCGCTGCTGGCCGCGCTGCAGATCGTCATGCACGTGCTGTTCTCGATGTCGCACGCGGCCACGCCGCACCAGATGGCCGGCCACCTCCATTCGGGGCTGGTGCCCGACCTCGGCATGCTCGTCGCCCACGGGTGGGCGGTCGCGATGACCGCGCTGTGGCTGGCACGCGGCGAGGCCGCGCTCTGGTCGCTGCTGCGGCGCCTGGCCGTGCGGCTGCTGCTCATCTGGCTGCCGCTGCTCACGACTCCTTTCTCCACACCCCTGTGGACGGCGGAGCCGCGCGTGCTCCGCCCGGCCGTGCTGCGCCACGTGGTCAGCAGGAGGGGTCCTCCGCGGGTTGTCGCCGCCTGACCCTCGGGTCACGGCAAGACGGCTTTCTGTCGACAACAGACAACCCCACGCCCGGCAGGGCCTGCTTCGGCATGCCGGGCGGAGAAAGGCCATGCCATGTTCTCTCGTCATGCCCTCATGCTCGCCGCCACCGTGGTGGCGCTGGCCGGCTGCGGCGGCGGCTCGACCACCGCGTCCGCGCCCGCCGCCACGACCGCGGCCGCGGCCGCCCCGTCCTCGTCGGCCGCCGCCGGGCTCTCCATCGCCGACCCCTGGGTGAAGACCGTCAAGAAGGGGATGACCGCGGCTTTCGGGACGCTGGTCAACAACGGCGACACCGACGTCACCATCGTGTCCGGCACGTCGCCGCTGTCGCCCACCATCGAACTGCACGAGGTCGTGGAGTCCGGCGGCAAGATGGTCATGCGGCCGAAGGAGGGCGGGTTCGTGGTGCCCGCGCGCGGCACGCACGAGCTCCAGCCCGGCGGCGACCACATCATGCTGATGGGCGTCACGGAAGAGGTGAAGCCCGGGGCGAAGGTGCCGTTCACGCTCCAGGTGAAGGGCGGGCAGCCGCTCGAGTTCAGCGCCGTCGGCAAGGACTTCGCCGGCGGCGAGGAGGACTATCAGCCGGGGCACGAATGATCAGCCGTAGAGGGCTGCTGGCCGGGGGCGCCGCCACCGCGGCGGGCGCCTTCACGCGCCGCGAGACCCCGCCGCCGACCCATGCCGAGCGGGCGAGGGTGGAGCCGTTCCACGGCCCGCACCAGGCGGGCGTGGCGACCGCGCCGCAGGTCCACGCCGTGTTCGTCGGGTTCGACCTGCGGAAGGGCGTCCGCAGGGAAGCCGCCGTCCGGCTGCTCCAGCTGCTCACCGACGACGCCGCCCGCCTCACCCAGGGCCGGCCCGCCCTGGCCGACACCGAGCCGGAGCTGGCCGCGGATCCGGCCGGGCTGACGATCACCTTCGGGTTCGGGGAGGGGCTGTTCGAGGCGGTCGAGGTGGACTCGCCGGTGCGCCCGCTGCCCGCGTTCGAGACGGACAAGCTGGACAAGCGGTGGAGCGGCGGCGATCTCCTCGTCCAGGTGTGCGCCGACGACGGTCTGACCGTCGCGCACGCCGTACGGATGATCGTGAAGGACGCGCGGTCGTTCACGCGCGTGCGCTGGACCCAGCGCGGGTTCCGTGGCGGGGCCGGAGGGGAGACGCAGCGCAACCTGATGGGCCAGGTCGACGGCACCGTGAACCCCACCGACCTGGACAAGGCCGTCTGGATCGGCCAGGGCCCGGCCGGGATGCGCGGCGGCACCACGATGGTGCTGCGCAGGATCCGCATGCGCCTGGGGACGTGGGACGCCGTCGACCGCGTGGCCAGGGAGTTCACCATCGGCCGGCGGCTCGACACCGGCGCCCCGCTGACGGGCCGGGCCGAGCGCGACGAGCCCGACTTCGACCGGAAGAACCATCTGGGGTTCCCGGTCATCTCCGAGTACGCCCACATCAGGCGGGCCCACGTCGCCGATCCGGCGCAGCGCATCCTGCGCCGGCCGTACAACTACGACGAGGGTCTGACCGAGGACGGCGAGTCGGACTCCGGGCTGCTGTTCGCCTCCTACCAGGCGGACATCGACCGGCAGTTCGTGCCCGTCCAGCGGCGGCTGGCCGAGGGTGACCTGCTCAACGAGTGGGTCACCGCGATCGGCTCGGCAGTCTTCGCCATCCCGCCGGGGTGCGCACCCGGCGGCTGGATCGGGGAGGGGCTGCTGGGTTAGCCGCTAGCCGTACCGGCCGGTCGAAGCGGGACGCAGGGCGGCGGCGAGGTCGTCGGCGAGCACGTCGATCTCGTCCTGCCCCAGCGTGGCCGCGGTGAGGCGCAGCGCCGGCGGCGTGGCCACCCGGTTGCGGGCACCGGGGGCGGCGGCCCAGCCGCGGGCCAGCAGCCGGGTGATCGCCGTGGACTCGTCCGCGACGGGGACCCACACGTTGAGCCCGGTGCGGCCGTGCGCGGTGACGCCGCGCGCGGCCAGCGCCGCCACCAGGCCGTCCCGGCGCCGCGCGTACGCCGCGGCCACGGCCGCGGTGTCGACCGCCTCCGTACGCCAGAGGTGGGCGACGGCGCGCTGCAGCAGGTGGCTGACCCAACCGGTCGCGAGCCGCTGGCGCCCGCGCAGCCGGTCGAGGGTGGTCGGGTCGCCGGTCACCAGGGCGAGACGGAGGTCGGGGCCGAGCGCCTTGGCGGTCGAGCGGACGAGGATCCACCGCCGCGTGACGCCGGCCAGCGGGTGCAGCGGCAGGTCCACGAAGCCGGAGCCGTGGTCGTCCTCGACGAGGAGCACGTCCCGGTGCGCGGCCAGCAGCTCGCGCAGGTCGGCGGCGCGCTCGGCGGAGACGGCGGCGCCGGTCGGGTTCTGCGCGCGGGAAGTGACCACCACGGCGCGGGCCCCGGCCAGCAGGGCCCGGCCGAGCTCGTCCGGCAGCGGCCCGTCGTCGTCGAGCCGCATCGGCACGATACGCAGCCTCATGGCGGTGACCAGGTCGAGCAGGGACGTCCAGCCGGGGTCCTCGACGGCGACCGCGTCGCCGGGGCGAAGGTGGGCGGCGAGCACCCGTTCGACGGCGTCGAGGGTGCCCGACGTGATCGCCAGCGGCGCGGGGGGCAGGCCGTCGGCTCGCAGGCGGGCCCCGGCCAGGGCGAGCAGCTCCTCGTCGTCGCCCGTCCCGTACATCGCGGGCCGTTCCTGGTGCGCGCGGGCCGCGGCGGCGAGGGCCTCGTGCAATGCCGGCAGCAGGGCGGGGTCGGGGTTGCCCTCGGACAGGTCGCGCACGCCTGGCGGCACCTCGATGCGGATCTCCTCACGGAAAGTGCTGGCCGGGCGCGGCCTGACCCGCGTGCCACGCCGCCCGGCCGTCTCGACGACCCCGCGCTCGCGCAGCAGCCGGTACGCCGCCGCCGCCGTGTTGGGGCTGACCCCGGCCAGCGCGGCCGCCTCGCGCACCGGTGGCAGCATGCGGCCGGGCGGCAGCCGCCCTTCGGACACGGCGGCCTCGACACCCGCCGCTATCTCGCTGGCCGACCCACCGGCAATCGTGTACGTTTCTAGCACAAATCTTATTATGTACTAATACAAAGAGGTTCGGGTGCTTATTCATCCATGGGACGCGGCTCGCGACAAGGAAGAGTGGCAGACCTGGCTCCGTACACGGGATTTCGGCCAGCTCGCCGCCAACGGCGTGAACGGCGGCCCGCCGATCCTGGTGCCGACGCACTTCCTGTTCGACGGCGACAAGGAGGTCGTGCTCCACCTGGCCCGGCCCAACCCGATCTGGCCGGCCATCGAGGCCTGCCCGACGGTGGTGGTGAGCGTGCACGACGACTACGCCTACATCCCCACCGGCTGGCGTGCCGACTCGCCCGAGGCCGGCGTGCCGACCAGTTACTACGCCTCGGTGCAGCTCACCTGCGTGGCCGAGATCGTGGACGGCAAGGAGGGCAAGGTGGACATCCTGCGCCGCCAGCTCGCCCACCACCAGCCGGACGGCGACCACGGCGAGATGCGCGCGGACGCGGGGCCGTACCACCGGATGTTGTCGGCCGTTCGGGGGCTGCGGCTGGAGGTGGTGGGGGTGCGGGCCAAGTTCAAGTTCGACGACCACCGGCCGGTGGAGCAGCGCGAGCGCATCGCCGCCGAACTCGCCGCACGCGACCTGCTGCACGACGCGGGCGCCAGGGTGCAGCAGCTCAGACGGCTGGCTGACCGGCTGAGCGAGACGGCATAAGACAGCGGAAAGTACCGATATGAACGCTTAACGTTACAATGTTCGCATGAGCGAGCAGGATGGCCCCGGACGTGAGCGGGTCCTCGCCTGGGTCGAGCGGGTGGCGGCGTTCGTCTCCGAGGAGTGGGGGCTCGCTCCCATCAGCGGCCGGATCCTGGGCTGGCTCATGGTGTGCGACCCGCCGGAGCAGACCGCGTCCGACATCGCCGGGATCATCGGGGCCAGCCGCGCGTCCCTGACGACCAATCTCCACCTGCTGACGTCCCACAGGCTCATCCGCCGTTTCCGCAAGACCGGGGAGCGCAACGTCTACTACGAGATCGAGGACGACGCTTGGGCCAAGATCGTCCGGCAGAAGCTGGCCGTGTTCGCCGCGTTCGACGAGCTGGCCGCGGAGGGCCTGCGGCTGGGCTGGCGCGACCTGGCACGGACGGCGCGCATCCGCGCGGCCAGGAAATCCATCGCCGAGGCGCTCCACCAGGTCGAGGCGGGGGCCGAGTGAACAGCCCTATCCCAAGGCTGTGGATAACCGGCCCTTGTTGTGGATAACCCCGCCACCTCGGGGAGCTCGACCGGGCCCGCCGACGACAGTGCCGCATCGCGGCCGGCGGCCTGCACGTCACCGGAAACCCATCGCCCGATCCGCCGGACAGGCCCCCTGACCTCGTATCATCACCTAATGTGATGGTTCATCACGCTCCGGGTCGGGCGTATAACAACCTGATATCGCCTCGCCCGAATGGGCTGACAGCGGCTCCATCCGCCACGCACCGGCCTGTACACAGCCCTGTGGACAACCGCCCATCCGCCACCCGCCGGCACCGGCCGCCGGGGTACGCGGCGGACGCCGCGTACCCCGCCACGCTCACATGCCGGCGCGCCCCTGGTAGGGCACGTTGCCCGCGAGCGGGATCACCTTGACGGACGCGCCCGGGCAGGCGGAGCAGCCGGCGTGCAACCAGGGCGGCATGCTGATGGCGCCACGGTGCCGCCAGACGATGAACTCGCCGCCGAAGTCCGCGTGGTGCCGGGCTTCGTAGGTGTCCTGCCAGACGGTGTGGCAGTTCTGGCACTGGAATGACCAGGTTTCAACAGAGGAATCGGTTTCGCGCACGAGGAATCGCCTCCTGGGATCGGCGCGGTCAGACGGGCAGGAAGGTGTTCCCGCCGGCCTAGATGCGCCAGATGCCCAGGTGGGTGAGCCGGTCGACGCCCGTACGCCAGCGCGTGACGAGCCGCGGCCGCGGCGGCGTGAAACGGGCACGCGGGAGCCCGTGATCGCGTCCAGGGAAGGGGAGAGGCGCCAGAACCCCGCCGCCGGCGCACCGGCCGCCCGCCGGTTTCCCCGCGTGCCGCTTGAACGTCGAGCGTCGAGGCGGGCACGAGTCGTCCCGGCCGTCACCGTGATCGACGTGGACGGAGTCCCCGTGGACGACCGACGCGGCGTGCACCGGCTGCCACGGCATCGGCCACACGCCCACGCAAATGACGACCCCGACCAGAAGGGTCAACCACCGCTTCCGTCCGAGCCGCTCGATCCTTCGTGAGCCGGAGACCACACGTGAACGCTACATCGCCCTATGTCATCAACCGACTACTTAGAGGTGATATCTCCGTCTATGGCAGGACGTTAGCGAGGTGGACAGAACCCCGGCCCTCGTCCCCTTCCCCCCTCCGACGCGGCCTTCACGAGACGGCGCTGGTCATCTGCGGACGGGATGGGCCGGCCCCCGCCCGGTAGACGGAGACGGCGTAGGGCCGTGAAGCGTCCCGCTCCACCCGCTCGGCGAGCTTCGTGACCGTCGGACTCCCGTCGATGAACCCGTGCAGCCGCTCCGCCTCCGGCCACGGGTGCACGAGGACGAGGACGCCTCCAGGCGCCAGCAGCGAACGCAGCCGCTCCGATGCCCTGCGCAACCTGTCGCCACGGCCGATGTAGTAGAGGGTCTCCGCGCAGAACACCAGGTCGTACCGGTCCCGCTCCTCGTAGCCGAGCAGGTCGGCATGGACGAACCGGACCCGCGCGCCATCACCGCTCGCGCGCTCCCTGGCCCGTCCGAGCGCCCTCTCCGACACGTCGAGCCCCGTGATCCCGGCATCCGGCCAGGTCATCGCCAGCATCTGCGTGAAGACGCCCTCGGCGCAGCCCACCTCCAGGATGCGGGCGTACGTCCCCTCGGGCAGCTGGTCCAGCGTGGCCCGGTATTTACGGCGCTCGTACGAGTCCGTGGCGAGCGACCACGGATCGGGCCGGCGATGCCACCAGTCGAAATACCGGTGCAGCACCTTCCCCTGAGCCCTCGGGCCGAGGAGGGAGAAGGTCCGGAAAAGGGTGCGATGCAGCAGCTCGGGAATCCTGGGCACGGGGGACGACACCAGACCTTTCACGGCAGTGGTCGTGTCCCGAACCTACGAGCGGAACCGCCGGCATGTCATGGCGCTGCAGGGGGATCGTGGGATCTAGCTCCGCCGTAGGGGGTGACCAGCCCGGTCTGGAACGCGTACACCGCCGCCTGCGTGCGATCGCGCACCCCGATCTTCGTCAGGATGTTGCTGACGTGGCTCTTCACGGTCTGCTCCGCGATGACGAGACTGCCGGCGATCTCGGTGTTGGACAGGCCGTGCGCGATGAGCGTGAGGATCTCGCTCTCGCGCGGGGTCAGCGGGCCCGACGCCTCCCCGGTGAACGGCCGTGGCGGGCCCAGCCGGGCGAAGGCGCTGATCAACCGGCGGGTCACGGACGGCGCCAGCATGGCGTCCCCGTTCGCGACGATGCGCACGGCGTCGCCCAGCTCCCGCGCCGTGGCCTTCTTCAGCAGGAAGCCGCTGGCGCCGGCGCGCAGCGCCTCGTAGACGTACTCGTCGAGGTCGAAGGTGGTAAGCATCAGCACCTTCGTGCGCCCGGCGAGGCGGCGGGTGGCCTCCAGGCCGTCGGTCCCCGGCATGCGCACGTCCATCAGCACGACGTCGGGCGTCAACGCGGCGGCCTTGACCAGCACGTCGTCACCGTCGACGGCCTCGCCCACCACCTCGATGTCGGGCTGGGCGTTGAGCAGCACGACGAACGCCTCGCGGACCATCGACTGGTCGTCGGCGATCAGCACCCGGATGCTCACCTGGCCTCCGTCCCGTCGAGCGGCAACCGTACCGTCACCTCGTAGCCTCCGTCCGGCCGCACCCCCGCCCTCAGGTCTCCGGCCAGCATGGCCACGCGCTCACGCATGCCGAGCAGGCCGTGCCCGGGGCGGGCGGACGATGGAGGCGGGTGAGGCGGCGGGTCGTTCTCGACGCGGATGTGAAGATCGCCAGGTTCGTACGCCACCTCGACGCCGACCCGTGCGCCCGGAGCGTGCTGGAGCGCGTTGCTCAGCGCCTCCTGCACGATCCGGTACGCCGACAGCTCCACCCCCGGCGGGAGCGGCCTGCGTTCGCCGTCGACATGCATGATCACCGGCGTGCCGGCCGCCCGCAGCCGGCCCACCAGCTCCTCCAGCCGGTCAAGGGTCGGCTGTGGGCTCGCCTCGTCCGTACCGTTCCTGAGCAGGTCGAGAATGCGGTGGAGCTCGGTAAGCGCCTCCACCGCGCTCGACCGGATCGTGGCGAAGCTCCTCGCCAGCTCCGGGGGAGGATCGGGCACACGGTAGGGGGCCGCCTCGGCCTGCACCGCGACGACCGACATGTGGTGGGCCACCACGTCGTGCAGCTCCCTCGCGATCCTGGCCCGCTCTTCCAAGAGAGCGGAGCGGGTCTGCTCCGCCAGTGCCTTCTGGTCCGCCGCGGCCACCCGGCGCAACGCCTCACGATGCCCGCCGAGCGCGCCCATGGTGATCAGCACCATGCCCGACAACAACGACATGTCCATCAGGCTCACCAGCGTCTGCTCGCCCGGCAGCCCCGCCCACAGGACGATCCCGGCCGCCAGCGTGCCGAGCCACATCTCGGCCAGCAGCACGTGCCGGGCCCCGAACCCCACCAGGCCCAGCACGGACACATGCGCGACCAGCACGGGCGCCGGCCACACCATCCCGTCCAGCTGGGCATGGGACGTCACGGCGGCCGCCACGGCCGCGACCAGAGACAACCACCACGCCGCCCTGGGCCGGAATCGGGACACCACCAGCGCGATCGCCGTCGCCAGCCCGAGAGTGCCTGCCGTCACGTTGCGTACGCCGTAGTCGTCGAGCAGGGTGTGCCAGACGATCGCGGCCAGCACCACCCCCAGAGCGCCCACCAGCGGCACGGTCACCGCCGAGCGGAGCGGCAGGGCGAGCCCCGCGCCTTCCGCGTCGATGGCCAAGACCCACCGCGCACCATGTCTCACCCGGTCACTCACCCGATCTCCCTGCCTCGCGCGCCGGCCCCTCCCCGATCAGTCTGTGTCAAGCGCGTACGTCGTGCCGGATGGAAATCCACCGGTGGCGGGGGAAACCATTCGTGAATGCGCTGACTATTCAGATGACAATTTGGAGGTGAAGTTTGTCAACGGAGCACGCGTGGGCAAAGGTAGTGCAGGAACCCATCTCACGGAGGGGCAGCGATGAAACGACGCCCGGTCATGGTGAAAGTGGAAGAGACCGTGCTGCGGGTCGGGGCGGTGACGGCGTCCAACTCCACGGGAAACTGAGGCACGCGGCGTTTCAACTGCGTAACCGCGGAAACTCGACGGGACCGCCGGCTGTTCCGGTCAGCGCCGCACGGCGACGAAATTCATCACCATTTTGCCGCTGTGGGGACCGGGACAGCCTCGCCGCCCTTCCATTGCTCCGGAGGCCCCTACAACGGCCGCTCCAGCCGGTGCCGCACCGGCACGAAGTCCAAGGCGTCGAAGAAGTCCAGAGCCCCGGTGTTGAAGTCCCACACGTCGTGAGGAGGCTTGAGCAGCCCGCCTCCTTTCCCGCCGTACGCACGGCAGCGACCAGGGCGGTGCCGACCCCCGTACTTCTCGCGTTTTAGAAAGGCATCGAAAAGCGGGACGAGTTCGTCCGGCGAGGAGGCCGCGCGGAAGACGTCCGGCCGTCCCGCGACGTGGGGTTCCGGCGTGCGGTGGGGACGCACGCGTTCGCGTCGACGGACATACGGTCCGGCATCGCACCTCCTGCGCCTCCGACTGAACCAGGCAGCCTTACTCGGGGCGGTTCGGACGATCATTGAAGGGTTCCGTCTGCCGCGAGGCGGCAAGCGGCTTTTCCTTGATCCTTGACTAGTTTAAATTTGAACAGGCAAGAACGTCCACAGCAGAGACACCAAGGAGGCAGCCGTGCGCACGATCAAGAGAACCGCCAGGCTGGCGCTGGGCGCGGCGGCCGGCGCGGCGTTGGCACTGTCCAGCACCACACCGGCCTCGGCGAGCACGTGGGAGCTGAAGCACTCCCACCAGAAGATATGTGTGCAAACCAACTACAGCCACAGCACCTACCTCATTGCCGCGGTCGTCGGAAGCTGGTCCACGACCATCCACATGGGGATGAAGAACCTGCCCGCCGGCTCGACCAACGAGAGCGCGCCGATCCCACCCGGATCCAACTACACCGACCCGGAGGACGGATCCACAACGATCAACGGCTGGATCGGGCTGACGTTCCCGCCGCTCCCGGTCGGGACGTACGAGTCGCAGTTAGCCGCCTCGGACGGTACGCGGACCGAGTCCAACCCCGTCACCATCAACGTCAAGGCCTGGTGCTAGTCATGACCGACGCCAGGTGATCCCCGGGCGGGGGAGTGTCCGGAACCGGCGCGCGGCACGAACCGGGCACTCCCGACCGCCCGCGATGATGGAGGCATGGCAGACGACAGAACCCGGTGGGACCTGCACGTGGAGATGTACGCCACCGAGGAGCAGGCGCGGGAGATCAAGGAGCAGGTGCAGCGCCTGCTGTGCCCCGATCCCGGCCATCGTCCACCGTGCGCGATCCCCTGGTCCACCAGCCTCCACGAAGCCGAGGGCGAAGACACGGCCGACCTGGAGCAGCAGTATCTGATCGAGCACGGCGGCGACTCCCGCGGCTGAGACAGCCAGCGGGCCGCCACGCAGCCCGAGAACCTCAGACCGGTCCGCCGCCGAAGCTGATCTCATTGCCCTCAGCGTCGCGGTAGGTCACCTTGGTCACGCCGCCCTCGTACGTCGCGCGCCGGGCAGGCTCGATGCCCCGCCGGGCGATCTCGGCGACCCGGCCGTCCAGGTCGTCGACGAACTGCAGCACCAAGGCGTTCCCCGCCCGCTCCGGGTCCTGAATGATGTAGAGGTAGCGGTTCTCGGCCGTCTCCCAGACCGCCTCGATGTCGTTCGGCAGGAACGAGGGAGCCCCGCCGAAGAGCTGCTCGTACCACGGCAACGCCGCGGCGTAGTCGGTGACGGGGATGCCCGCGAAGAGGTCCTGCGCCATGTCGTCCTCCACGTTCGTGGTCGATGTGTCGCTGATGCTGACCCCGGCGACGTCGAGAACTCACCGGCTTCCGACGCGTCCTGTCCCGGAAGCCGCCTCCCGTGCGCCTCCGCCTCCCCCTACGCGCGCCGGTTGCGCGCGGTCGTTCACGCCAAGCAGTTGGAGGTCTGACCACCGAATGCGTGCGCCCGGTAGGGCACGCTTGGAGCGACGACACTCCGTGCGGCAGACACCGGACAACAGGAAAGCCACTTTCCTGTTGGTCGGAAAGTGGCTCTTTATGTGATCAGACTAGGTGGGGCTACCAGGACTTGAACCTGGGACCTCTTCCTTATCAGGGAAGCGCTCTAACCGTCTGAGCTATAGCCCCGCGCACACCGAACGTTATCGCATCCGGCGATCGGAGGCGAACCGGTTGTTCGGTCGAGAAAAGCTTACCGTGTCCGGCGTGCTGCTCGCGCCGTGCCGGTGCAGGGCACGGCGCGAGCTCACGGGCTATTCGGCCTCGCTGAAGGTCACCTCGACGCCCCCGACCAGGTCGGAGGCGACGTTGTAGATGACCGCCCCCAGCGTGGCCAGGGCCGTGATGAGCACGACGTTGACCGCTCCGATCAGGGCGGTGTAGCCGAGGATGCGTACCGGCTCGAACCAGGACGCGATGTCGATCGGGATGGAGTTCTGGCCCTGCTCGCCCTGGCCGAGCTGGTTGACCAGGTCGACGATCGAGTCGAACACCCCCAGGGCGGACAGCACGCCGTACAGCACGGCCACCGCCACGAACAGCACCACGAAGCAGACCAGGGACACCACGAAGCTGAACTTCATGGCCGACCACGGTTCGACGCGACGCAGGACCAGGTGGGCCTTGCGGGGGAGCCGCGCCCCCGCGCCGCTCGACTTCTTCTTGGGCAGCTCGACCGCGGGCGGCGGCGGAGCCTCCGTGGCCAGCGACGGGCGGATGCGGACCGTGTCGTTGCCCTCCGGCTGCTGCGGCGCCTGCTGCTGCGGAGGTGGCGGCGGCGGCCCGGGCTTGGAGTCGTCTTTGGCCGGGAAGGGCCTGCCCTGCGCGGGCGAGGTGTCCCGGCTCTCGTCGAAGGTCTCTTTCTCTGCGGGCCGCTTCGGTTGCTGTCCGTTACCCGAAGCCGCCTTTGTCCTGGCGGAGCCACCTTGGGCGCTCATGACTATTCTCCTCCCCCGTCTTCCTCACTCTCCATCGAAGTCTCCATGGACTCCGCGTTCCGGGCGAGGGCCACCACGCTGTCGCCTTCAGCGAGATTCATCAATCGCACTCCCATGGTCTGACGGCCGGACTGTTTGATCTCACCGGCACTCGTCCGGATCACCCCGCCGGCTGACGTGATCGCGAAGACCTCGTCCTCTGGATTGACCATGACGGCTCCGACCAGCTTGCCACGGGAGGATACGATTTTCGCAGTAAGCACGCCTCTACCGCCACGGCCTTGAACTGGATATTGCTCCACTGGCGTCCGTTTTGCGTACCCAGCCTTCGTAGCGATAAGCACGTGTTGACCGTCGGCGATGCGATTCATGGCGAGAAGTTCGTCACCTTCGAGGAACCTCATCCCGATGACACCACTGGTCGCCCGGCCCATGGGCCGCAGCGCGTCGTCGGAAGCGGTGAACCGGATCGACTGCGCCCCCTTGGAAACGAGCAGCAGATCGTCTTCCTCGGAGACCAGCCGGGCCCCGATGACCTCGTCGTCGTCGCGCAGGTTGATCGCGATCAGACCGCCGGACCTGGGGGAGTCGTACTCGGCCAGGCGCGTCTTCTTGACCAGCCCGCTGCGGGTGGCGAGGACCAGGTAGGGGGCGACGTTGTAGTCACGCAGGTCGAGGACCTCCATGACGGTCTCGTCGGGCTGCATGGCCAGGAGGTTGGCCAGGTGCATGCCGCGGGCGTCGCGGCCGGCGTCGGGAAGTTCGTACGCCTTGACCCGGTAGACCCGGCCCTTGTTCGTGAAGAACAGCAGCCAGTGATGCGTCGTGGTGACGAAGAAGTGGTCGACGATGTCGTCCTGGCGCAACTGCGCGCCGCGTACGCCCTTGCCTCCGCGCTTCTGGGCGCGGTAGAGGTCGGTGCGGGTGCGCTTGGCGTAGCCGCCCCGGGTGATCGTGACGACGATCTCCTCTTCGGCGATCAGATCTTCGATCGACATGTCGCCGTCGTAGGCGATGATCTCGGTCTTGCGGTCGTCGCCGTAGCGGCCGACCAGCTCGGCCAGCTCGTCGTTGACGATCTCGCGCTGGCGGGCCTCGCTGGCCAGGATCGAGTTGTACTCCGCGATCTGCGTCATCAGGGAGTCGTACTCGTCCTGGATGGACTGCCGCTCCAGGGCGGCCAGCTTGCGCAGCTGCATGTCGAGGATGGCCTGCGCCTGGATCTCGTCGATCTCCAGGAGCCCCATGAGGCCCTGCTGGGCGGCCGAGGCCGACTCCGAGGCCCGGATGAGGGCGATGACCTCGTCGAGCCGGCCGAGAGCCTTCAGCAGCCCGCTCAGGATGTGGGCACGCTCTTCGGCCTTGCGCAGGAGGTAGCGGGTCCTGCGGACGATGACCTCGATCTGGTGGGCCACGTAGTGCCGGATGAACTGGTCGAGCCGGAGCGTGCGCGGCACGCCGTCGACCAGGGCCAGCATGTTGGCGCCGAAGGTGTCCTGGAGCTGGGTGTGCTTGTACAGGTTGTTGAGCACGACCTTGGCGACCGCGTCGCGCTTGAGCACGATCACCAGGCGCTGCCCGACCCGCGAGGAGCTCTCGTCGCGTACGTCGGCGATGCCGGTCAGCTTGCCCTCGCGCACCAGCTCCGCGATCTTCAACGCCAGGTTGTCGGGGTTGACCTGGTAGGGCAGCTCGGTGACGACGAGCGCCTGCCGCCCCTTGTCCTCCTCGACCTCGACCACGGCCCGCATGGTGATCGAGCCGCGGCCGGTGCGGTAGGCGTCTTCGATGCCGCGCCGGCCCACGATCAGCGCGCTGGTGGGGAAGTCGGGCCCCTTGACCAGCTTTATCGAGGTTTCGAGCAGCTCTTCGTCGCTCGCCTCCGGGTTTTCCAGCGCCCACTTGACCGCCGAGGCGACCTCGCGCAGGTTGTGCGGCGGGATGTTGGTGGCCATGCCGACGGCGATGCCGCCCGAGCCGTTGACCAGCAGCTGCGGGAAACGCGCCGGCAGGACGTCGGGCTCCTGCGACTTGCCGTCGTAGTTGGGCCGGAAGTCGACGGTCTCCTTGTCGATGTCGCGCAGCATCTCCATGGCGATGGGCGCGAGCTTGCACTCGGTGTAACGCATCGCCGCCGCGGGGTCGTTGCCCGGCGAGCCGAAGTTGCCCTGCCCGTCGACCAGCGGATAGCGCAGCGACCACGACTGCGCCAGGCGCACCAGCGCGTCGTAGATCGAGGTGTCGCCATGGGGATGGTAGGTGCCCATCACGTCACCGACGACGCGGGCGCACTTGAAGTAGCCGCGGTCGGGACGGTAGCCACCGTCGTACATCGCGTAGAGCACCCGGCGGTGCACCGGTTTGAGCCCGTCGCGCACGTCCGGCAGCGCCCTGGACACGATGACGGACATCGCGTAGTCCATGTAACTGCGCTGCATCTCGGACTGGATGTCCACAGGCTCGATGCGGTCGGCCGGGGGAGTGGTGTTCACGTCCGTCACAGGTTGAGGTCCTTCTTCATGGAACGATGAGCCATGTCCTGCGGCTCACCGCAGGTAGCCGAATCTGCACCCACGGCCGGTCGCTCAGACGTCGAGGAAACGAACATCGCGAGCGTTGCGGATGATGAAGTCGCGCCTTGCCTCGACATCCTCGCCCATCAGCACGCTGAACAGGTCGTCGGCCTGGGCCGCGTCGTCGAGCGTGACCAGGCGCAGGAGCCGGGTCTCCGGGTTCATCGTGGTCTCCCAGAGCTGGGCCGCGTTCATCTCGCCCAGCCCCTTGAAGCGTTGTACGTTGTCGCGCGGCCGGGGGTCGGGCTTGCCGTTGGCGATGCCCTCGGCGATGACCGCGTCGCGCTCGGGGTCGGAGTAGGCGTAGGAGGCGTCCTCACCCTTGCGGTCCCACTTGATCTTGTAGAGGGGCGGGCACGACAGGTAGACGTGCCCCGCCTCGATCAGCGGCCTCATGAACCTGAACAGCAGCGTCAGCAGCAGCGTGTTGATGTGCTGGCCGTCGACGTCGGCGTCGGCCATCAGGATGACCTTGTGGTAGCGCAGCTTGGTGATGTCGAACTCGTCGTGGACGCCGGTGCCGAGCGCGGTGATCAGCGCCTGGACCTCGTTGTTCTTCAGGACCTTGTCGATCCGCGCCTTCTCGACGTTGAGGATCTTGCCGCGGATGGGCAGGATCGCCTGGAAACGCGAGTCGCGGCCGCCCTTGGCGGAGCCGCCGGCCGAGTCGCCCTCGACGATGAACAGCTCGCACCGCTCCGGGTCGTTCCACTGGCAGTCGGCCAGCTTGCCCGGCAGGCCGCTGCCCGACTCGAGCAGTGACTTGCGCCTGGTGAGGTCGCGGGCCTGGCGGGCCGCGAGGCGGGCGCGGGACGCCTGCAACGACTTGTTGATGATGTCTTTGGCCTCGCCGGGGTTGCGCTCGAGCCAGTCGCGCAGGTGGTCGTTGCACGCCTTCTGGACGAACGACTTGGCCTCGGTGTTGCCGAGCTTGGTCTTGGTCTGGCCCTCGAACTGCGGGTCGGAGAGCTTGACGGAGATGATCGCGGTCAGGCCCTCGCGGACGTCTTCGCCGGAGAGGTTGTCGTCTTTGCCTTCTTTGAGGAACTTCTGCTCGCGGGCGTAACGGTTGACGATCGACGTCAGCGCCGCTCGGAAGCCCTCCTCGTGGGTGCCGCCCTCGGCCGTGTTGATCGTGTTGGCGAAGGTGTAGACAGACTCGGCGTAAGAGTTGTTCCACTGCATGGCGATCTCGACCGCGATGCCGTCGCCCTCTTCCTCGAAGGAGATGATCGACGCGTGCGCCGGCTCCTTCTTGGTGTTGAGGTGCTGCACGAAGTCGGCCAGGCCGCCTTCGTAGAGGTAGGTGACCGTACGCACGTCGCCGTTGATGTAGTCGGGACGCTCGTCGGTCAGGGTGATCGTCAGGCCCTTGTTGAGGAAGGCCATCTCCTGGAAGCGCCGCGAAAGGGTCTCGTAGTTCCAGGTCGTGGTCTCGAAGACCTCGGGGTCGGGCCAGAACGAGATCGTGGTGCCGGTCTCGTCGGTACCCTCGCCCTTGGCCAGCGGCGCCATGGGCTTGGAGTGTTCGTAGCGCTGGCGCCAGTAGTAGCCGTTCTGCTTGACCTCGACGTCCATCGCGGTGGACAGAGCGTTGACGACGGCCGAGCCGACGCCGTGCAGGCCGCCGGAGACCGCATAGGACTGGCTGTCGAACTTGCCACCCGCGTGCAGCGTGGTCAGCACGACCTCGACCGCCGAGCGCTTCTCCACCGGGTGGATGCCGGTGGGGATGCCGCGGCCGTCGTCGACCACGCGCACGCCGTTGTCGGCCAAGAGCGTGACGTCGATCCTGGTGGCGAAGCCCGCGAGGGCCTCGTCCACCGCGTTATCCACGATCTCGGTGACCAGGTGGTGCAGACCTCGCTCCCCGGTGGAGCCGATATACATACCCGGGCGCTTGCGAACCGCCTCAAGCCCTTCGAGTACGGTGATTGAGCTAGCGTCGTAGGACAACTGCGAAATCCTCCTGCCGCGGACACGCGGCGGGGGTCGCCATGATTGTCACAAGCTGCCCCTGCCGTGCCCGTCACCGTCGTGAGTGCCCCGATGCGCGGTCACCCAGGGGAGTCGGCTTGCTGCCGGGGTGACACGCAAGCGGACGTGTCCGGAATCCTTTTTCATTCTACCGCCTCCGGAGCCTCAAGGTGGCAACGAACGCGCCTGTGATGCCCGCTAGCTCGTTCTGCCCCCCGGGCCGCATCCCCCCTCCGGATAGGGGGGCTTATCGCGTCTGTGGCTTTCTGATCGCCCTTGGCCCCTATCCACAACGTCCGGGCACGCGTTGGGCGCGGCTATCCATAAGTGTCGCCGGGGCCCCGACTTCCGGTCACCCGCAACCCGCCTGACGGGCGCGGGGCGTTCTGCGGCCCTCTGACCTTGACCTTCGTCACCGTGCCGTCGCCGAGCTCCTCGTTGAGCCTGCGTACGAGGGTGCGCGCGAGCAGCCGCACCTGCGTGGCCCAGGCCGTCGAGTCGGCCACGATCAACACCTCGCCGTCGTCGAACGACTCGGGCTTGGTGTGGGCGGCCAGGTCGGCGCCCACGATGTCGGCCCAGCGCCCGAACACCCCGCCGACGGCCGCCGGGCGTTCCCAGCCGCGGTCGGCGAGCAGGTCGGCGATGGCACGCCCGAAAAGTTGTGGATCGCCGCCCCCACGGCGCGGCCCGGCCGCTCTGCGCCTGGGCTCGCGCCGGGGGAGCTGGCCGCGTTTGGCCGCGTCGGCCTTGGCCTGGGCGAGCTTCTCCCTGGCCATCGCGGCGCCTCTGGCGGCGTTTTCGTCAGCGGACACGGGTCACGCTCCCCTCGGCGACGTCGTATCTGCCCCCTGACAGCTCCCGGGGCACGTCGTCGGGCACGGCCGCGGTGATGAGCACCTGCTCGGCCGGTGCGACGATCTCGGCGAGGCGGCGCCTGCGCTGGGTGTCGAGCTCGGCGAACACGTCGTCGAGGATCAGCACGGGATCACCGCCGTCGGCACGCAGCAAGTCGTAGGCGGCCAGCCGCAGCGCCAGCGCGAACGACCAGGACTCGCCGTGGCTGGCGTAGCCGCGGGCGGGCAGGTCGCCGAGGCCGAGGATCAGGTCGTCGCGGTGGGGGCCGACGAGCGTGACGCCTCGTTCCAGCTCGGACTGGCGCACCTCCAGCAGGCGCTCGCGGATGCGCTCCTCAAGGGTTTTCCCCAGGTCTGTGGATAACGTCTGTGCAGCGGAAGATCCCCGCTCACCGGCGTCTTCGAGCAGTTCGCCACCCTCGTCGTTGTCCCCACCTGTGGACAACGTGCTGCGATAGGCCAGCGTCGCCGGAGCGCTCGCGGGGGCGAGCGCGGCGTAGGCCCCCGCGACCAGCGGGTGCAGCGCCTCGATGAGCTCTAGCCGGGCCCGCAACAGCTCGGCGCCGTGCCTGGCGAGGTGGGCGTCCCACACCTCCAGCGTGCTCAGCACGTCGCCCGCGCCGGCCGCGGCGAACCCGGTGTCGCTCTCCGCCCTTCTGGCGCTCCTGCTGCCCCTGCGGGCCTGCGCGGCCGTACGGAGCAGGGCGCCGCGCTGCTTGAGCACCCGGTCGTAGTCGGCGCGCACGCCGGCGAACCTGGGGGCCCTGGCCACCAGCAGGTCGTCGAGGAACCGGCGGCGCTCCGACGGGTCGCCCTTGGACAGCGACAGGTCCTCGGGGGCGAACAGCACGGTGCGCAGCAGGCCCACGACGTCGCGCGCCCTCGGCACGGGCGAGCGGTTGAGCCTGGCGCGGTTGGCCCGGCCCGGGTTGATCTCCAGCTCGATGAGCGCCCGCCGATCGTCGCGCTGCACGGCGCAGCGTATGACCGCCCGCGTGGCGCCCTGCCGGACGAGGGGCGCGTCGCCGGCCACCCGGTGACTGGAGTGCGTCGCGACGTAGCCGAGGGCCTCGACCAGGTTGGTCTTGCCCTGGCCGTTGGGCCCCACGAACGCCGTGACGCCCGGCTCCAGGCCGAGCTCCACGGACGCGTAGGACCGGAAGTCGGTCAGCGAGAGGTGGGCGACATGCACCCCACGAAGGTTAGTGGGCCACGCCCGCCTCCGGGGTCACCGGCTCGCGAAAGGCGGCGGAGGCCGCGACTACCGTTCGCTCTCGCGGGGCGGCGTGACGTCGGCCCCGGGCGCGTCGGCGCCCTTGCCCGTGCTGCCCTCCGCCGCGGTGGTCGCGTGGCCGCCGAACTGGTTGCGCAGCGCCGCGACGACCTTCATCGCGGGGGAGTCGTCCTGCCGCGAGGCGAACCTGGCGTAGAGCGCGGCGGTGATGACCGGCAGCGGGACGGCGTGGTCGACGGCCGCCTGCACCGTCCACCGGCCTTCGCCGGAGTCTTGTGCGTAGCCGCGGAGCTGGTCGAGGTGCTCGTCGTCGTCGAGCGCGCGTACCAGCAGGTCGAGCAGCCAGGAGCGGATCACGGTGCCGGTGCGCCAGCTGCTGAAGGAGCCCTTGACGTCTTTGACGACGTCGGAGGCCTCGAGCAGCTCCCAGCCCTCCGCGAACGCCTGCATCATGCCGTATTCGATGCCGTTGTGAACCATCTTCGCGAAGTGCCCGGCGCCGACGTCGCCGGTGTGCACGAATCCGTCCTCGCCCTCGGGCTTGAGCGTGTCGAAGATCGGCATGATCCGCTCGACGTGGGCGGAGTCGCCGCCGCACATCAGCGCGTAGCCGTTCTCCAGGCCCCAGACGCCGCCGCTCACGCCGCAGTCGACGAACCCGATGCCCTTCTCCGCCAGCTCGCCGGCGTGCTTCTGGTCGTCGCCGTAGTGGGAGTTTCCGCCGTCGACGACGATGTCGCCCTCGTCGAGCAGCTCGCCGAGATCGTCGATCGTGGTCTGGGTGGGCTTGCCCGCGGGCACCATCACCCAGACGGCACGTGGCGCTCGCAGGCGCTCGGCCAGCTCTTTCAGGCTGCCCACGTCGCTGATCGCCGGGTCACGGTCGTAGCCGACGACCTCATGACCGCCGCGGCGCAGCCGCTCGGCCATGTTGCCGCCCATCTTGCCCAGTCCGACCATGCCGATCTGCATGTTGTCTACCCCCTAGTCAGGCTTCCATCATCCCCGAAGGCCGGGTCAGCCTGACAGGCGGATAGGCATGATCAGGTAGCGATAGTCCGCCGCGGCCGCGTCGTCCACAGGCTTGCCACCGGTGAGGATAGCGGGCTTCGTCGCCGTGGTCATCTGCAGCCGGGCCACGTCGGAGTCGATGGCGCCCAGCCCTTCCAGCAGGAACTGGTGGTTGAAGGCGATGTTCATCTCCTCGCCCTCGTAGTCGACGGGCAGCGCCTCGACGGCCTGCGCCTCGTCGCCGCTGCCCGCCTCCAGCACGACCTCGCCGCTTCTGAAGGCCAGCCGTACGGGGGTGTTGCGCTCGGCGACCAGGGCCACACGCTTGACCGCCTCGACGAACGGGCCTGTGGACAGGTCGGCGCGGGCGGAGAACTCGGTGGGCAGGAGCGAGCGGTATTTGGGGAACTCGGGGTCGAGCAGCCTCGTCGTGGTGCGCCGCCCGGCGCTGGAGAAGCCGATCATGCCCTCGCCGGTGCCTCCGGCGGAGCTGAGCGCGATCTCCACCTCGGCGCCGGTCGCGCCGAGCGCCTTGGCGGTGTCGGCGAGCGTCTTGCCGGGGATCATCGCGATGGCGGCGAAGTCGGGCTGCCCCGGCTGCCACTTCAGCTCGCGTACGGCCAGCCGGTAGCGGTCGGTCGCGGCGAGGGTCACCGTGTCGCCCTCGATCTCCATGCGCACGCCGGTGAGCATCGGCAGCGTGTCGTCCCGGCCCGCGGCGACGGCGACCTGGCCGACGGCCGAGGCGAACACGTCGCTGCCGACGCGGCCCGCGGCCGGCGGCATGGCGGGGAGCGACGGGTAGTCCTCCACAGGCATGGTCAACAGGGTGAATCGCGCGCTGCCGCACGTGACGACCGCCTTGGCGCCGTCCACCACGAAATCCACAGGCTGTGCGGGAAGTGACCGGGTGATCTCGGCGAGCAGCTTGCCCGAGACGAGCACGACCCCCGGCTCGCCGGTGTGGACCTCGAGCGTCACCTCGGCGGAGACCTCGTAGTCGAATCCGGAGAGCTTGAGCTGCTGCTCGTCCGTGACCTCCAGGCGCATGCCGGCGAGCACGGGCACCGACGGTCGCGCCGGGAGGCTGCGTGCCGTCCATGCCACCGCCTCAGCGAGGACGTCTCGCTCGATTCGGAACATCACGGTGATCAGCCTCCTGGGTTCGTCGTTGCTTCAAGGATCTCAAGGATCCACCCTCCCGGACTCGCGCTCCGGGAGAACCCCTCTATGGGTCTTTGAGTTTCTTAGTAAGAGAGATAAGAGGTCATCACACTAGGGGCTGTGGGTACTGTGGACAACCGGCGTCTTGGCAGGTCAACGGCCATATTTTCATCCACTGACGCTGTGGGCGACGCCTGGGGAGAACTTCCGCGCCTGGGGACAGAGATTCTTCGCCCACAGGCCGTCCCCAGATCTTGGTGCCTTCATCCACGGCCGGACCGGGGTTATCCACGAGGTTTCCACAGGTTATCCACGGGGTATTGGGGCTCCTTCTGGAGCCCCAAATCCGTTGTTCACAGTCTGTCCACACACTGTCCACTGGTAGTCCCCAGGTTCTCCCCAGGATGTCCCCACCGTTGTCCCCAGCCATTGTGGATGGATTTTTCCCAGCATTGCCGGGCGAACGGCGAGTGAATTTTTGCGTTTGCGCTGGTCCACAGTGTTTTCCACAGGCTGTGTATGAACTCAAGATCCACGGGGTGTCTGCTTGATCCGCATTGTCAGCTCGTTGACCTGGTTGTACATCGACCTTCGCTCCGCGATGAGCGACCGGATCTTGCGCTCGGCGTGCATCACGGTGGTGTGGTCACGGCCCCCGAATTGCTGGCCGATCTTCGGCAGCGACAGCTCGGTCAGCTCGCGGGCGAGATACATGGCGATCTGCCGGGCGTTGACGAGCGCCCGGCTGCGGGAGGTGCCGCACAGGTCGTCGATGCTGATGCCGAAGTACTGAGCGGTCTCGCTCATGATCGCCGCGATGGTGATCTCGGTGTCGGACTCCGAGGTGATGAGGTCCTTCAACACCACCTCGGCGAGCTGCAGGTCGACGCCCTGCCGGTTGAGGCTGGCGAACGCGGTGACCCTGATCAGGGCGCCTTCGAGCTCTCGGATGTTGGTGGAGATGCGGCTCGCGATGTATTCGAGCACCTCGGGCGGCGCGGCCAGGCCCTCCTGGATGGCCTTCTTCCTGAGGATGGCGATCCGGGTCTCAAGCTCGGGCGGCTGCACGTCGGTGATCAGGCCCCACTCGAACCGGTTGCGCAACCGGTCCTCCAGCGTGATCAGCTGCTTGGGCGCCCGGTCGCTGGAGATGACGATCTGCTTGTTGGCGTTGTGGAGCGTGTTGAAGGTGTGGAAGAACTCCTCCTGCGTCTGCTCCTTGCCCTCCAGGAACTGGATGTCGTCCACCAGCAGGATGTCGATCGCGCGGTAGCGGCCGCGGAACCCGTCGGCCTTGTGGTCGCGGATGCTGTTGATGAAGTCGTTGGTGAACTCCTCGGAGCTCACGTACCTGACCCGCGCTCCGTCGTACAAGCTCTGGGCGTAGTGGCCGATCGCGTGCAGCAGATGCGTCTTCCCCAGCCCCGAATCGCCGTAGATGAAGAGAGGGTTGTACGCCTTCGCGGGGGATTCGGCGACCGCCACGGCCGCCGCGTGGGCGAACCGGTTGCTGGCGCCGATGACGAATGTCTCGAATGTGTATTTCTGGTTGAGACGGGCTGGTTCGCTGGGCTTGTTGCTCTTAGCCTCCCAGCGGTTCGGCGCCGGCTCGGGGCTCTTTTCCACAGGCGGTGTGTACGGCTGCGCCTGTTCAAAAGAGAAGCTCTGCTGTGGATATTCGGTGGATATCTGGGGCTGCTCGGGCTGTGGAGAGTAGAACTGTGGAGGCTCGGAAGCCTGGTTGTGCTGCGGTTGCACAGGCTGTGCATAACGCGGCTGACTCTCCACATCCTGGGGATAACTGAGAGCCACAGGCTGTTGATGAATGTCCCCAGGCGGCTGCTCCGGCGCCGTCGTGTCGATCATCACCGCCAGCCGCATCGTCCGGCCGAGCTCCTGCGACAGCGCGTGCGCGACGAGCGGGCGCAGCTTGCCCTCGATGAGGTCCTTGAGGAAGTCGTTGGGGACGCCGAGCACGATCGTGTCGTTGGCCAGGGCGATCGGACGCACCATCGACAGCCATGTGCGCTGCTGTACCGGCACGTTCTCGTTGAGGAAGTTGGCCAAGGCCCTCGCCCATACCGTGCCGAGGTCGACAGCGTTCATGATGCGGCTTCCCCTCCTCCCTCTCGCGGCCCCCCGCGATCGTTTATCCACATGGCGCGGCCGCCCCCGGCTCTCGGCGACCCCTTCGTCCACAGCGTGGCTGCCGGGCTTCCCGTCCCGGCCTCCACAGGCCCTCCACAGGAGATCCACAGGTTGTGCACAGCCTTGGGGCAGGCCCAGAAGGGCCGACAGTATCCATGTGCACAGCTGCGTTCAAGACGTTGTCCACAGCGTAGTGGCACCTGGGCGCACATACTGTGGACGCTGGCGCGGCAGTGGAAAAGTCGCCTGTGGATTAGTGGATAACCGGTCTGGTTTGACCTGGACCGCGCTTCCCCCGTAACGTACGACGGTCGGCTTGTCACGCGACGGCTATTTCGCGTGCCCTCGCTTCCCTGACAGGCCATCCTGTGTGTTAAGCGCCGTCGTGGCGCATCATCAAGCCTGGAGCCCACCCGTGAGCAAGCGTACTTTCCAGCCGAACAACCGTCGCCGCGCGAAGACCCACGGCTTCCGGCTGCGGATGCGCACCCGGGCCGGTCGCGCCATCCTCGCCGCTCGCCGCCGTAAAGGCCGCGAGAAGCTGTCGGCCTGATCGACCCGCGCCTGATAGTCGGCCCGCCGGTGCATCTCGCCGGCGGGCGTTAGGCGTATAACGGTGCTGTCCCGTCAATCCCGCATGCGACGCGGGGACGAGTTCGAGGCGGCGGTGCGGCGCGGCAAGCGCGCCGGCCGACCGACTCTAGTGGTGCATTTCACCATCTCCGGGGAGAACGACCCCCTGGTGGGTTTCGTGGTGAGCAAGGCCGTCGGTGACGCCGTGACGCGCAACAAGGTCAAGCGACGGCTCCGACACCTGATGCGGGACCGTCTTGACCGGCTGCCGCGAGGTAGCCTTCTGGTGGTACGCGCCAATCCACCGGCCGCGTCCGCGCAATTCGAGCAGCTGGCCGCCGAGCTCGATTCCGCGCTGGAACGTTTGCTCAGGCGGCACGAGTCCTCGACGGGTGGACAGCAGAGATGACAGAGCAGCCGCAAGTGGTGGCGCCGAGCCCCGCCGCTCGGGCGCTCATCCTCCCCATCCGGTTCTACCGGGCCTTCATCGGCCCGTTGCTCGGTCCGCGCTGTCGGTTCTATCCGTCGTGCAGCGCGTATGGACTCGAGGCGATTGCCGTGCACGGAGCATTGCGCGGCACATGGCTGACTGTCCGGCGCATCGGGCGGTGCCACCCATTCCATCCCGGAGGTATTGACCCGGTGCCCCCACGCCCGGTCCGGTCCCACGAAACGCAAGGGAGATAGCTCGGTGGAGCTGTCCTGGCTGAGCTGGCTGTACCAAGCCGTAGCCCAAGTCATCATCTGGATCCATACTGCATACAGCACGGTCCTCAACCCGGACAGCGGGCTGACCTGGGCGCTGACGATCATCACGCTGACCGTGTTCATGCGGATCCTGATCTTCCCGCTCTTCCTGAAGCAGATGCGATCTTCGCGGAAGATGCAGGAACTCGCCCCCAAGGTGCAGGAGCTGCGCAAGCGCTACAAGAACGACAAGCAGCGGATGAACCAGGAGGTCATGGCGCTCTACCAGGGCGCCGGAGCCAACCCCCTCGGCGGCTGCCTGCCCGTTGTCGCGCAGTTCCCCATCTTCATCTCCATGTTCACCGTGCTCCAGAAGATGGCCAACGGCGAGCCCGACTACGGCATGACGCAGGAACTGGTCGACAGCGCGAGAAGCGCCCACATCTTCGGCGCCCCGCTGCCCGCCCACTTCTGGATGTCGGCCGAACAGCTCGCGACGTTCCAGGCCGGCGCGGTGCAGACGAAGATCGTGCTGGGCATCTTCGTGGCGATCAGCTCGCTCACCACGTTCCTCACCGTGCGGCAGAGCGTCACCCGGTCCATGGCCCAGATGCCGGACAACCCCATGGCGCAGCAGCAGAAGATCCTGATGTACATCTCGCCGCTGTTCGCCATCTTCAGCCTCAACTTCCCCCTCGGCCTGATCCTCTACTGGGTCACCACCAACGTGTGGACGCTCGGCCAGCAGCACTGGTTCTACAGCCGGCACCCGATGCCGCAGTACGACGCCAAGGGCAACGTGATCCCCGTGCCGCCGAAGCAGGGTCTGATCGCGAAGATTCGCAAGACACCCCCTGAGGAGCAGGCGCCGCCGCCCCCGCCGGAGCCTAAGATCATCAGGCAACAGCCGAGCCGGCAGTCCCGCAGCAAGCGCACCGGCAGCAAGAAGTCGTGAACACGAAGGAGAGGCCGGCCATGACCGAGGCCGAGCAGGAGAAGGCTCCTGATCTCAGCGCGCTGGAGCAGGAAGGCGAGATCGCTGCCGACTACGTCGAGGGCCTTCTCGACATCGCCGACATCGACGGCGACATCGACATGGACGTCGAGGGCGACCGCGCCCTGGTCTCCGTGGTCGGGCTCAAAGGCACGGAGCTGGTGGGGCCCGGGGGAGAGGTCCTGGAAGCGCTGCAGGAGCTGACCCGCCTGGCCGTGCACCGGCAGACCGGCGAGCGTTCCAGGCTGATGCTCGACGTGGCCGGCTACCGCGAGCGCCGCAGGGCAGAGCTGACCAAGCTCGGCACCGAGGTCGCCAACCAGGTCAGGGAGCACGGCGAGCCGAAGTCCCTGCACCCGATGACGCCGTTCGAGCGCAAGATCGTCCATGACGCCGTGGCGTCCGCCGGGCTCCGCAGCGAGTCGGAGGGCGAGGAGCCTCAGCGGTACGTCGTGGTCCTGCCTGCTTGACACGTCCCAACCGGCCGTCTGCCCGCCGCCTGACCGCGGGGCAGGCGGCCGTTCGTATGTTCGCCCGCTGATCGTGGCCGGCGGCCACGGGCCACGCGCTCGTCCGCACCGCCTCTGTGGCGTGCGCGGTCGTCCGCCTGGCCTCCGTGGCTCGCGCGGTCGTCCGCGCGGCCTCCGTGGCTCGCGGGCGTCCGCCCGGCCTCTGTGGCTTGCACGGTCGGCCGCGCGGCCTCTGTGGCTCGCGCGGTCGGCCGCGCGGCCTCTGTGGCTCGCGCGGTCCGGCGTCAGCCTCGGGACAGCCCGCTAGTCTTCCCCTGTGATCGCACATCTAGCCTTGGGTGGGGGACGAATTCCTGACGTCCTCGCGGTCCCGAGGGCGATCGGCGTCCAGCTTCGACCAAGCACCAAGAAAGGGCCACCGACCAGTGAGCGATGAGCTTCCGGAGCCGCCGGAGATAGCGCGCGACGTCTTCACCGGGGAGGCTTGGGGGCGTGCGAACACGTACGCCGAGCTGCTGGCGGGTCCTGGAGTCGTCCGCGGGCTGCTGGGTCCGCGGGAGGTGCCGCGGATCTGGGATCGTCACCTGCTCAACTGCGCGGTCGTGGCGGAGGTCGTGCCGCCCGACGTGCGCCTGGTGGACATCGGCTCCGGCGCCGGGCTGCCGGGGCTCGTGCTGGCGATCGTCCGGCCGGACATCACGGTCACGCTCCTGGAGCCGCTGCTTCGGCGTACCGTGTTCCTGCAGGAGTGCGTCGACACGCTCAAGCTCGGCAACGTCGAGGTGCTGCGCGGGCGGGCGGAGGAGCTGGCGGGCAAACGCGAGTACGACATCGCCAGCGCTCGTGCGGTGGCCCCGCTCGAACGCCTCCTCGGATGGGCCATGCCGCTGCTGTGCGAAGGCGGCGAGCTGATCGCCATGAAGGGGGAGCGTGCCGCGGGCGAGCTCGCCGAGGCGGAGGCCGAATTGCGCGCCACCGGGGCCCGAACGGCTGAGCTCGTGACCGTCGGGCGCGGTAAGGTCGAGCCGCCTGCAACATTGGTTCGGGTGGTAGCGGGTCGCGCGCCGGAGCGAGCCGGGCGGCGACGAAGGAGGTGACGGTTGTGCCAGTCGCGTCAAGCGGTCTTGGCTGGCCGGGCAGCCGTTCGTCCGAGAGTCCAACCGGAGTTGGCTGGCCCGAAATGGGCGTGTCGCGACAGTCAATTCCCGGCACCGGCACACCACTCGTTGAAAGGATGGCCATCGTGACCCAGACCCCCCTGAACCCCGGTGAATCGCCGTTGGTACGAGAGGCGCTCAGCTCAGTGGTTTCACGTGAAACATCCGCAACCCAGACGGCCATCCAGTCCGGCGAGAGCCCCACAGGTGGCGACGGCACCTGGCCTCGGCCGGCCAAGACGAGGGTGATCGCGGTGGCCAACCAGAAGGGCGGCGTAGGCAAGACCACCACCTCAGTCAACATCGCCGCCGCCCTGTCGATGCACGGCCAGCGAGTCCTCGTAGTCGATCTTGACCCTCAGGGCAACGCTTCCACAGCGCTGGCCACGGAGCACCGCGGCGACGTCCCCGACGTCTATCAGGTGCTTGTGGACGACCTGCCCATGGCCGACATCGTCAAGCAAGTGCCCGACATGCCCAACCTCTATTGCGCTCCGGCCACCATCGACCTGGCGGGTGCGGAGATCGAGCTGGTCTCCCTGGTGGCGAGGGAAGCCCGCCTCCGCCGCGCGCTGGCGGCCTACGACGCCATCGACCTCGACTACATCGTCATCGACTGCCCGCCGTCCCTCGGGCTCCTGACCGTGAACGCCTTGGTGGCCGCGGACGAGGTCATGATCCCCATCCAGTGCGAGTACTACGCGCTGGAGGGCCTCGGCCAGCTCCTCAGGAACGTCGACCTGATCAAGGCGCACCTCAACCCCACCCTCAACCTGTCGACCATCGTCCTCACGATGTACGACGGCCGCACCCGGCTGGCCTCGCAGGTGGCGGACGAGGTGCGGGCCCACTTCGGCGATACGGTGCTCAACACGGTCATCCCGCGCAGTGTCCGCCTGTCGGAGGCGCCCAGCTACGGGCAGTCGGTCATGACCTACGACCCGGGGTCCAGCGGCGCGATGGCCTACATGGACGCCGCCCGGGAGATAGCACACCGCGCCACGGTCGCCTGAACTTCGCACCATCCCCGCAAGGCGTGGTCGCCGCGCCTCGACCGCCGGAGTGTTCCCAACGTCGTCCGAGCAAGCCGCACCCGCTCACGTCACCTCCGCGGAACGTACACTCCCGCTCACCTCTCTCCCGCCGTCTCACTTGGACCGCCTAGCCCTTGAGCTACACGCGGAGAGCCCACCCCGACATACGCCGACCAACCCAGCCTCGGCGGCCGACCCCGCGTGCGGCGGCCCACCCAGCATCGGCGGCCGGCTCGGTATAGGAGGACTGACCCGGCGTGCGGTGACCGACTCTGCGTCTGGGCCGACCCGGCATAGCGGGCCGACCTGACATGCGAGACTGACCGCGGCGTGCGAGGAGTGACTCGGCATAGGAAGGATTGTCCCGGCGTGCGGCGGCCGACCCGGCGTGCGGCGCCGCCCTGGCATTCGAGGGCTGACATGGCAGCGGGGCTGCCGATCCGGCATTCGGGGCTGGCTCGGCGCAGCGGGCCGACTCGACATGTGAGAGCTGATTCCGGTGTGCGGCGGCCGGCGTGACATACGAGGGCTGATCCAGACGTGCGGCGGCCAGTGCGGCGGGTCAAGGGAAACCGGCGTTCGCCGGAGCTCCCCAGGCTCGTAGCAATCACCGTGACGTCGCGCCGGCTTCGCTGGTGCGGGGGAGAGCGCGTGAGATCGCGGGGGCGGTCATGAGTTGGGCAGATTTGTGATCGTCTCGGGGTAAATCCAACGGGACGGTGTGTGGCGAGCGGACACTCCGTCCGGCGCGCAACGGTAACCTCTCCAGGAGTGACCGGAATCGACCGGCTGGATGAGGAGACGCAGTGAGTCAGCAGCGGCGGGGATTGGGCAAGGGGCTCGGGGCGCTCATCCCGACCGGTCCCATCGTTGACGGCACGGGGGCGGTCCCGTCCTCGGCCAACGGGTCAACGGCGGAGACGGGCCCGAAGCCGGTCGCCGGGGCGTACTTCAAGGAGATCGCCCTGGAGGCGATCGTTCCCAACCCGCGCCAGCCTCGTGAGGTCTTCGACGGCGAACGCCTTGAGGAGCTTGCGAAGTCCATCCGCGAGGTGGGCCTCCTGCAGCCGATCGTGGTGCGGTCAGTCGGTGGTGGGCAGTACGAGCTGATCATGGGGGAGCGGCGCTGGCGGGCGTGCAAGCAGGTCGGTCTCGACCCGGTTCCCGCGATCGTCCGCAACACGCAGGACACCGACCTCCTGCGGGACGCGCTCATCGAAAACCTCCAGCGCGAGCAGCTGAACCCGCTGGAAGAGGCCGCGGCCTACCAGCAACTTCTTGACGACTTCCAGGCGACGCACGACCAGCTGGCCCAGAAGGTCGGCCGTTCCCGTTCCCACATCACCAACACCCTCCGCCTGCTGAACCTCCCGCCCGAAATCCAACCCAAGGTTGCCGCCGGTGTGATCAGCGCCGGCCACGCGCGGGCTCTGCTCGGGTTGAGCTCCGTAGAGGAGCAGATCCAGCTCGCGCAACGGATCGTGGCAGAGCTCCTTTCGGTACGGGCGGTCGAAGAGATCGTCGCCATGGGGAGCGCCCAGGCCGCCCAGAACGCTCCCCGCGAACGCCAGCCCTCGAAGCCCACCGCCCCCGGGCTCACCCATCTCGCCGACCGCCTCTCCGACCACTTCGAGACCAAGGTCAAAGTCGATCTGGGACGCCGTAAGGGCCGCATCGTCGTGGAGTTCGCGACGATCGATGACCTTGAGCGCATCATCGACACCATGGCGCCTGAGGCCGTGCGGGCGATGCGGGACGCGCAGGAGTGACGTGCGGCTGTTTCACGTGAAACCACGCCAAGCCTGATGCGTTGTTTCACGTGAAACGCTCGGCCCCGCTCACACGTCGGAGGGTGCGGGCAGGTCGTTGCAATCCCCGTGGGGTCAGGCGATGGAAGCTCCGTAAGCGATGAATCCTCGCGCAGTCGGGCACGGTGCCCCTCACGCGTCCAGCCACCGGGATAATCCTCGACGCGGGGACGCGGGGACGCGGGGACGCGGGGACGCGGGGACGCGG
>NZ_SMKO01000389.1 GCF_004348685.1 Nonomuraea deserti | reverse complement strand
TGCTGGACATCGTGCTCGGCGTCGGCATGAAGACGCTGTCGAACTACACCAACCACATCGCCTGCACCCCGCTGGATCCCGCCTGGGCCGATCAGCAGTGGAGGCGGGAGCAGGCAACGGCCTGACCCGTCGCCTGTTTCGCCCGCATGTATCGCCTGGGTGCCGCCCCGGTCGGGGCGGCACCCAGCGCGATCACCATCCCGGTCGCGCCGCGGACCGCGGCGCCTCGTCGCGGGCGCCGCAATCAGGTGATCCCGCCGTACGCGCCGATTACCGCCTGCACGAGGTCATCAGCAGGGTGACTTCGCCTGATCCCAAGTCATGGGACGAGCGGCCCGGCCAGCACGCCCAACCCCGCCGCACGATCCCCAGCCCAGGTCACCGATCCCGTGTCTCGCGGCTTGCGTCCCCACAACATCAGCAGCACGTCTTCGGCAGTGCCCGAGACCTCCGCGATCGGCTCACCGGCCCCATAGGTCCAGCAGCGGTCAGAGTCGGTGGCGGTGATCCGCACGGCCTGCTCGGGATAGGCGGCGGCCCCCCTTGAGATCATGCGGGGCGCCATGGTGTCAAAGACCTCGGCGACACCGTCGGCGGCGAGCACCGGATCCATCGGCGTCGCCGAGCCGAGCGCGTGCTCGCCATCCCATCGGTGCATCAGTGTCTCCTGGCTGCGGCGCCGACGCCAGAACCCGACCGTGTGTGGCGGGAAGAACGTCCACGCCCCGGTCGAGGGATCGACCGACAGGGCCTGCACGAGTGCGTCCGCCGTTTCGGCGTACCAGGCCTTGAGGCCAACCCGGTCACGGGGCGCGGCACCCTCGTCGTAGCTGTCGCCGTGCCCCTCCCGCACCGCCGCGACGACCCACAGGTTCCCCGCTCCCATGTGCGCGGCCAGATCCGCCAGCTTCCAACCACCGCAGTGCTCGACCGGAGCCGACAAATCACCATCCAGTACGGCACCGAACGCATCCAGTTCGCGCCGAAGAACACCCAGGTAATCCACGGCGCCAAGATACAGCCCACCAGTTACGCGGAACTCACTCCACGAACGGGGCGAACGTTTCCTGCTCCGGCACTCGATAACTGTCTCGCCCCGCCCGGCTTGAGTGGCTGAACCTCCTGGGCCGCTACAACTTCTCCCTGCCCGTCCACGAGGGCAGCTTCCGGGCCGCTGCGCGACCCTGGTCAGCGGTAACCCCGTTTTGGGAGCCCGTATCCGACGCCCGGACGATCCGCTCACGCCCGAGCAAGCCGAGCTACGACAGCGTCTGCAGGACCAGGTCCTGCAACCAGGATCCTCAGCTACTGCGCAAGCGCAGAGCAGCCTCTCGCGCTGCGCCTGCTCCGGGCCGCCGACCCGTCGCCATCTCGACCCCGCAGATTCGCCATCAACGCGGCGACCTGCGCCGGACCATAACCAGGCATCGCTCGCAGCACCTGAACGACCCTCGTCTTCTTGGCCTTGCGCACCCCGGCGGCCTGGACCACGGCCACGGCCCGCTGCTCAGGAGTCAACCTCGCAGGCAACGGCCTGACCCGGCGCCTGCTTCACCTGGGTGTCGTCCAGGGCGGCGGCCGGGCCCCAGGCCGGATCCAGCGGCGTGTGGACGATGTGGGCACCCGCTATCGGCCCAGTTCACCGTCTCGAGCAGCTATAACGCCGGCCCGCGATCCCTTACCTCCGCATTCCGGCCGCTCTCCTTGAAAAGGACTCGTACGGCAGCTTCATCGCCTTCGATCTCGACGAGCTCACGGACATCGTCGAGGGTGAGCGCACCCGCCGCCAGCCCGAGAACAATCGAGGCCTCGGCGCGTAGGACGGCATCGAGATCTCCGCCCTCATGCGGGCTCACCTCGATGCCCGAGTCCGTCGCCCGTACCTGGAGCAGCCGGCCGTCGACCGCGATCCCCACCGTCTGCGCCTGGTGTGCGGTCACGCTGCCGGTGAGCAAGGCACGGA
>NZ_SMKO01000388.1 GCF_004348685.1 Nonomuraea deserti | reverse complement strand
GCCTCCCCCAGGTGGCCGCGCCCGAAACCGACGACGCGGCGGCGGCCGAGCTCAAGCCGCAGCTGGAGGGCTTCTTCAAGGACTACGCCGACGGTGACGCCGCCGGGTTGCAGCGCTACGTCGCCGCCGGCAAGAGCCTGCCGAGCTTCGGTGGCGCCTTCACCTTCGCAGAACTCAAGGAAGTCGTGGTGCCTGTGGGGGGTGCCACCAGAGAGATCCAGGCGGTGGTGGTGTGGACAGTGCCGAACGGCGACGTCCCGCCCACTCCCGACTCCACCGACCCCGCGGCGGCCGGCGGGCGTCTGGAGCAGGCCTACCGCCTGACCGTCGAGAAGCAGGGCGACAAGTGGTTCGTCGCCGACATCCGCGGCGCCGGCCGGGTCGCTGATTAGGGCATGGCCACGCTGCTGATCGGTACCCCCCGGGAGGACAAGAAGTGACCTATAAGACCGTACTGCTCACCTTGATCGAGATGACGCCGACACCGGTGTCGACCGGCATCGACACCGGAGGGCTCGCCGACTTCCTGCGCGCGTTCTTCGCGCCGCTGTTCCTGGTCGTCGTCTCCGTGGTGGCGCTGTTCTTCCTCTTCACCCGCGAGATCACGCGGTTCGTGCAGTTCCTCATCCTGGCCGTGGCCATCGGAGTGATCTTCTACGTTCCCAACATCATCGAGGTGACGGCGAAGGCGATCGCCGGCGCGCTGGGCATCACGTAAGGGTTGAGACCGCTCCCCGGCGGTCATGAACGAGCGGGCGAGAGGAGGGCCGTGTGGACCTGCCCACGTATACGAACATCTGGCGGATAGAGAAGCGGCTGTACAAGCTGTACGACCTGCGCCTGCCGATGCCGCTGCCGATCGTCTGGATCGGCGTCTTCGTCGGGGTGTTCGTTCCGTGGTCGCTGCTGCTGGTCCTGGTGGGCGTGCCGCTGGAGATGCCGTGGCACGTGCTGTTCCTCGTCCCGCCCGGGATCGTCACGTGGTTGTCCACCCGTCCCGTCATCGAGGGCAAGCGTCTCACCGAGCTGCTCGAGTCCCAGCTCCGCTACCTCGGCCAGCCCAGAGCCTGGTACCGCCTCGCGCCCGGCGCCGAGCCCGAGACCATCACGTTCTCCGCTCGCGTCTGGCGTGCCACCCCCGCCAGGGTCAAGTCCAAGAAGCCGCGCAAGGCCCGCCAGGCGCAGCGCAGGCGCGAGGGCCAGCGGATCACCGGGCCCCGCCAGGTGCGGCCCGCCGTGGCCGCCGCCGCTGCCGCCGCCGCACAGGCCCCGGTGGGCGAGCAGTCCGGCGCGCGTCCCGGCTGGGGCACGCGCCGCGGCACCGCGCCGGCGCTCAAGGCTCAGGCACACCAGGCGCCCCCCTCCCCGGCCCGGAGCACCGCGGGAGGCGTGATCCGGCGCGAGAAGGGGCTCTCAGGCGGCGCTGAACGCCGTCACGACCGCTCGCCCGTGCCGTCCGGTGCCCCCGGCGCGCCTGGCACCGCTCGCACCCCCGCCACCTCCGCCACCCCTGGCGCCCCTGGCGGCACCGGCGTGCCGGAGCCCGGTGACAGGCGCACATCGTTCGGGGAGACGGACGCCGAGGTACGGGCCGCGCGGGACGCGGTCGTGCCGATCAAGACGGCGGAGAGCCGCAAGCCCGTCGCCGGGAAGCCGATCGACACCGAGGCGCTGCGGAGGTTGAGAAGACTCGCGGCGAGCGCCGACGCGCCCGTCGCCACACCTGATCCCGTCCCGGCCGAGAGCCCCCGCGACGATGCCCGCCACGACGCCCGCGACGATGCCCGCGACGACGCGCTCCACGACGGGGGACAGCGCCAGGACGGGCGACAGCGCCCGGACGGCGGGCGGCACGAGGACGAGGTCGCGCGCGATCAGCACCGGAAGGGGCAGCCGCCCCGGCTGGGACCGGCCCTGGTGCTGACGGGCACGCAACGGATCTGGGTACCCCTCAACCCCGACGCCAAGCCCCTGCC
>NZ_SMKO01000387.1 GCF_004348685.1 Nonomuraea deserti | reverse complement strand
CCGGGCGGGTGGTCCACCGGAAGACGGCTTCGAACCAGCTGCGCTCGGCGTATCCGACGATCTTGGGCACCTCCGCCATCGTCCGCGCGGCGGCCACGCGGGTCACGTGCTCCGGCGGCACCGACAGGGCGTGCAGGTACGTGGGCACCGCCCCTTCGTCCAGCACCCGCCGGGCGGCCTGCGCCACCAGCCGCCTGGCCAGCCCGCGCCCGCGCGCCGCCGGGGCCGTCACCACCGAGAGCTCGTGCCCGTACGCGTCGTGCCGTTTGATCCCCACCCCCGCCAGGTGCTCGCCCGTGCAGGGGTCGGTGGCCACCAGGACATCCCCGCCGAAGGGGTGCAGCCATGCCGGCACGCCGGGGGCGGTGGCGGGCCGCCACTGCCCGGCGTCCTGGAGCGGGGCCGGGCGGGTGGTCCACCGGAAGACGGCTTCGAACCAGCTGCGCTCGGCGTATCCGACGATCTTGGGCACCTCCGCCATCGTCCGCGCGGCGGCCACGCGGGTCACGTGCTCCGGCGGCACCGACAGCACGCCGCCGTCCGGGGTGCGCACGCCGAGCGCCGGATAGATCTGGCCGTCCCAGCCGGGAAGGGTGCGCCGGCGGGAGCCGGTGACCTGGAGGTTCTCCGTGGGCGGCCAGGCGCCGAGCCACTCGCGCAGATGATCGTCGATCGCCACGAAGCCACTCTATGGAGGAGGAAAGATATCGATTGCGGCAGGGGCCGGTCACTCGGGCGAAGAGGGTCGACACGCGGCGTTACACCGGGTTAGCGTCCTGACATCAGGATCTTTTTCGGGTCAGGGGGTCCCCAATGGAAGTTCCCGGCTACACCGAGATCCGGGAACTCGGACACGGCGGGACCGGGCGGGTCATGCTCGCCGTACGCGACTCCGACGGGCTGGCCGTCGCGATCAAGCACCTGTCCGACCCGCTGCGCGAGGACGACGAGTTCGCCGGCAGGTTCAGGGCCGAGGCGCAGGTCATCCAGGAGATCGACAGCCCGCACACGGCCCGCGTGCTGGACTATGTCGAGGCCGACGACGACGCCGTCATCGTGATGGAACTGGTCGACGGCATCACGCTCCGGCGGCTGCTGTCGCACGAGGGCGCGACAGGGGCGGAGTCGGCGCTCGTGGTGTTGAAGGGGGCGCTGCTCGGGCTGGCCGAGGCGCACGAGCGCGGCGTCGTGCACCGGGACTTCAAACCCGAGAACGTCATCATCACCCAGGAGGGCGAGAGCAAGCTCGTCGACTTCGGCGTGGCCGCGCACGTCGGCGAGACGGCCGACCTCGTCGGCACCCCCTCCTACATGGCCCCCGAGCAGTGGGACGAGGCCCCGGCCGGCCCGGCGACCGACGTCTATGCCGCGACGCTGGTGTTCTTCGAGTGCCTGACCGGCCATCGCCCCTTCCAGGGGGCCGACGTCGCCGCCCTGGCCTACCAGCACCAGTACGTCCCGCCTCCGGTCGAGGAGGTGGACGAGCCGCTGCGGCCGATCGTCGAGCACGGCCTGGCCAAGGATCCCGTGGCCCGGCCGGAGTCGGCGCGGGTGTTCCTGGCCGAGTTGGAGGGCGTCGCGCTGGCCTCGTACGGGGAGGACTGGGAGCAGCGGGGACGGGCCGGCCTCGGCCTCCTGACCGTGCCGCTCACCGCGCTGCTGCCCAGGCCGCAGCCGGTGGCCGACGGCGGCTCCACAAGCCTGTTCCACACCACGATGGCGCCCGCGACCAAGTTCGCGGTGACGGGCGGGCTGGTGCTGGCGACCGCGGCGGCCGTGGTGTCGGCGTTCGTGGTCCTGGGAGATCCGCCCGACACGAGGAGCGGCACCGCCCTTCCGCCGCCCGCGACGGTGTCCGCGTCGGTGCCGGCGCCGGGCACCCCGACGGCGGCCTCCCCGACGTCCGCCGCGCCGACATCGTCGGAGCCGGAGCCGAGCGTGTCGCTCAGGGAGACGCCGCCGGCCGCCACCCACGTCGGCCGGCCGAGCACGCCCGTGGTCAGGCCGCGCCCGACCCGGCCCGGCACCGAGCCGCCACCGTCCACTCGCGAGCCGACCCGCAGGCCGACACGCGAGCCCACCAGGACCAGCCGTCCGGAGCCGAGCACGCCGACGACCCCGCCCACGACGCTGCCCAC
>NZ_SMKO01000386.1 GCF_004348685.1 Nonomuraea deserti | reverse complement strand
CCCGAGCCCACCCCGGAAACCGACACCACCGACGCCGTCACGCCGCCGCAGGACGACACCGGGGGAGCTTTCGCCCGGCCGGACGGCGACTCCGCAGAAGCCGTCCCGCCGTCGAGCGGCGACTCCGCCGAAGCGGTCACGCCGTCAAGGGGCGGCACCGCCGAGGCCGTCTCGCCGTCGAGGGGCGGCACCGCCGGTGTTTTCGCCGGGCCGGAAGGTCACGCCGCAGAAGCCGTCTCGCCGTCGAGGCGTGGCACCGCCGGAGTCTCCGCCCGGTCGAAGGGCGGCAGCGCCGGAGTTCGCGCTCAGTCGAAGGGCGACACCGTTCGCATCCTGGGGTCCGAAGCCGATCGGTCCGCCACCGGAGACAAAGGCTCTGACGACGACGAGCAGCAGTTGAAGCTGGAGGAACGCGTGGCTGCCTAGACCCGTGCACGGGGGCATCGGCACCGCCCGATGCCCCCTGCCCAGCATGCCCGGCACGGCCGCACCCAGGGGTCAGGGCGTTGCCGGTGGGCTGGATCGGATGGTGCCTTCGAGGGCCGCGCACCGATGAAGGGCCGGCCCGGAAAGGGCGGGGTGTGGGGTGTCGCTGGTAGGCCGGTCGGGTGGTTATCGCATGTCACAGGGACGACGAGGAGGGGATGGATCACACGCTGGGAGAGCAGGCAGGCGTGGCTTGAGCGGAGGGGGAGGGGGCACCGGCATGGCCCGAACTGGCACCCCGAGGGCGGCCGATGGAGTGTAGCTCTGATCAGGCGGCTAGAGCACCTGATAGGTCCAGGTCACGCCCCGCACCATGGCTGCTCCTTTCCAGCACGGCTCCACAACACCGCCCGCTCATGGACTGAGCGGGAGTGGGTCCGTATCAACGTATCGGTTCCCATCGCGCAACGCACACTCCGCAATTATTGTGTTACACATCGTTAGTTAGGGAGGAGATGCGATGGCGGCGACTGGTCACGCCTCGATCAAGTCTCATGACGGTGTGTCAACACTCGCTGGTCGATGGCCGTTGCTTGGGCAACGCCGCCCGCTCGTGGTCTATTTGTGCGCGATCGTCGGTCTCGATCTCATCGCGATGGTGGTGCTCGGGGCGTCCACCTCGTTGCGATGGCGGGACCTGCTGATGTTCTGCGCCCTCATGGGGTGCGGCGCGGTGTGCATCGAGGCGACCAGGCGCCTCGGGATGCCCGCCGGGGTCGCGCGAGACCTGCTTTCGGCCTGGTGGCTGCCCGTGGCGCTGCTGCTGCCGCCGGTCTACGCCCTCTTCTCGCCGATCGTGCTGCAGATCCTGCTGCAGGTGCGCGTGAAGGCGACGGTGCTCTATAGGCGGGTGTTCAGCTCGGCCGCCATCGGCCTGGCAGGGTGCGTGGCCTCCCTGGCGTTCCACCATGTCGTCGACGACCCGTGGGCGCTGTCGCAGGGCGACGGCGGGTCGATCTTCTACGCGGTGGCGGCGGCCGCGCTCTTCTCGCTGCTCAACATCTCCCTGATCGCGATCGCCGCACACACCGCCGACCCCGAGACACCCTGGCGCGAGGTGCTGTGGAACAAGGAGAGCCTGCTGCTCGACATCGTCGAGCTCTGCCTGGGCGTGACGGTGTCGATCGGCTGCGGCGTCAACCTGGTGCTGCTGCTCCTCGCCCTGCCGCCGGTGGTGCTGCTGCAGCGCAGCCTCCTGCACGCCCAGCTCCAGGCCGCCGCCCGCACCGACGCCAAGACCGGTCTGCTCAACGCGGCCGCCTGGCAGCGCGAGGCCGACACCGAGATCGTCCGGGCACGCCGCACCGGCGACACCCTGGCGCTTCTGATCATCGACATCGACCATTTCAAACGCGTCAACGACGCCCACGGCCACCTGGTGGGCGATCAGGTGCTGGTGGGGGTGGCGGCCACGCTCCGCAGCCAGCTGCGCGACTACGACGTGGTGGGCAGGTTCGGCGGTGAGGAGTTCGTCGTGCTCCTGCCCGGGGCCGACATCCACGAGGCGCGCCGGGTCGCCGAGCGCCTGCGCACCCGCATCGGCCACATGGCCATCCCCGCCGACGACGCCCTGATCAGGGTCACCATCTCGGTCGGCGTCGCGCTGATGAGCGTGCACGGCGACGACCTGATCGAGCTGCTGGCCGCCGCCGACCTGGCCCTCTACCGAGCCAAGGAGCTCGGC
>NZ_SMKO01000385.1 GCF_004348685.1 Nonomuraea deserti | reverse complement strand
CCGCGGCATCGCCGGCCCCATCCTGTCGGCCTCCTCCTACTTCATGAAGTCACCCCCCGAGCAGTACTCCGACGACCAGGCCCGCGACTACGTCGAGAAATTCATCCGCGGAGAGGTCGAACGCTGAGAACGCTGACCACCTGACCGTCCCGTGGGCGCCGCACCCCGAACGGGTCGCGGCGCCCGAACCGCACCCCGAACGGGTCGCGGCGCCCAAGGCTCAGAGGCGGGCGGCCGGAGGCAGCTCGCCGGCGGGGGCCGGCCGCCAGGTGAGCGGGTCGGAGCCGAGCTCCGCCAGCTGCGGCACCTGCTCCCTGCACCACGGCGAGATCGCCAGCAGGCCGTTCAGCACGCCTTCTGCGAACTCCTTCCACGGCATCCACGACACCTCCCCCACCTCGTCGGGGTTGGGCACGGCGGGCGCGTCGACCGTGACCCGGAAGACCGGGCAGAGCTCGTGCTCGACGATGCCGTTGGCCATGACGGCGCGGTAGGCGAAACCGGGCAGCACCAGATCGGCGCGCTCGGCCTTCAGCCCCAGCTCATAGGCGAGCCGGCGCATGACCGCGCGGTCCAGCGGCTCGCCCGGCAGCGGGTGGCCGCAGCAGCTGTTGGTCCAGACGCCCGGCCAGGTGATCTTGTGGTCGGCCCTTCTGGTGAGCAGGACGCGGCCTTCCCGATCGAAGACGTAGCTGGAGAAGGCCAGGTGGAGGGGGGTGTCGCGGGAGTGCACCGACGTCTTCGGCGCGGTGCCGAGCGCGTGGCCACTGCGATCGACCAGCACAACGTGTTCCTCAGTCGTCACGCTTCGAAGCGTACGTGATCATCTGTGCCGTGCGGAACCCGGGGTTCACCTGCTGGACCGGCATCCGCGCGTCCTGAACGACGGGCGCGGGGCTAGGCTGACGGGGTGTCGTTCGTCGCCGATCTCCGCGTGGTCCTACGGGGCAAAGACTTCCGGCGCCTGTTCGGGACGCGGCTGGTCTCCCAGTTCTCCGACGGGATCTTCCAGTTCGGCGTGACCGGTTTCGCCTTCTTCAGCCCCGAGAACCAGACGACCGCGCTCGAGGTGGCCGCGGGACTGGCCGTGCTGCTGCTGCCCTACAGCGTGCTCGGGCCCTTCGTCGGCGTGTTCATCGACCGCTGGTCGCGGCGGCAGATCCTGGTCGTCGCGCCCTTCGTACGCGGTCTGCTGCTGCTCGTGGCCGCCGGGCTGATCGTCGCCGACGTGCCGGACCCGCTGTTCTACGGTGCGGCGCTGCTGGTGCTCGGCGTCAACCGGTTCTTCCTGGCCGCGCTCGGCGCCTCGCTGCCGCACGTGGTCCCCCCGGAGCGGCTGATCGCGGCCAACGCGGTCACTCCCACCTCGGGAACGGTGGCCACGTTCATCGGCGCGGGCGTCGGGTTCCTGCTGCGGGAGATCTTCGGCGGCGGCGACTTCGGCGTGGCGCTGCTGCTGGCCACGTCCGGCGTGGTGTTCACGCTGAGCGCCCTGGTGGCGCGGACGATGGAGCGCCAGCTCCTCGGCCCGTGGCCCGACCCCGACCAGCCGCAGGCACGCCAGGAGCTGCGCAACGTGGTCACCGGGCTGGCCGACGGCGTCAAGCACCTGCTGCGGCACCGGGTGGCCGCCGCGACGCTGGGCGCGATGGCCACGCACCGTTTCCTGTTCGGCATGTCCACCGCGCTCGGCATCATCCTCTACCGCTACTACTTCGCCGACGGCGACGCCGAGACCGCGCTGCGCGGGGTCAGCCTGGTCGTGGTCGGCGCCGGCCTCGGCACCGCCCTCGCCGTGATCGTCACCCCGTACACGACCGAGTGGTTCGGGATCGAGCGGTGGGTGCAGATGGCGCTGGTCGGAGCCGGTGTGCTGACGGCGGTGCTCGTGCTGCCGTTCCAGGAGTGGGGGCTGCCGGTGGCCGGGTTCGTGCTGGGCCTGGCCGGGCAGAGCGTCAAGATCTGCGCCGACACGACGGTCCAGCGCGACGTCGAGGACATCTACCGGGGCCGCGCGTTCTCCATCTACGACATGCTCTTCAACGGCATGTACGTGCTCGCCGCCGCCCTGTCGGCGGTGATCCTGCCCGCCGACGGCAAGTCGTACGCCGCCGTGCTGATCATCTCGGTCGGCTACCCGGCGGCGGCGCTCGCCTACCGGATGATCACCACCACGTCACGTGCCGAGGTCGTTTGACCTGGCCCACTCCAGCAGCGCCTCGGTGGCCGCCTCCTTGCCGATCATGCCCTTGTCGAGCCTGAGATCGAGCAGGAACTTGTACGCCCGCCCCACGACCGGCCCCGGCC
>NZ_SMKO01000384.1 GCF_004348685.1 Nonomuraea deserti | reverse complement strand
GGACGTACGCGTTCGACAAGGGGGCGGGCTGGATCGCCGGGTTCTTCAAGAACGGCAAGATGCTGGACGAGTCGTACGCCACGGCGACGGAGAACCGGGAGCTGGTCAACCGGTTGATGGAGCAGATGGTGGCCACGGCCACGGTCGCGCACGGCCAGCACGACGGCCAAGGCCTCAAGGGACGTTCGTTCACGGACGAGAACGGCAACATGAAGCCAATCATGGAAATGACGCCGGAGGAGTACGAGGCTTTCCTGAACTGGGCGGGGGATCACTCCGGGTTCAACAGTCACAAAGCCTTCTCGGAAGGCATCATGAATGATGGAGCCGAGGAGGCTCGCCGGTCCTATCGGATTTCTGATTAAGGATAACCGTGATCAACAGGCGGCAACTCGTCGTTTCGGCGCTCTTGACGATGGTCGCCGTTTCCTCGTGCTCCGGCGGTGATTCGAAAGCGGCTCCGCACGACCTCCGTCCGGTCGTCGACCAGCCCCCGTACTGGTGCGAATTCGTCTCGCAGGAGTCCTATCGTCGCGTCAGCGGCGACACGCGGGCGTATACCGAGCGGAAGGACGGGCGGTGGCGTGACGACGGTGGTTGCCTGGTCGAAGGGGGTAAGAACGGCGATCCCGTCGGGGTGTGGTGGTCGAAGATCGACGACAGCGTCAAGCGGCTCGAGCTCACCCGCGAAAACTGGGCCATGGCCAAGCCCACCGAGTTGCCCGCGGACCTCGGTGAGGGATTCGCCGCCTACGCGGGCAACGACATGCTGGGCGGACGTCCGTATTACGTGATTTCCCGTTTTTCCTGCGGTGACACGGATCCCTGGATTCGCATCGATCTCAAAAAGGTGGCCGAGGGGCGTGACGCCATCAAGGATCTCACCGAGTTGATGCGGGTCGCGCAGCGTCGTTATGGCGTGCTGCACGATTGCGACCCGGGCCCCATCTAGCCTTTCGACCAGCTGTCAGCGGCATTTGTTGCAGCGGCGGCTCGGCGTTGTGCGTGCCCAGGCAGGAGGCGCGCACGACGCGGAGCCGGGGTAGGACGGGAACGGTAAGGACCGGGCCCGATCTGTGGGGGATGGATGCTTGAGGAGATGCTGCCCGACTACGACGGGGTGCTGGCCGACCCCTATCCCGCGTACGCCCGGCTGCGGGAGTCGGGTGTGCCCCACCGTGTGACGCTGCGCAGCGGCCTGTACGGCTGGCTCGTGACCCGCTACGACGACGCCCGTGCCGCGCTGGCCGATCCGCGGCTCAGCAAGGACCCGCGCAACGCGCCGCCCGACTGGCAGGAGGCGGGCCGCGGGAGGCCGCTGGAGGACCGTGCGGGGCTGGGCACCCACCTGCTCACCACGGACCCGCCCGAGCACACCCGGCTGCGCCGCCTGGTCGCCCGCTACTTCACCCCGGGCAGGCTGGCCGCCCTGCGGCCGCGGATCGAGGAACGGGCCGGCGCGCTCATCGACGGGTTCCGCGCGAGTGACGGAGCCGAACTGATCGGGGACCTCGCCTCGCCGTTGCAGTTCGCCACGATCTGCGACGTGCTCGGCGTGCCGGCCGGCGACCGTACGGACTTCCAGCGGTGGACCACGGCCGTCGTCACCTCGGGGGAGGGGAGGGACGAGGCCAGGCCGGAGGCGCTGCGCCGTCTGGGCGCGTACGTGAGCGAGCTGGCGGCGGCCAAGCGGCGCGAGCCGGGGGACGACGTCATCAGCGCGATCACGGTCGCCGTTGACGAGGAGGAGCGGCTGTCCGAGAGCGAGATGTTGTCGATGATCTTCCTGCTGCTCGTGGCCGGCTATGAGACGACCGTCGGCCTCGTCGGGCTGGGCACGTACACGTTGCTGCGGCACCCCGACCAGCTCCGCCGGCTGCGGGAGCGGCCGGAGCTGATCGACCGGGCGGTGGAGGAGCTGCTACGGCACGACAGTCCGGTCGAGCTGGCGACCTGGCGCTTCGCCCTGGAGCCGCTGGAGATCGGCGGGGCGGCGGTCCCCGCGGGGCAGCCGATCCTGGTGGCGCTGGGAGCGGCCAACCGCGACCCGCGCCGCTTCCCCGGCCCGGACCGGCCCGACCTCGCCAGGGAGGACAACGCCCACCTCAGCTTCGGCCACGGGCCGCACTACTGCCTCGGGGCCATGCTCGCGCGCATCGTCGGCCGGGCCGCCCTGGCCGCCGTCGCCGGCCGCCTGACCGGGCTCGCCCTCGCGGTGCCGCCCGAGACGCTGAGCTGGCGCGCCAGCCTGACGGTACGCGGCCCGCAGCGGCTCCCGGTGACCTTCGACGCCGTCACCTGAGCCGCACCCACCCACCC
>NZ_SMKO01000383.1 GCF_004348685.1 Nonomuraea deserti | reverse complement strand
CTCCCTGCGCTGATCACATCTGCGCCCGGCCTACTCCCCCGCCGTTCATGCCTTCGCACGGCGACTCCCCCGCGCCGTTGCCACCCTCTCCCGTCCTACTCCCTGCGCTGTTCTCGTCCGCCCCCGCCCCAGTCTGCCCGCCGTTGGCGTCTACGCCCGCACTGCTCCCTGCGCTGTTTTCCGTCTTCGCCCGCCCCGCTCTGCTCGCCGATGCCGTCTTCGGCCGCCCCGCTTCCTGCGCTGGTCACATCTGCGCCCGGCCTACTCCTCCGCCGTTCATGCCTTCGCTCCGCCGACTCCGCGCGCCGCCGGCGCCTTCGTCCGGCCCATTTCCTGCGCCGTTACGCCTTCGCTCGCCCTGCTGCCTGCGTTGTGCGCGCGTTGTGCCGCTTGTAAGCCTTTGCCTGCCCTCGGTCATACGCCGACCGGCCCTGCTGTCGTTCCCGATCTCCACACGCCCTCATCCCAGTCCCGCACGCGTCGCCCTCCTCTCGCTCCCGCACGTGCCGCCTCATCCCAGTCCCGCACGCGTCGCCCTCCTCTCGCTCCCGCACGTGCCGCCTCATCCCAGTCCCGCACGCGTCGCCCTCCTCTCGTTCCCGCACGTGCCGCCTCATCCCAGTCCCGCACGCGTCGCCCTCCTCTCGCTCCCGCACGTGCCGCCTCATCCCAGTCCCGCACGCGTCGCCCTCCTCTCGCTCCCGCACGTGCCGCCTCATCCCGGTCCCTGCACGCGCCGCCGGCGTCACCCCACCCCCGCGTGCGCCGCCGTCACCCGGTCGCTGCATGCGCCGCCGTCACCCGGTCGCTGCATGCGCCGCCGTCATATCCGTCCCCGCGCGCGGTCGGTCTCTTCGCGGTTCTGGCTGGCCAGGGTGTTACTCGGTACAAGCGTGCTGCTGATTGCAGCCCCCTGCCGGTACTGCGACCCTGCTGGGGCATTTGGCCGTACAAGCGGTGTGCCGTACTGTCCGAACTGCGCGGATGTGGGGCATGCGTGACGGGCCCGGGCAGTCGAAGCGGCATCCCTGGCCTGCAGCGCCGCCTCTCCGGAACCCCACGGGCCGGCCGCAGCCGGCCCGCTCGATCCACGAGCCGCTGGAGCGACAGGTATGGGCATGGAAGAGGTCGCCGATATGTGCTCGGGGGTACACACATCGACGACCTCTATCGGAGAATCGGCGTCCCTTACATCCGCGTTACAGGGTTTCTCCGATAATTTTCCGCCATCGCAAAGTTGGGGCTCCAGCAGTCATCGATGACGGTCGGTTACCTGCCGAATACGGCAACATAGGGCAACGCCTCACACGAACCCCCAGGGATGGACTAGTGGCCACCTCAGATCCGGTCTACCTGCGTGTCGTCGAAGACATCCGGCGACAGATCACCGACGGCACCCTTCCCCCCGGCGCGCCTATTCCGTCGCGGGCGCAGCTGACCCGTAAATATCAGGTCGGCGAGACCGCCGCCCGTCACGCCCTCCGCGTACTCGCGGGTGAAGGCCTCATCATCGGCCGCGTGGGATCGGGCCATTACGTCAGGGAACGCCCCGACCTCACCTCGTTGCATCGATGGCGGTTCTTGGACCACCCCGCCCCGTTCGCGGCAGACCTGCAGTCCCAGGGCAGGCGCGTGACGTGGGACTGGCACAGCGAACCAGCCGAAGCGGGGCCCGACATCGCCAGGCGGCTGCGCCTCACCGAGGCGACCACGCTGAGCAAGACGCGCTACGTCTATCGCGGCGACGGCAAGCCGCTGCAGCTCGCCACCTCCTACGAGCCGATGGAGTTCGCCGCACATTCGGAGGAGGAGCGGCGCAGCCTGGTGGCGAGGATGTACGCCCACGGCATCAAGATCACCGAGGTCGTCGAGAGCGTGCACACCCGCGTTCCCCGCCCTGCGGAGAGCGATGCGCTCGCCCTGGCGGCGGGCGTTCACGTTCTGCACATCGAGCGCACTCACTGGGCCGGCGATCGTCCCGTTGAGACCAGCGACATCGTCGTCCCCGGAGACCGCTTCCGCATCACGTACAGCATGCCCGTTTAGGGCCGACCCCGGCTCCGGGCGAGCGCCTCCCTCGCCCGGAGCCCACCCTTCCGTCACGATCACGCTTGGCAGGGCGAGTCTTCGCGCACCCCCTTGGTGCCCCCAGCGGATGCGTGCCTGTCGACGGGCACTCATCCGCTGAGTGCCTCCCGACAGGCGGCGCCTTTCAACAGGCGGCGCGTGCCGACAGGCGGCGCGTACCAAGAAGCGGCGCGTACCAAGAAGCGGCGCTTGTCCACAGACGGCGTGTGGACGCGCGCTGCGGACGCCGGCAGGCAGGTGCGCGGACCAGCGCCGCGAGCAGGAACAGGCGAACGACTCCCCGATCCTCGGCCCCGATCCGGGCC
>NZ_SMKO01000382.1 GCF_004348685.1 Nonomuraea deserti | reverse complement strand
CAGTGTCGGGTAGCGGCGGCACGTTGCCGTGCCGCCGCCCCCTCAGAACCGGGCAAGCGGGCTTTCCCCGCACCACGGCTCAAGCAAGCCCCGAGGGCTCGGCGGGTGAGAATGTGGCCGGTCTCCTGCGGTTGCGTGCCCGGAGGGTGCGGTAGCAGGAGGTGTGCACCATGCGTGTTCGCTTGCCGTCCGGCGTGCCGTGCCGCTCGTGGGTGAGATAGTCGGCGGCGATCGCCCGCCGAGCAACACCCAGCCACCAGCGTTCCCACTGGTTCGGGGACTGTGGCGGCTGGTCAGCGGTCAGAAGATTCTCCCCGCAGAGCGGGCAACGCCCGTCCTGCTTGGTCAGCAGGGCGAGGTTGTAGCCGTCCAGCGGGGGCGTGACCTTCCTGCGCCGCTTGGCCCAGTACTCGATCAGGTCTGGGTCGTCGGGGGACGCTCCGGGCCGGACGAGCTGGTGCCGGACGATCGGTGTCCAGGAGAACTTGACCAGGTAACGGGCGTGATCGCCGACCTGTTCGCCGAACACCCAGTGGTCGTCCCGGAACCGGTTGTGCTTGCCGAAGTAGCGGCGTTTGATCCACTTCTTCGACTTGTTGGGATGTTGGCGGACGGCCCACCGCCAGGTGAGCCACCACACGTGGTGGTCCAATTCGTTGAAGATCTGAGCGGCCACCACACCCCGGTAATAGGCGGCCCAGCCCCGGATGATGGGGTTGAGCCTGGAGATCAGCTCCCTCACCGAGGAGCCCCGCATCCTGCGCGTCTCATCGGTGAGCCTCTTGCGAATACGCTTGACCGCGTCCCGGCTTGGTTTGATCAGCAGCTTGCCGTTGGAGTAGCGGCGAACGCTGAAACCCAGGAAGTCAAAGCCTTCGCCGGCGTGGACGACCTTCGTCTTGTCCTCGTTGAAGACCAGTCCTCGCGGCTCCAGCCACTGAGCCAGCCGCTGCTTGACCCGGTAGGCTTCCTGCTCGGAGTAACAGCAGACCACCAGGTCATCGGCATACCTCACCAGAACCGGAGTCCCTTCCCGCGCCCGACCGGCCGTCACACCGGTCATGCGGTAACGGACCCCTGCGGCCTCCTCCAGCCCATGGAGTGCCACGTTCATCAACAGCGGACTGATCACACCGCCCTGGGGCGAGCCCTCGTCGGTGGGCGTGAACATCTCGTCCTCGACCACCCCGGCCTTCAGCCAGCGCGCGATGAGGTCCCTGGCGGGGAACCCGCCGAGCGCGTCGAGGAGCTGTTCGTGGTTGATGTTGTCGAACGCGGCCGACAGATCGGCATCTAAGATCCACACCCGGTTGGCCCGAGGGCCGCGAAGGGTGACGAACAAGGTGTCGATCGCATCAGCGCAGCTCCGGCCCGGCCTGAACCCATACGATCTGGGCTCGAACCGGGCCTCCCATTCCGGCTCCAACGCGTGACGAACCCGTGCCTGATGACACCGGTCCATGATCACTGGAATGCCGAGCGGGCGGAGCTTTCCACTGGCCTTGGGAATGTGCACGCGCCGGACCGGCAGCGGATCCCAGGACGCTCGGGTTCGGTGCACGTGCACCGCCGCCTCCGCCCTGGCCTGCGAGGTCAAAGCGACCTCACCGTCGATCCCGGCCGTCCGGCGCCCGGTATTGCGCTGGGTGACCTGGCGGACGCTGACCAGCGTGTTCGACCAGGACCTCAGCATCATCTTCTGCAAGGACCGGACCGTGGCCCAGTCCCCCTCCCGCGTCGCCTTGAAGATCCTGCGCCGCAGCCTCACTACGTTCTGCTCATGGGTCCGCCAGTCGATGGTGTCCCAGTCGAGAATGCCCTCGGGTCCGTTCACCGTAATGGTGTCCAACTTGCCCCTCGGTTCGAAAGGCCCTCGGCCTCGGCGTTCAAAGGCTCACCTGCCCACGTCAGCGCCCTTTCGAGCCCGGACGCAATGTGTCCGGCATCCGGCCGGTTCCCCGCAACGGGCCGCCTGAAGGAGCAGCCATACCGTCGCAGGTCCCGTTGCCTTTCGGCCACCGGCATCCGCTTCTTGGGCATCCTGTCCCGCCGAGGGATTCCGCCCATCTCGCGATCGGCCTACCAGGCCACCAACGGCCTGGACCTCGACGAGGTTTCCACGTTCCGCGCACACGAGACACGACCGGGGAGGACGCCCTTCTAAACCCCGAGGCCAGCGGTGTTCACACGCCCAGATCAGAGGTTCTGGACGCCGCTTGCCGCCTCTTCCAGCGGCCAGGCCCTGCCACCCTGGTCCTCATCCCGTCGCCCAGGGCTCTCCTTGACGAGGCCTCATCGAAGAGTTCACTCGCGTTCACCCGTCCGGTCTTCCCCTTGCCCGGTTGCTCCCCCAGACGGAACAGGGGCCCTTGGGCGTCTTCCCCGAGCTTCGCACCCCGGTGAGCAAGACCCACCGACGCACGTCGGGGCGGGGACCAA
>NZ_SMKO01000381.1 GCF_004348685.1 Nonomuraea deserti | reverse complement strand
TGATCATGACACGGATCACCAGTCCCAATGGACCCTCAACCTCTTGGAAGAGCTGTCTCGGGTCGAGACCATCAGCCGGCGGGTTGTCCACCTACTCACCGCGTACGCGCTGCGGAACAGGCTCGCGGCGGCGACACCGTGGCGAAAGCCACCGGGGTAACGATCACGGCCGCGCAGAACCGGAACGGGTCCGGACTGGCCCAGGAAGTCTGGGAAGAGGTATGGCCGCCACCACGGTCAAAGCGGAAGTGATGCCCTCCGGGCGGGGGATCTTCGACAGAGATGGCCGGGGGTCGTTCGGATCTTGCGGTGGTGGGTGGTTGCGCGGTTCGCCATCTCCACCGTGAGTCCGGGCGGAGCCGAGCAGACCTGCCCTCCGGTGCCAAGGTCGTTCAGACGTAGGGTGCTCCACCTTGTCACCGGAGGGCAGGCCCGCTCCACGGTGTGCGGACTCACGGCGGAGATGGCTCTCAGGCCACTTGCTGTCGTGAAACCCGTTGTGGCGTAAGGGATTTCGCGCCCGTTCGGCCTTCCTAGGATGCGTCAGAAAGCGTGATCATCCGTAGGAGCAAGTTGGAGGAAAAGTCAGACTTAGCCGCCGGTCACACGTGCTCCTGGTTGGCCCACTCGTCGGGCGCGAGTAGCCCGTCGACACCGACGCGGTAGCCGACCAATACGCGGATAAGTCCCTCCCAGCCGTCCGACTCCACCGCGTCGAGCACCGCCGACTGAGCGCCGGGAATGTCGGCCAGGCGGTACCAGGTGTGCGGCAGGAGGTAGGCCACGGTGTCGCCGCCGACCTCTTCGGCCGCAATCTCTTCGTCGGTCTGCTCGTCGACGTCGGGCAGGAGCAGTGCCCGCAGTCCACGCGACCAGCGCAGCGCGCTCTTACCGGCGGTGGCCCGCTCGTACTCGTGCCAGAGATCGAGGTCAGCGGCCAAGCCGTCGGTGCCGAAGTCCGCGAGGATCTGTAGCGGCGTGCGCGAAGTCTTACGCCGGGTGCCCTTCATGTCGGAGCGAGCGATCTCGTTACCGAGCCCGGACTCTTGGACCTTGGTGACGTAGGCGGCCAGGCCACCAGGTGAGCGGGTAACCGGGTAGAGGGTGAAGCGACGACCGAGAAGGCCGGGTGTCCACCCGTAGCGAACCAGGGCACGGGACCAGCGGGCATCGAGCCGGCCAAACCAGTCGCAGAGGTTGAGCACGTCGACTTCAGCGGCGGTGAGGATCACGGCGTGGATGTGCGGGTGCCAGCCATGCCGACCGTGGGTGATCTCGGTGGCGCGGATGTTGCCCAGCACTCCGAAGCGCTCCTGCTCGTCCTTGTAGGCCCGGCCCGACGCGAGCGCTCGCCAACTCTTGGTGAGCACGTCGAGAGACGCAGTGAGCGCGTCGCCCTGGTCGTGGGAAAGGGTCGCAGTGGCGAAGTACGCACCACCGCCGTTGCTCATGTGTCGGCCGACTGCTTCCGCGATCTCGTCGCCGCGCCGAGCCCGGATCTTGGCAGCGCAGACCGGACAGAGCCAGAGCCGGCCGCAGGTCTCGACACCGGAGAAGTGAGCCGTGCCCTCGTTGACGACGATGGCCGCCGCGCCGCCGAGCAGATCCCGACCGCACCGCTTGCAACGGTCGATCTCTGACACCTGGTTGAGAAGCTGACGCAGCCCGTACCGGACAGCCCTCCGAGCCGGTCCATAGGGCACCTGACCTGGGGTGGACGCAAACTTTGCGTAGTACCAAGTCCGGGTGGGATCCGGGTGGCCTGAACCGGGCAAACCGGCCCCGGGGCCGGCGGCCAAACCCGGGCCGCCTGCCGCGCGCTCCTGCGTCCCGCCCGCGCGCGGCACCCCGGGACCGGCACGCCCGGCAACAGGGTCGGTAGACCGCTGAGAGGCACGCAGAGCCCGCTTGCGACACGCATCGTTGTGGAACCGCTTCGGAAGCCCACCGGAGTGCGTACGGGCTTCCAGGGGCGATCCGCAGCCCTCACAGTTCGGCGCGTCTACCTGGTTCGCTGGCGCGATGTCGGGCGGGTGGCTTACCGTTGTCGTCTCCTGCTTGTCCCGCGTGCCGAACTCAATCCGGGGCTCCGCGCCCAGGAAGGCAACCGCCTGGAAAGTCGCGGCCTGGTCCACGATGAACGTCTGCGGCATGGTCTGTTCCTCCCAAGGTCTATGCTCTAGCCTTTAGAGCATCGAGTGAAGTCGACTCTAGTCATTAGAGACGAGACCGTCAAGGGAGTAAATCTGATGTCGCAGTCCGCGCCGGTACCCAAGGACCTGGCACAGTGGGTCGAGCAGCAGATCCGCGACCTGACCGATCTCGTAGCGGAGTCGAAGACAGTCAGTGATCATGACACGGATCACCAGTCCCAATGGACCCTCAACCTCTTGGAAGAGCTGTCTCGGGTCGAGACCATCAGCCGGCGGGTTGTCCACCTACTCACCGCGTACGCGCTGCGGAACAGGCTCGCG
>NZ_SMKO01000380.1 GCF_004348685.1 Nonomuraea deserti | reverse complement strand
TGTCAACGGCCATGAAGATCCCCAGGTAGGTGGACTTGGGTTCTCTCAACTGGTGGCCATCAGAAATCCATACTGATGGCCGGGGTGGTCCTGATGGGTGGTCAGGTCAATGGGGTGACGCCCTTGCCCGCCAGAGCCTCGGCGAGCCGGTGGGAATCGCCCTTGGTCAGGACCAGGTGGGCGTGGTGGAGGAGCCGGTCGACCGAGGCGGTGGCCAGGGTCTTGGGCATGATGGTGTCGAACCCGCTCGGGTGAATGTTGCTGGTGATCGCGATCGAGCGGCGTTCGTAGGCGGCATCGATGATCCGGTAGAACGCCTCGGCGGCGTCGGTTCCGGCCGGGAGCAGCCCGATGTCGTCGATGACGATGAGGTCGGCGCGGCAGATCCGGGCGACGGTGCGCGCGATGGATCCGTCGACTTTAGCCTTGCCGATCGTGGTGGTGAGGGTTTCCAGGGTGAACCAGGCCACGCGTAGGTCCTTCTCGATGGCCGCGTGGGCCAGGCCCTCGGTGAAGTGCGATTTGCCAGTGCCCGACGGGCCGGCGATCACGAGGTTTTCGGCGCGGCCGATCCATTCCAGCGTGGCCAGGGCGTTCTGGGTGGGTTCGGGGATGGAGGATTCCTCCGGTCGCCAGGACGCGAGGGTCTTGCCGGTGGGGAAGTTGGCCGAGGTGCGGCGCAGCCGCCGGGTGGCCGCGTCGCGGCCAGTGACCTCCTCGTGGATGAGAATGCGCAGGACTTCAGCGGGGTCCCAACGTTGAGCGCGGGCGGTAGCCAGCACGTCGGGGGCGGCTTTGCGCAGGTAGGGCAGGCGCATCCGGCGCAGCAGCCGGTCAAGTTCGTCGGGCAGAGCCGGTGGGGTGGGCGAGGTCATGGGTGGGGTTCTCCTCGTCGCGGGCACCCGCCCGGCCGGGCAGGCCGGGCAGGTGGTGGGGTGGTCACTGGCCCAGGGCCTGCCAGGATGCGGTGCCGGGCTGAGCCGAATGCTTCTCATCGGCGCGCACGAGTTCGCCAACGGCCCGGTGGTCGCTCAGATGGTCGACGATGGCGGGCAGGTCGTCGTCGGCGAAGCGGCCGGCGATCGCGGCAAGGCCGAGTGCCTCATCGACACGTTCAGCGCCGAGCACCGCGGCCAGTTCGACGGCGCGGGCCATCTTGGCGCGGATGCGCACGGCTCCGGCGGGTCCGGCCTCGGTCAGCCACCGCTCGGCGCCCGGCCCGATGCCCAGGAACGCGACCTCCGCCTCGTTGCGCGGCCGCGGTTTCGGCTGGTGAATGCTGCGCCCGTTGGGATGGTGCGGGTAGTGCTCGGCCAGGATCTGTGGGTTACCTGGGACAGACACGCGATGGCGGGCGATCTCGGCCAGCTCCCCGCCGGCGGCCCGGGCGGTGATGACGAGTTCCTCGCCGACCACGCGCACCCAGACCTTGGTGTCGACGTGTCCGGGTGGGGTGGAGTAGCGCACCGAGGCGAAGCTGATGGTCTGGTCGTCGTAGACGATCCGCTGCTCGCCCAGCGCTAGCGCGAACGGCTCGGCGGGCAGCACGTGCAGCGCCTGCTGCTCGATTAACAGCTGCTCGGCGGGGATCTGGCCGCTGCCGCGATGCCGACGGGCGTTAATCTTCTCGCACCAGGTCCGGCATTCGTCGGCCAGCTCGGCGAAGCTGCCGTACTGGCTGCGGAGGTTGGCCTCGGTGGGCACCAGGTCGGCCTTGGCGAGCCGGACGGTGGCCTCCACCCCGCCCTTGGATTCGGGATCGTAAGGCACGCAGGTCTCCACGGTGCAGCCGTAGTACCGGCCCGCGGCCACGATCTGCGGATGCCGCACCGCGATCCCGGCGACGTGGTCGCTGGTCACGGTCTTGGCGTTGTCGGTGAGCACGTAGGTGGGGGCGCCGCCGATCCGCCGCAGCGTGGAGTCCAGGCACGACACCAGGGTGCCGAGCGTGCAGTCCCAGACCGGGATCACTACCCGAAACTTCGACCAGGCCAGCCAGGCGCACCACAGCCAGGTGCGTCTTCCGTCGACCCGCGGGCCTTCGCCCCAGTCGAACTGCAGCCACATGCCCGGCTCGGGGATCCACGGCCGGTAGGTGCGCCGCCGCCCGGCCCGCCACGCAGCCTTGGCGGTGTTGACCGCTCGCCGGGTGGAGCGGGGGCTGCCCCGGTATCCCATCGCGATCAGCTTGTCGTGGGCGATATCAGCGCGGATCTTCGCCTTCGACGCCTCCACCCATTCTTCGATCTTCTCCAGGAACGGATCGATCAGCTTCGGCCGGGCCGCCCGCTCATACGGGTTGAGACCCAGCTGGCGCAGCTCGACGTAGCGTTTGACGGTCTTGGGGTCCGCACCGGACAGCTGCGCGGCGGAGTGGACGGTCTTGGTCAGGTCGTATGCCTCAAAGATCTTCATGATCTCTCTGTCAGACTTTGTCACGGGACCTCTTCGGTCGGCTTGCGAAATGCGGCAAACATCAGCAAACCGGACCGGGGAGGTCTCCCAAGGGGCGGGTGGAGATCAGGGCACCCGAGGCCATCCACGGGGAATTCTCGTGGCCATCAGCCGGGACTCAACTGGCCGCCCACCAGGAGTCT
>NZ_SMKO01000037.1 GCF_004348685.1 Nonomuraea deserti | reverse complement strand
GGCCGGGTACGCCGAACAGGCCCCAGGCAGCTTCAGGCTGCTCAACGACCCGATCAGCGAGGAACGGTGGGGCGTCGGCCTCAAGGAGGGCGAGATCGCCAGCTGCCAGGCCGTCGACCGGGTGATCACCCAGATGTGGCGGGACGGCACGGCCGCCCGGCTGCTGCGGAAGTGGTTCGGCAGGACAGGGCTCGACCTGCCCACGGCTCCACCACCGCCCGCGGGGTGCCCCTGATCCAAGATCCGGCCAGCACGCTCGCCGATCTTCCGGCAGGATGCGGGTATGCCTTTCCGGCCCTCCCCCATCACGACCAGAGACGTGGCCAACGCAGGCGTGCGTCCGAGCTGGCCCACGGTCCGGGGCGGCCGGGTGTGGTGGACAGAGGACCGCCCAGAGGAGGGCGGACGCACCACGATCGTGTGCCGCGCCGCCGACGGCACCCACCGTGAGCTGCTGCGGGCCCCGTGGTGCGCGCGCACCCGGGTGCATGAGTACGGCGGCCGGCCCTACACCGTGACCCCCGGCGGCGAGGTGGTCTTCGCCAACCTGACCGACCAGCGCCTGTACCTTCTGGCGGATGGCGGTGAGCCCGAGCCGCTCACCGCCGACGGCTGCCGCTACGCCGACCTCGTCGTGCACGACGGCCAGGTGTGGGGAGTGCGCGAGCGGCACGGCGACCACGGCGAGGTGGCCCGGGCCATCGTGTCGATCCCGCTGGACGGCGGCGACCCTCGCACATGGGTCACGGGCTGCGATTTCTACGCCTCTCCCGCCATCTCCCCTGACGGGCGGCATCTGGCCTACATCTGCTGGGACCACCCGCTCATGCCCTGGAACGGCACCGAGCTGCGGGTCGTCCACCTCTCCAGCGGCGAGGAATGGACCGTGCGAGGCGGGCCCGCCGAATCCGTGCTCGCCCCCGCCTGGAAGGACGACGCCCACCTCTACCTGATCTCCGACTCCTCAGGATGGTGGAACCTCTACGAGACCGGTCTGCGGGGCGGCGGCACGCGGTCCGTCCACCCCGCCGAGGAGGAGTTCGCGGGGCCACCGTGGCAACTGGGCGGGTGGCCGTACACCGTGCTCGGCGACGGGCGCATCGCGGTCCTGCACGGGCGCGGCGACCTGCGGATGGGCGTGCTCGACCCCGAGTCGGGCACGCTCACCGACCTCGACGTGCCCTGCTCAGGGTGGGACGCGGCGCTGGCAGCCGAGGGCACGTCGGTGGTCGGGGTCGGCTACTCCGCCACGCGCCCCCGGTCGGTCGTCCAGGTGGACACGGCGGCGGGCACGCACGTTGCGCTCGGCCAGGACGCCGCCCACCTGCCCGACCCCGCCTGCCTGCCGCTCCCCCGGGCCGTGGAGACGCCGGCCCCAGCGTTCCTCTATCCGCCGCACGGACCGGCGACCACCGGCGCGCCACCATACGTGATCTTCGTGCACGGCGGGCCGACGGCTCACGCCGACAGCGCGCTCGACCTGGAGAAAGCGTTCCTGACCTCGCGCGGCATCGGCGTGCTCGACGTCAACTACGGCGGCTCCACCGGCTACGGCAGGCCCTACCGCGACCGGCTGAAAGGGCAGTGGGGCCTGGTGGACGTCGCCGACACGATCGCCGCCGCACGGTGGCTGGCCGGCGAAGGCCTGGCCGACCCCGCCAAGATCGCGGTACGCGGCAGCAGCGCGGGCGGCTGGACCGTGCTGGCCGCCTGCTGCCGGTCCGACGCGTTCGCCGGCGGCGTCTCCTACTACGGCATCAGCGCGCTCGCGCCCCTCTCCGAGCACACCCACGACTTCGAGTCACGCTACGTGGAGTGGCTGGTGGGGCCGGAAGACCCGCAGGTCTACGCCGCCCGCGAGCCGCTCGGCCTCGTCGACGGCGTGACCTGCCCCATGCTGCTCCTGCAAGGGCTCGACGACCCCGTGGTGCCGCCCCAGCAGTCGGCCGCCTTCGCCGACGCGCTCTCCGAACGCGGCATCCCGTGCACCTATCTCTCCTTCGACGGGGAGTCGCACGGCTTCCGCCGCGCCGAGACGCGGGCCGCGGCGCTCGCCGCGGAGCTCGCCTTCTACCAGCAGCTCTTCGCCTAACGGGCGAACTCGGTGGCCCTCGACTCCCTGACCACGCTGATGCGGATCTGCCCCGGGTAGGTCAGCTCCTCCTCCACCTGCTTGGCCACGTCGCGGGCGATCACCTGCGCCTGGATGTCGTCGACCGCGTCGGGCTTGACCATGACGCGGATCTCCCGGCCCGCCTGCATGGCGAAGACCTTCTCCACCCCGTCGTACGACTGCGCGATCTCCTCCAACCGCTCCAGCCGCTTGACGTACGCCTCCAGGGACTCGCGGCGGGCTCCTGGACGGCTGCCGCTGATCGCGTCGGCGGCCTGCGTGAGCACCGCCTCGACGGTGCGGACCTCGACCTCGTTGTGGTGCGCCTCGATGGCGTGCACCACGTCCTCCTCCTCGCCGTAACGGCGGGCGATCTCCGCGCCGATCAGCGCGTGGCTGCCCTCGACCTCGTGCGTGAGAGCCTTGCCGATGTCGTGGAGCAGGGCACAGCGCTTCATCAGCGGCTGGCTCATCTTCAGCTCGGCGGCCATGATGCCGGCGATGTGCGCGGACTCGATCAGATGCTTGAGGACGTTCTGTCCGTAAGAGGTGCGGTAGCGCAACTGCCCGAGCAGCAGCGTCAGCTCGGGATGCATGTCGGTGATGCCCAGCTCGACCAGGGCGTCCTCACCGGCCCGCGCGCACAGGTCCTGAACCTCCTGGCGGCTGCGGTCATGGGCCTCCTCGATGCGCTGCGGATGGATGCGGCCGTCCAGCACCAGCTTCTCCAGCGTCAGCCTGGCGGTCTCCCTCCGCACCGGGTCGAAGCACGACAGCAGCACCGCCTCAGGCGTGTCGTCGATGATCAGGTTGACTCCGGTGGTGGACTCGAAGGCGCGGATGTTACGCCCCTCGCGCCCGATGATCCGGCCCTTCATCTCGTCGCCCGGCAGGTGCAGCACGCTGACGACCGACTCCGCCGTCTGCTCCGCCGCCACCCGCTGCACGGCCAGCGTCACGATCTTGGTGGCCCGCTTCTCGCCCTCCTTGCGGGCGGCCCCCTCGATCTCCCTGACGATCAGGGCGGCCTCGCGCTTGGCCTGGTTCTCGATCTCCCTGACCAGCTCCGCCTTGGCCTGCGCGCCCGTCAACCCGGCGACCCGCTCCAGGATGACCCGCCGCTCCTGCTCGACCTGGAGCAGCTCCTCACGCCGGTCGGCCAGCTCGACCTCGGTCTCGGCGAGCTTCCTGTCACGCTCGGACTGCCGTCTGGCCTCCTCGTCCAGCCGCTGCTCGCGCTCGGCCAGCCTGGCCTCCCTGCGCTCTAGATCGGTCCGTAGCTCCTTGAGCTCGGACTTGAGGATCCGGGCCTCCTCTTCGACCTCTCGCCGCATCTGCGCCGCGCTCTCGGCGGCGCTCTCCGACCTGCGCAGGATCTCCTCGGCGTCGGTCTCCGCCTTGTGGCGGATCTCCCGCGCCTCCTCACGCGCCTGCTCGAGCTCCTCGTGAACGGCCTGCACCTGCTCGGAGCTCGGCTTGCCGGCACGTGGCAGAGGACCGGAGGTACGGCGTATGACGACGAGGAGCGCGACGATCATCCCGAACGCGAGCACGAGCACCGCCACCATCAGCACCACGACCAGCGGCCCCATGTGCGCCCCGCCCTCCTCGCGTCGTCAACACCTCATAACGCGGCCACAAAACGGGAGGGGTCACCAGCACGCCACAGACAGCCCGGTCATCGCCTGGGTCGATATCCAGCCAAGACTGACCGGGCGTCGGCCCGGAAAGCCGACACCTCGCCTGCCTCGATCGCCCAAGCTCGCTCGTCCGTCGTTCACCGGTATGGCAATCCGCACTGCGCGGAGTAACTCCTCACTGCCGTCGAGGTTATGCGTCGAACAGGTCACGAGCAAGCAAACGCGTCTCCAAGCGTGTCTTACGGACCCGCATCGCCACATCCGCCGCAAGATCCGGCATTGCCCCCAGGAACTGCCGGGATGCGGAAGCCTCGCTGACGGGCGAGCGATCATCCCGTCGGAGCCCGGCGGACCGCGCCGGGCATCCCTTCAGGAAGCCGGGCTGGAGGCGACGGGCACTCCTTAAGAGGGTGTCTTCATGCCCTCGCTAGCAATCTTGACTAGAGCGCGAAAGACCTTGTCTGCTAGGGATTGTCACCGGGAGCTGATCGAGGTACAGACCCGCTGTACTTTTGCACTCGGGGACAAAACACTCGAAATCGAACCCATGCGCTCGCACGGCGGGTCAGTCGCCGCGACGGATGAGACGTTCCTGGTCTCCCCGTCGCTGCAGATGTTCGCAGATGATCTTGGTATCCCAGTCGCGTCATTACGCACCTATCGATGGGTGGCGGCCCGTTGGCCGGCCGCGCACCGCCAGCCGAAGGTGTCGTACGGCATCCACAAGATCCTGGCCAGCATCAGCGACGAGACCCAGCGCTACGCCACCATCACCGACCCTGCTCCGCACACGCGGAGCGGCGAGCGCCGCTGGACCGAGGACGCGGCCCTGCGCGAGGTCGGCCAGCAGGTCGAGCATCCGGTCACGGTACAGGAGAAGGTCGAGCGCAGCCACGACTCGGCCCGCGATGAGCAGGTCGCCGCGGCGGTGGCGACCGATCTGCTGCGCCGGCCGGAGGTCGCGTCCAAGGCGATGGCCGGCACCACCGCCCGGCATCTGGTCAACCGCGCCCAGGTCGACCAGGCCTGGCAGGCCGGCGAGGTCGTCCGCCAGCGCACGCCGGCCCTGCCCCGCGTGGGACAGCGGCGCGCCATCCGGTTGCGCGCATGCCCCAACCCGGTCGCAGGCGTCATCGACTCCCAGTCGGTGCGCGCTGCGGCCACTGTCACCGGCCGCTCCAGGTCGTATGACGCAGACAAAGGTGCCGGAGAGAAAGAGCCGTCTCGTCGTGGACACCTTCGGCGTGCTCATGATGGTCATGGCCACGGCCGCCGGGCAGCCCGACCGCGACGCTGCCCGCGAGTTGCCGGCCAGGTTGCGGATGCTGCATCCGCAGCTCACCCTGTCTGGGGCGACAGCGCCTACGCTGGTGGCGTGGGCCCGCCGCGTTCTGCGCCTCACCTTGAAGATCGTGACTAAACGGCCTGGTCAGACCGGGTTCAAAGTGCTCGCGAGGAGGTGGATCGTCGAGCGGTCTCTGTCTTGGCTGATGAACGCCCGACGCGATGTGATCGACTTCGAACGCAAGCCCTCGCACAGCGAAGCCCACCTGACCGTGGCTGCGATCGCGCTGATGACACGTCGCCTCACCAGGAAAACTGCCAGACCAGCGTGGACGAGACAGCGGCCCCTCTCGCCACAGGCTGCCTGATTGCTTACGCCTTTCGTAGACAATTCGATGGACACCGAACCGTCGTATGTCCTAGACCTGCTTGCCAGGACATACATGGACGATGCATCGGAACGTCGTGACCGTGAGACGGCGAGTGCAAGTGATCGAGTTCCGGTCGACCAAACCTGAACGCATAGGACTGCACATGGCGGATCGGCTCGAACGCCTGCGCATGGAGGCGTCGCGCGACAACTACACCTCGATGGTCCAGCTGGCACAGGCGCTCTACGGGAACGAGGCCAGGCCTCACGAGGTCCTGCACCAATGCTATGGGGTCGATTTCCCCGACGAGTTCTTCGTGATTGCCGAGGCGGATCCCACCCTGCGTGAGTGGCTGATCGGCTGGTCTCCCCTCCTGCCATGGGAGTTGGCCATCCAACTGGCCCGCGGCCTCTCACTCGAACCCGAGCCGTTCGACGATACCGAGCGGGAGATTCACGGTCGAGATCCTGACCTGATTCCCCTCGTCGTTTGCAGGAGCTCCGTCAGTCATTTCGTCTGGGGATTCGCCGGCTCGTGCCTCTGCTACCGGCTGAGCGAGCTCGAGGCAGGACGGACGACCATTTATCGCACCCACTCCAGTTATTCGGGTGTCGGCTCCGACCCCGAAGACGGTGCGCCGGATGAGATTGTGCGATGTGGTGATTCCCTGCTGGCGGCCTTGCGCCAGCACCACTCCGACGACCTCGCCGGGTCGAGTGGGCTCGACGTGCATCAGCGGGCCACAGCGGTGGTGGTTGGGCGGATGGCGAAGACGTAGAAGTGGCGCACTCGATACTTGCAGGCATTGAGGAGTTGCAGCGAAGGGTCGCCGAGCGCCAGAACGACTGATCAGAGCCGATCATCACTCGGCTGCGCTGACCGCGATCATAGCGACATGCGCTTGATCACAAGAGGGCGACAAGCCGCTGCAAACAAGGTCTTTGGTGGACTTTGAAGATCACCGAATGGGTTCGAAGACACCTTCTCAGGGAACGGACCGCAGAGGGCAAGCATCCCGTCGGAGAGCTGCCCCACCCGGGCGGGCATCTCGCCAGGGAACCCGACTTGCCGGGGACGGACATCCCGCCAGGAAGCCCGGCTGGAGGCGACGGCATTCCGTCGGAGCCTGGCCCGCGAAGGGGCGGGCGTCCCGGTCAGGGGAGGTCTTCCTCCATGTCGATGCCCTCCTGCTCCAGAGCCTCCCGGATGACGCGGAAGGCCAGGCCTGAGGGGTAGCCCTTGCGGGCGAGCATGCCGGCCAGGCGGCGGGTGCGGGCGCGCGGGTCGAGGGATCGGGTCGCGGCCAGCTTGCGCTCCACCAGCCGGCGAGCGGTCTCCGCCTCCTGGTCGGGATCGAGGCGGTCGACGGCTTCGTTGACCGTGTCGGTGTCGACACCGCGATGGCGCAGCTCGGCGGCCAGGGCGCGCTTGGCCAGGCCGCGCCCGTGGTGCCTGGAGTCGACCCAGGCCGCGGCGAACGCCTCGTCGTCGATCAGCCCCAGCTCTGAGAACCGGCTGAGCACCGCTTCCGCGGCGTCGTCCGGCACCTCCCGCTTGCGCAGGGCCTCAGCGAGCTGGGCACGTGTCTTGGGAGCCAAGGTGAGAAGGCGCAGGCAGATGGCCCGGGCCACCGACTCCGGATCGGCTGCCGGAGCGGCACCGGCCGGGCTCTCGGCGTCAGGGCCCTCGGGCAACCATCCTTTCGCCCTCTTCTCACCGCGCCTGCCGGACCTGCCGGACTTGCTGGACCGGCGCCCCCCGCCCGATCGTTTCTTGCCGCCCTCGGCCTGCTCGCCGGCGAACCAACTGCTCCCGGCCAGCACCTCGGAATGCCATCCGCCGTCTCCGTCGCCGGTGGGCGAAGGTTGCTCCGCCCGACCGCCATCACGCACACCAGAGCCGTCAGGTCCCGGGGGCGGGGTCGCACCTCGCCCCGGCTCTGCCGGGGCATCCTGGGCACGCTGGTCATCACGCCCCGGACCATCGCCGTCCGGGCGGGAGCGGCCCGGCGGCGGAGGCGGGGATCCGGGCACGCTGGAATCCGCAGCCGGGCTCCCGGAACCCGTAGGGGCGTCGCCGGGCTCGGTGTCGGGGGTGCGCGGGCGGTTGCGCCATTCGTCGAGCGACGGCCAGCCGTCCGCCGCCGAGAGAGCGAGGTCGCGACCGCGCGGCGAGGTGGTGTTGGGCCAGGCGCCCCGGTTGTGCGGCTGGGGCGCCTGCGGCCGGTCCGGGTTATTCATCGGTCAACGATCAGACGTCACCCGGCTTGGGGGTGGACTTCGAACCACGACCGGAGGGAGCAGCCGCCGGAGCCGGGGCCGGGGCGGCGGCCTCGGCGGGAGTGTCCAGGCGAGGGCCCACGCCCAGCTTGTCCTTGATCTTCTTCTCGATCTCGTTGGCCATGTCGGGGTGGTTGCGCAGGAAGTTGCGCGCGTTCTCCTTGCCCTGGCCGAGCTGGTCGCCTTCGTACGTGTACCAGGCGCCGGACTTGCGCACGAAGCCGTGTTCCACGCCCATGTCGATGAGGCCGCCCTCGCGGGAGATGCCCACGCCGTAGAGGATGTCGAAGTCGGCGACCCGGAAGGGCGGGGCCATCTTGTTCTTGACGACCTTGACCCTGGTGCGGTTGCCGACCGCCTCCGTGCCGTCCTTGAGCGTCTCGATGCGGCGGATGTCCATCCGGACCGAGGCGTAGAACTTGAGCGCCTTGCCACCCGTCGTCGTCTCGGGGCTGCCGAACATGACGCCGATCTTCTCGCGGAGCTGGTTGATGAAGATCGCGGTGGTGCCGGTGTTGCTCAGGGCGCCGGCGATCTTGCGCAGCGCCTGGGACATGAGGCGGGCCTGGAGGCCGACGTGGCTGTCGCCCATCTCTCCCTCGATCTCGGCCTTGGGCACGAGCGCGGCCACCGAGTCGATGACGATGATGTCGACGGCGCCGGACCTGATGAGCATGTCGGCGATCTCGAGCGCCTGCTCACCGGTGTCGGGCTGGGAGACGAGCAGGGCGTCGGTGTCCACCCCGAGCTTCTTGGCGTATTCGGGGTCGAGGGCGTGCTCGGCGTCGACGAACGCCGCGATGCCGCCGGCCCGCTGGGCGTTGGCCACCGCGTGCAGGGCGATGGTCGTCTTGCCCGAGGATTCGGGGCCGTAGACCTCGACGATGCGGCCGCGCGGCAGGCCGCCGATGCCGAGGGCCACGTCGAGGGAGATCGACCCGGTCGGGACCACCTCGATGGGAGCTCGGGCGTCGTCGCCCAGGCGCATCACTGAGCCCTTGCCGAACTGTCGCTCGATCTGAGCGAGCGCGGTCTCGAGGGCCTTCTCGCGGTCGTTGATAGCCATGGAACTCCCCCTGGAGGGTCGTGGTCCGGTCAGTCGAGTGAAAGCTACGGCCTGCCACCGACATTTTTTCTGGGACTGCCGGGGAAGACGTGGCTCGGCGTGCTCCCATCGTAGCCGAACGGCTGTTCGATCACAGCAGGAACACGCCACGAGCCGCGACCGCCCTGAAGCCGGTCGGCGCAAGTGACCCAAGGTACGCCAGGACGTCCCGGCGACGCCGGGAATCCCAGCACCGCCAGGGCCGTCCACCAAGGCAGACCAGCAGCGGCGCCTCGCCCGCCACGGAAGCGAAGCGGGAAGGCACGCCCGCCACGGAAGCGAAGCGGGAAGGCACGCCCGCCACGGAAGCGAAGCGGGAAGGCACGCCCGCCACGGAAGCGAAGCGGGAAGGCACGCCCGCCAGGGAGGCACGGCGGAGGGCCGCCCGCCGGGGAGTGGGGCGGCGGCACGCCGGTCACGCCGCGATCAGGGGTGGTCGGATCTCGGTGCCGTGAGGAGGCCGAGGGCCGTCGCGAACAACTCCGGAGGACAGCGCTCGGGGGCCAGCAGGACGAGCAGGCGCATGCCGATGTCGAGGGACTTCAGTATGGCGTCGGCCTGCGCGTAGGGAAGCTCGGCCAGCGCGCTGCCCGGCGGCGACAGCGGGTGCCGGCCTTCGCCGGCGGGCGGGAACACGAGGTCGACGAGTTGCTCGCGTACGGCCGGATTCCGGGTCGCGTGGATCATGAGCTCCACGGTCATCTGGGCGAACGCCTCCTGGTCGCCCGCGCGCACCCGCTCGGCCCAGTAGCGGGCGAACTCCTCCACCAACTCGCCGGAGTCGCGCCCGGAGTGGAGCAGGCGGTCCGCCTGAGCCCGCGCCTCCCCGCCGAGGCGGTGCCGCATGACCTCGATCAGCAGTTCCTCCTTGCCGGCGAAGTTGGAGTAGACGGCGCCCTTGGTGAGGCCCGCCTCGGCGGCGACCTCGTCGATGGAGGCGCCCTGGATGCCGCGCTCGGCGAACACCTTCTCCGCCGCCTCCAGCAGCTTGAGCCGATTGCGCTCCCGCCGCTCCTGCCGGGTGAGCCGTTCCGCCACCGCCATGACCACCTTCCCGTTGACATTCTCAAGGGTATATGAATACTGATCGGTATCCGAATACCGACTAGTATCCGAAAAGGCGGGGAGACGATGGACGGCGAGGTGACGGGCACGCGCCGGGCGTTCCTGGCGAAGGCAGCCGGCGCGGCCGGTCTCGCGATCGCCGGCGCGGCAGGAGCCGCGGACGGTGACGAGCGCCCGGCCGGGCCGACGCCGGTGGTGGTCCCCTGGCCACCCGTCCGAGGGGTGCGACCGCCACGAAAGGAACGGCTCATGGACCTCATGGACAAGGCCGGCGAACTCTTCGAGGCTGGCGACTTCGACGCCGCCGACGCCCTGTACGGGCAGGTCCTCGCCCGCGATCCCGACCACGTGGGCGCGCTCGCCCAGCACGCCTACGTCGCGCTGCTGGCCAACCGCCTGCCCACGGCCGAACGGCTGCTGAAGCGGGTGCTGCGGCAGGATCCCGGGCACGCGCGCTCGCTGAGCAACCTCGCCGACGCGCTGTGGCGCGGCGACGCGTACGCCGAACTGGCCGGCCTCCTCCCCTCGGTCAAGGCGGACGCCCCGACCGCGACCCCCGAACAGCTGAGGAGCTTCGCAGGGCGCAGGCCGTACACGATCTCCGGCCCCGCCACCGCCCGGATCCCGTTCGCGGCGTCCGACCCCCTGCCGATGATCGAGGCGTCCGTCAACGGCGCCCCGCCCGCGCTGTTCTTCCTCGACACGGGCGCGCTGTTCGCGCTCAACCAGGACTACGCCGACCGGCTCGGCATCCCCGCGTACGGCCACACGACCGGCAGGACCGTCTACGGCGAGCACAAGGCGTACCAAGGGCGCGTGGACCGCCTGGCGATGGGCGACCTCCGCATCGGCGACCTGCCGGTCCACACGATCCCCGACACGATCCGGATCGCCGCACCAGACGGGAGAGCCACCCAGGGCGCGATCGGCACGAGCGTCCTGTCGCGGTTCCTGCCCACCATCGACTACCCGGGCCAGGCGCTGGTGCTGCGGCAGAACACGCGCGCCCGCATCCGGGCGCGGCACAGCGCGCCCATGTGGTTCCTCGGCGATCACTACCTGCTGTCCCACGGCACCGTGAACGGCCTCGACCGGATGGTGTTCTTCGTCGACACCGGCGGCGGCGACATCGGATTCACCGCGCCACGCTCCACCTTCGCCGCGGCCGGCGTCGCCGTACCCCCCGGTGACGGCCTCCACCAGGTGACCGTCGGGGAAGTGACGCTCGGCTCCGCCACCCGTCGTCAGGTTCCCGGCCTGATCGGCGCGTTCCCCGACTGGTTCGAGAGCGGCTTCGGCTTCCGCATCGGCGGGTTGCCCACCCACGAGTTCTTCAAGCCTTATGCGCTCACGTTCGACTTCGGTCGCATGCGGATCCTCATGGATCCGGGGCGCTGAAAGCCCGCGCTCCGCGTGACTCCGCGATCTCGCCCCGTGATGTTCACGAGGGTTGGCCACGGCGTGTTGTCATGCGCGGTGAGCTGGGGAGACTCACTGCAGGGCGAGAGCTTGGAGGCGGCGACGTGGCGAGCGGCTTCACCGGGGAACGGCGCGTCCATCTGGAGTCGCTCGCCGAACTGCTGCCCGACGTGGGCCTGGTCAGCCGGTTGGTCGGCGACGACGATCCGGTGTTGTGGGTGTGGCATCCGCACACCGGCCGCCAGACGATCATCTTCGCGACGCCGTCCGGCCAGGGCTGGCTCTTCCTGTGGTCTCCCGGCGGGCAGGGCAGGGCGGACGATCTGGAGAGCACGGCCGCCGCGCTGCGCCGGGCGCTGGACGCGGCCCAGCCCTAGCCGCCTCAGCGCAGCTTGGGCGAGACGTCCTCCACCTGGCACACGGCGCGCCAGACGGTCTTGGCGCTCTCGCCGTCGGCCAGCGCCTGCGTCACCGTCCGCCCGCCGAGCGGGGCGAGCACGTAGTCGCGCGCCCATGACTCGGCGTAGGTCTCACCGAAGTGAGCGTTCATCCGTCTCCAGAACTCGGTCAGGCGCATGCAGTCAAGTATGGAAGCCCGCCACGGGTGGGTAGGACATCCCCATGCCAAGGACCCCCAAGTCTTCACCCCCGAAGTCAGCCATCGCCAGGGCCAACAGGGCCAAGCGCCGCCGGCTGCAGCTCGCGCTGCGCCTCGCCGTACGGAAGGAGAAGGCGGAGCGTGCCGAGCGGCACGCGGGCCTCAGGCGGTTACCGCGTGCGGGCAGGCCGCGAACGCGCAGGGCGTCGCGACGCTAGGTCACATCACCCGCGCGCCGTACATCTCACCGAGATGGTCGGCGAGCAGCTCCAGGCGGGCGCCGTCGGGGTCCTTGAAGTAGATGGAGGCGCCGCTCTCGATCTGGTGCGGCACGCCGGCCATCTCCAGCTTCCCGCGCAGCCGTTCCCACGTCGCGGGGTCGACGGAGATCGCGATGTGGTGCAGCCCGCCGAGCACTTCCTGGTACGGCCCGAGGTCGAGGCCGGGGAAGTCGAAGAAGGCGAGCAGGTTGCCGTTGCCGATGTCGAAGAAGAAGTGGCTGGAGCCCTTGTAGTCGCGGTTCTCGATGATCTCGGTGAGCGGGAACTCCAGGAGTTCCTGGTAGAACGTTATGGTCCGTTCCACGTCGGACGACAACAGGGCCACGTGGTGCAGGCCGCGCGCGCTGCTGGACGGCCGGTGCGGTAAGACGTAACGCCGCCTGAGCTCCGCACGGCGGGCTTCGATGGACGCGTAGTCAATGGTCACGGTCGCTCTATGTCCGCCATGGCACCCGCTCAATCACGCGCCGTCGTGCGAATGCGGTTTCTGTCGGTGACGCGAGGCAGTATGTGCTGGTGAGCTCGCTAGACCACTTCAGCCAGATGACCAGGCAATGGTTCGCCGGAGCATTCCAGGATCCCACCGCCGCTCAGGAGGGTGCGTGGGAGTCGATCGCGCGCGGCGACAACACCCTGGTCGTCGCGCCCACCGGGTCGGGCAAGACGCTCGCGGCGTTCCTGTGGTCGCTCGACCGGCTCGCCGCGACGCCGGTCGACGAGCGGGCCGGGGAGCGGGCCCAGGAGCGGGCCCAGGAGCGGGCCCAGGAGCGGGCAGGGCGCAGGGGCACGCGCGTGCTCTACGTGTCGCCGCTCAAGGCACTGGCCGTCGACGTCGAGCGCAACCTGCGCGCCCCGCTGGCGGGCATCAAGCAGACGGCGCGGCGGCTGGGGCTGCCGGTGCCGGAGATCTCGGTGGCGATCCGCTCGGGCGACACCCCGGCGGAAGACCGCAGGCGGTTCGCCGCCAGGCCGTCCGACATCCTGATCACGACGCCCGAGTCGCTGTTCCTGCTGCTCACCAGCCAGGCTCGTGAGGCGTTGCGCGAGGTCGAGACGGTGATCGTCGACGAGGTGCACGCGGTCGCGGCCACCAAGCGGGGCGCGCATCTGGCGCTCACCCTGGAGCGGCTCGACGCGCTGCTCGAGCGGCCCGCGCAGCGCATCGGGCTGTCGGCGACCGTGCGCCCTGTGAGCGAGGTGGCGACGTTCCTCGGCGGGGCTCGCCCGGCCACCGTGGTGCAGCCGCCGTCGGAGAAGCAGATCGAGATCGAGGTCGTCGTCCCGGTCGAGGACATGACGGAGATGGAGGGCGGCAAGCCGCAGGAGGGCGAGGAGTTCGCGCCCGAGCCGGGCGGCAGGTCGATCTGGCCGCATGTCGAAGACCGGCTCTTCGACCTCATCGAGGCGCACAGCTCGACGATCGTCTTCGCCAACTCGCGGCGGCTGGCCGAGCGGCTGTGCACCCGGCTCAACGAGCTGGCATATGAGCGCGAGCACGGCACGGAGGCCGTCGATCTGTCGATCTGGGAGACGGGGCCACCCGACCAGCCGCCCGTCGACGTCAGATCTCCCCGGCGCACGCCCGCCGAGATGATGGCGCAGGCCGGATCCGCCAAGGGCGTCGTGACGGAGATCGTACGCGCTCACCACGGCTCGGTCTCCAAGGAGGAGCGGGCGCAGATCGAGGAGGCTCTCAAGTCGGGCCGGCTGCCCGCCGTGGTCGCCACCTCCAGCCTGGAGCTGGGCATCGACATGGGCGCGGTCGACCTGGTCGCGTGCGTGGAGGCGCCGCCGAGCGTGGCCAGCGGGCTGCAGCGCATCGGCCGGGCCGGCCACCAGGTGGGGGCGGTGTCCAAAGGGGTGATCTTTCCGAAATACCGCGGCGATCTGGTGCAGACGGCCGTGGTGGCCGAGCGGATGAAGAGCGGCGAGATCGAGGAGCTGCGCTATCCGCGCAATCCGCTCGACGTGCTGGCCCAGCAGATCGTCGCCATGACGGCGCTCGACGAGTGGACGGTCGACGAGCTGGAGTCCGTGGTCAAGCGGGCCGCCCCCTACGCCACGCTGCCGCGCGGCGCGCTGGAGGCCACGCTCGACATGCTGGCCGGCCGCTATCCGAGCGAGGAGTTCGCCGAGTTGCGCCCCCGCATCGTGTGGGATCGCGTGACCGGCACCCTGCAGGGGCGTCCAGGGGCGCAGCGGCTCGCGGTCACCAACGGCGGCACCATCCCCGACCGCGGCCTGTTCGGGGTCTTCCTGGTGGGCGAGCGGTCCTCCAGAGTGGGCGAGCTCGACGAGGAGATGGTCTACGAGTCGCGTGTGGGCGACGTGTTCGTGCTGGGCGCGACGTCCTGGCGGATCGAGGACATCACGGCCGACCGGGTGCTCGTCTCACCGGCGCCGGGGCAGCCGGGCAAGCTGCCGTTCTGGCACGGCGACGCGCCCGGCCGCCCGGCCGAGCTGGGCAGGGCGATCGGGCGGTTCCTGCGCGAGCAGGCCCAGCAGGGTTCGACCGACCGGATGCGGGCGGCGGGGCTCGACGCCTACGCCTCGGGCAACCTGCTGGCCTACCTCGACGAGCAGCGCGAGGCCACCGGCTACGTGCCCGACGACCGCACGCTGCTGGTGGAGCGCTTCCACGACGAGCTGGGCGACTGGCGGGTCGTGATCCACTCCCCCTACGGCGCGCGGGTGCACGCGCCATGGGCGCTGGCGATCAACCGGCGGCTGCGCGAGCGTTACGGCGTCGACGTGCAGGCCGTGCACTCCGACGACGGCATCGTGCTGCGCATCCCCGACACGCTGGCCGAGCCTCCCACCGACGTGGCGGCGTTCGACGCCGAGGAGATCGAGCAGATCGTCACCGAGGAGCTGGGCGGGTCGGCCATGTTCGCCTCCCGGTTCAGGGAGTGCGCGGGGCGGGCGCTGCTGCTGCCGCGCCGCACGCCGGGCAGGCGCAGCCCGCTGTGGCAGCAGCGGCAGCGGGCCGCCCACCTGCTGGGCGTGGCCTCCCAGTACGCCTCGTTCCCGATCGTGCTGGAGACGATGCGCGAGTGCCTGCAGGACGTCTTCGACGTGCCGGGCCTGGTCCAGCTCATGCGCGACATCGCGGCGCGCAGGGTGCGGCTGGTGGAGGTGGAGACCTCGCAGGCCTCCCCCTTCGCGGCGTCGTTGTTGTTCCACTACGTGGGCGCGTTCATGTACGAAGGCGACGCGCCGCTGGCCGAGCGGCGGGCGCAGGCCCTGGCCCTCGACACCGCGTTGTTGTCCGAGCTGCTCGGGCAGGCCGACCTGCGCGAGCTGCTCGACCCCGAGGTGATCTCCGACAGCGAGCGCGAGCTGGCCCGGCTCGACCGGCCGCTGCGCGACGCGGAAGACCTCGCCGACCTGCTGCGCTCGCACGGCCCGCTGCTGGCGCCCGACGTGAGCGTGCGCGGCGGCGACCCGGCCTGGCTGCGGGAGCTGGAGCGCGCGCGGCGGGCGATCAGGGTGCGCGTCGCCGGCGAGGAGCAGTGGGCGGCCATCGAGGACGCGGCGCGGCTGCGTGACGCGCTCGGCGTGCCCCTGCCGGTGGGGGTGCCGCACGTGTTCCTGGAGCCGGTCGCCGACCCGCTGGCCGACCTGGTGGCGCGGCACGCCCGCACGCGCGGGCCCTTCCACGCCGGTACGGCCGCGGCCAGGTTCGGGCTGGGCGTCGCCGTGGTGACGGACGCGCTGCGGCGGCTGGCGGTGACCGGGCGGGTCGTCAGCGGCGAGTTCCGGCCCGGCGGGCGGGGCGAGGAGTGGTGCGACGCCGGGGTGCTGCGGATGTTGCGCCGCCGGTCGCTGGCAAGGCTCCGCAAGGAGGTCGAACCGGTCGCGCCGGAGACGCTGGCCCTGTTCCTGCCCGCCTGGCACGGCATCACCGGCTCGGGGCCGGCCTCGGCCGAGCGGGCGGGAGCCGCCAGGGCGATGGACTCCCTGGTCCGCTCCATCGAGCAGCTCCAAGGGGCGGCCGTGCCCGCGTCCGCGCTGGAGACGCTGGTGCTGCCCGCCCGGGTGCCCGGCTACCATCCGGCGCTGCTCGACGAGCTGACGTCGTCCGGCGAGGTGATGTGGGCGGGGCAGGGCTCGCTGCCCGGCGGTGACGGCTGGGTGTCCCTCTACTTCACCGACACCGCGCCGCTGCTGCTGCCCGAACCCGCCGAGATCACCATGACGCCCGTGCACGAGCGCGTGCTGGAACTGCTGGGCGGGGGCGGCGCGCTGTTCTTCCGCGGGATCTCCGACCAGCTCGGCTCGCTCGACGACACGACGCTCGTCGCCGCGCTGTGGGACCTGGCGTGGGCGGGGCGGGTGTCGGGTGACACGCTCGCGCCGCTGCGGGCCACCCTCGGCACCGGACGGCCCGCGCACCGGCCCGCCACCACGCGGCGGCGGCGGGCGGTGCTGCCCAGCAGGAGCGGGCCGCCCACGGTGGCCGGGCGGTGGTGGTTGCTGCCCGGGCCCGCGCCCGACGCGACCCAGCGGGCCAACGCCCAGGCCGAAGTGCTGCTCGAACGGCACGGGGTGGTGACGCGCGGGGCGGTGACCTCGGAGCGCTTGCCCGGGGGGTTCACGCCGATCTACCAGGTGTTGCGGGCGTATGAGGAGAGCGGGCGGTGCCGGCGGGGCTACTTCGTCGAAGGGCTGGGCGGTGCCCAGTTCGCGCTGCCCGGGGCGGTCGACCGGATGCGCGCCATGGCACCGGGCATCGCCCCGGCCGCATCCGGCTTCGCGCCGGAAACCGGGCTCGGACCGGGGACCGCGCTCGGACCGGGGACCGGGACCGGACCGGGGACCGGGACCGGACCGGGGACCGGGACCGGACCGGGGACCGGGACCGGACCTGGGACCGGGACCGGACCTGGGACCGGGACCGGACCTGGGACCGGGACCGGACCTGGGACCGGGACCGGACCTGGGACCGGGACCGGACCTGGGACCGGGACCGGGAGCGGCGCGAGGGCCGGGCTCGGGGCGGGAACTGGGACAGGGGCGAGGACCGGAGCCGGGTTCGGGGCCGCTTCCGTGGGTTCTGGGCGGTCGGGCGGTTCTGGGCGGCGGGCGGTGGTGCTCGCCGCCGCCGACCCTGCCAGCCCGTACGGCGCCGCGCTCCCCTGGCCGCAGCATCCCGGCGACGTCGGGCACAAGCCGGGCAGGAAGGCCGGGTCCCTGGTGGTCCTGGTCGACGGCCATCTGGTGCTCTACGTCGAGCGGGGTGGCAAGACCCTGCTGTCGTTCACCGACGACACGCGCCTGCAGCCGGCCGTCGACGCCCTGGCACTGGCCGTACGCGACGGCGCGCTGGGCAAGCTGACCGTGGAGCGGGCCGACGGTGCCTCCATCGTCGACTCGCCGCTGGCGGCCGCGCTGGAGGCGGCCGGTTTCCACCCCACGCCCCGCGGCCTGCGCCTGCGTGCCTGAGCGGGCCCCGGCATTCCTCGGGCGCAGCGCCCCGGCGGTCAGGGACACGCTTGGGGTCGCGTAGGCGGCCAGGAGCAGCACGATCCCCGGCCGGCCGACGTCATCTGCACGCCCACCCCGCGTCGCGACCACTTCTGGTACGAGCACTTCAGGGGAGAGTTCGAGCGCATGTGGGAGGTCAGCAGGGCGGCGGAGGCGACGGACTGGAGTCCACGCGGGGAAGAGTGACCCCACAAAGGGACCTGTATACGATAAGTCGTCAAATGACTGGTATGACGCTGGGCGCGGCCCATCAGACGTTACGCGACGAGGTCACCGAGGAGCTGCGGCGCCGCATACTCTCCGGCGAGCTCGCCCAGGGTGAACGGCTGGTCGAGGACCGGCTGGCCGCCGCGCTCGGTGTCTCGCGCAACCCGGTACGCGAGTCCATCCGGGTGCTGGCCGCCGAGGGGTTCATCGAGGTCGTCCCCCGGCTCGGCGCCACGGTCGCCCGCCTGTCCGCCGAAGAGGGCGAGGAGCTCTTCGACGTGCGCATGGCGATCGAGGGGCTCGCGGCCCGGCTGGCGGCGCGCAAGCGCGACCCCGCCTCCGCCGAGCGGCTGCGGCAGGTGCTCGAACAGGCCAGGGAGGCGGTGGACGTCGGGCGCCTGGAGCAGGTGGCCGACCTCAACACCGCCTTCCACCTGGCCGTGGGCGAGGCCGCGGGCAACTCCTACCTGAGCCTGATGATGAAGCCGATGCTCCAGCGGGCGCAGTGGGTCTTCAGCCAGACCGCCGCCGCGCGGGGCCCGCACTCCTGGTCGGAGCACGTGAGCCTGTACGAGGCCATCGCCGCGGGCGACGAGGACGAGGCGCAGGCCAGGGCGATCGCGCATGTGGCCGCGGCCAGGAGATCGTTCCTTGTGGCCGTGGGCCGTACAACGAAACACCCGAACGATTGGAAAACGGTCAGATAACAACACAGCGTCATGAAACGCTTATGAAATGTCAGGTCTTGTATACAGTCTCCTAAAAGGTTCTACGGAGGCCCCATGAGACCGTCCCCCAGGCTCGTCGCGGCGCTCGCCGTTCTCCCCGTGGCCCTGGCGGCATGCGGCGGAGGCGGATCCACCGGCACGCCCGCCGCACCTCCATCCATCGCCGACGCCACCACCGACAACCGGCCGGTCAAGGCGGGCGGCACGCTCAACATCGCGCTCAACGCCGACCCCGACGCACTCGACCCGAGCTCCGCGACCACGCTAGTGGGCCGCGAGGTCTTCGCGAACATGTGCGAGAAGCTCTACGACATCGACGCGGCCTCGGCTCTGGTTCCGCAGCTGGCCGCCGCGTTGCCGGAGGTCTCCGACGACGGCAAGGAGGTGACGATCAAGTTGCGCGAGGGCGTGAAGTTCAACGACGGGACACCGCTCGACGCCGAGGCCGTCAAGAAGTCGCTCGACCGGCACCGCACCTGGAAGAAGTCGGCGCGCCAGGCCGACCTCGCCCCGGTCGACAAGGTCACCGTGGTCGACCCCGCCACGATCAAGCTCACGCTTTCGCAGGCGTTCACCCCGCTGACCGCGCAGCTCGCCGACCGCGCCGGAATGATCATGTCACCCAAGGCCCTGGACGAGGCGGGCGACAACTTCGGCGCCAGCCCCGTGTGCGTGGGACCGTTCAAGTTCGCCAGCCGCACCTCCGGCAGCCAGATCGTGCTGGAGAAGGCGCCCGACTACTACGACGCGGCCAAGGTCAAGCTCGACAAGCTGGTATACAAGATCATCATCGACCCCAACGTCCGGGCGGCGAACCTGAAGTCCGGCGACGTGCAGGTGGCCGACCAGCTCGCGACCACCACGGTCAAGGGTGTGCAGGCCGACCCCAACCTGAAGGTCGTGGCCGGCGGCGGCCTCGGCTACTACGGCGTCACGATCAACGTCGGCAACGCCAACGGAGCCACGGAGAAGGCCGGCGAGGTGGACACGGCGCTGGGCAGGAGCCCGCAGCTGCGCGAGGCGTTCGAGCTGTCCCTCGACCGCGAGCTGATCAACAAGACCGTCTACAACGGCCTGTACGAGGCCGACTGCTCCCCCCTGCCACTGGACAGCCCCTACCGGGCGCAGGACCTGCAGTGCTCGAAGCGCGACCTGGCCAAGGCCAAGCAGCTCGTGCAGGCGTCCGGCGTGCCGACGCCCATCCCCGTCAGCCTCAACACGCCCAACGACGCCACCAACATCCGCCTGGCGCAGGTCATCCAGCAGATGGCCAAGGAGGCGGGCTTCAACGTGAGCGTGAAGACGGGCGAGTTCGTCAGCAACCTGGAGCAGGGCAAGGCCGGTGACTTCGACGCCATGCTGGTCGGGTGGTCGGGCCGGGTCGACCCGGACGGCAACCTCACCGGCATGGTCACCAGCCGCGGCGCCAACAACTACAGCGGCATGTCCGACCCGGGCATCGACGACCCGGTCAAGCAGGCGGCCGCCGAGTCGGACACCGCCAAGCGGGCGGAGCTCTACAGCAGCGCGACGAAGAAGATCGCCGAGCTGCGCGGGATCGTGTACCTCTACCACAACAAGTACTACCTGGGCATGCACAAGAACGTCGCCGGAGTCCAGTACTTCAAGGACGGCCTGCCGCGCTTCGTCACCGCCGGGTTCACCGCCTGATGCTCTGGTTCATCCTCCGGCGCTGCGGATCCGCGGTGATCGTCATGTTCCTGGGCAGTGTCCTGATCTTCCTGGGGATCAGGGCGCTGCCCGGCGACCCGGCCACCGTCATGGCAGGCCAGGAGGCCTCACCCGAGGTGGTCGAGGCCATCCGGCAGGAGTTCGGCCTGGACAAGCCGCTGCCCGCACAGTACGTCGACTACATCGGCCAGACCCTGACCGGCAACCTCGGCCGTTCCACGCAGGACCAGCTCCCGGTGATCGACATCATCGCCGAGCGGCTGCCGGTGACGCTGGAGCTGTCCGCCCTGGCCATGCTGGTCGCGATCGTCATCGGCGTGGGCGCGGGCATCGTCGCCGCGGTGCGCCGCGGCAAGGTCGCCGACTACGTCGCCACCGGGTTCGGCCTGGCCGGGCTGTCGGTGCCGCACTTCTGGCTGGGCCTGCTCGCCATCCTGCTGTTCGCGGTCACCTGGCGGGTGCTGCCCGCCTCCGGGTACGTGCCCTTCACCCAGGACCCGGCCCAGAACCTGCAGCGCATGATCCTTCCCGCCCTCGTGCTCGGCACCGGCTTCGCGGCCATCCTGATGCGGCAGACCCGCTCGGCCATGCTGGGCGCGCTGTCGGCCGACTACGTCAGGACCGCCCGGTCCAAGGGCCTGTCGGAGGCCAAGGTCGTGGGCGCGCACGCGCTGCGCAACAGCCTGACGACCGTCGTCACCGTGCTCGGCCTCCAGCTCGGCGCCCTGATCAGCGGCGCCGTCGTGACCGAGCAGATCTTCGTGATCCCCGGGTTCGGCAAGCTGACCGTGGACGCGGTGCTGACCAGGAACTACCCGGTCATCCAGGCCGTCGTACTGATCACCGTGATCGGCTACGTCGTCGTCAACCTGCTGGTCGACATCGCCTACGCCTTCCTCAACCCGCGGATCAGGCTGTCGGGGGGCTCCCATGACTGAGCAGGCCGTAACGGCGGGCCGGGCCGCCCGCAGGCGCAGGTTGTGGCGGCGCTTCCGGCGGCGGCCGATGCCGATGGCCGGGCTGGTGCTGGTCGTGGGCTTCGTCCTGCTGGCCCTGGCGGGGCCGCTGGTCACCGGCGACCCGGCCGCGCAGGACTACCTGGCCACGCTGGCGCCGCCGTCGCCCGCGCATCTGATGGGCACCGACGACCTGGGCAGGGACGCGTTCGCCAGGATCGCGCACGGCGCGCAGGTGTCGCTCCAGGCCGGGGTGCTGTCGACCCTGCTCGCGATGGCCGTGGGCATCCCGATCGGGCTGGTCGCCGGGTTCTACCGGCGCTGGCTCGACCCGATCGTGATGCGGCTGGTGGACGTGACGCTGGCCTTCCCCTTCCTGGTGTTCGCGGTGGGCCTGGCGGCGATCATCGGGCCGTCGCTGAAGGGCGTGGTGCTGGCGCTGGGCTTCTCCCAGCTGCCCGCCGTCATCCGCATCACCCGGGGCGAGGTGCTGGCGGTCAGGGAGATGGACTACGTGGCCGCGGCCGTCGCCGACGGCGCCGGTGACGGGCACATCATCTTCAGGTACGTGCTGCCCAACTGCGCCAGCCCGCTCATCGTGCAGGCCACGGTGGCGATCCCGGCGGCCATCATCGGCGAGTCCACGCTGTCGTTCCTCGGGCTCGGCGTGCAGCCGCCGACGGCCTCGTGGGGTGTGATGCTGACGACCGCGCAGCAGTACCTGAGCGACGCGCCGTGGCTGGCCATCTGGCCCGGCCTGATGATCGCGCTGGCCACGCTCGGCTTCAACCTGCTCGGTGACGGGCTGCGCGACGTACTGGATCCGAGGAGCGGCCGATGAGCCTGCTGGAGATCACCGACCTGACCGTCGGGTTCGACACCGAGGACGGCCTGGTGCAGGCGGTCAGGGACATCTCGCTCACCCTGGACGAGGGCGAGATCCTGGCGCTGTGCGGCGAGTCCGGCTGCGGCAAGTCGGTCACCGCGATGTCGGTGCCCCGGCTGCTGCCTCCCGACACGACCCGGCTGTCCGGCTCGGTGAAGCTGGACGGCCGCGAGCTGACCACGCTGCCCGAGCCGGACATGCGGCACGTACGCGGCAAGGACGTCTCGGTCGTCTTCCAGGAGCCGATGACCTCGCTCAACCCGTCGTTCAGCGTCGGCTACCAGATCACCGAGGTGCTGCGCAGGCACGAGGGCCTGTCGCGGCGGGCGGCCGGCGACCGCGCACTGGAGCTGCTGGAGCTGGTCGGCATCCCGGCGGCGGCGCGCAGGATGAAGGAATATCCGCACCAGCTGTCCGGCGGCATGCGGCAGCGCGTGATGATCGCGATCGCGGTGGCCTGCTCGCCCCGGGTGCTGATCGCCGACGAGCCCACCACGGCGCTCGACGTGACGATCCAGGCGGGCGTGCTGGACGTGTTCCGCGACCTGCGCGACCGGCTCGGCACGGCGATCATCCTGATCACGCACGACCTGGGGGTGGTGGCCGACATCGCCGACCGGGCCGTGGTCATGTACGCGGGCCGCGCCGTGGAGCAGGCCACGGTGACCGAGCTGTTCGCGAACCCGCGCCACCCGTACACGCTGGGGCTGATGAAGGCCCTGCCCACCGCCGCGGTCGGCGGCCGGCTGGCCGAGATCCCCGGCATGGTGCCCTCGCCGCTGTCCGACCCCGACGAGTGCGCCTTCCACGACCGCTGCCCGCGCGTCCAGGTCGACTGCCGCGTCTCGCGGCCCCCGCTCGTACGCCAGGCGGAAGGCCATCTGGCGGCCTGCTTCCACCCCGGAGGTCAGTCGTGATCCTGCGCATCGACAACCTGGTCAAGCACTACGGCCAGGTGCGCGCCGTGGACGGCCTGTCGCTGGAGATCGGCCAGGGCGAGGTGCTCGGCCTGGTCGGCGAGTCCGGCAGCGGCAAGTCCACGGTGGGCAAGTGCGTGCTGCGCCTGACCGACCCGACCGCGGGCACGATCGAGCTGGCCGGCCGCGACATCACCCGCCTGTCCCGCCGGGCCATGCGGCCGCTGCGCAGAGACATGCACATGGTCTTCCAGGACCCGTTCTCCTCGCTCAACCCCCGCTTCACGATCGAGCAGATCGTCGGCGAGCCGCTGCTGCGGCACAAGGTGGCCGACCGCCGGGGCGCCTCCGAGCGGGTGTCGGCCATGCTGGAGAAGGTCGGGCTGCGGCAGGAGATGCGCTCGCGGTTCCCGCACGAGTTGTCCGGCGGGCAGCGCCAGCGGGTGGGGCTGGCCAGGGCGCTGGTCCTGGAGCCGAAGCTGGTCGTGGCGGACGAGCCGGTGTCGGCGCTCGACGTGTCCGTGCAGGCGTCCGTACTCAACCTGATCACCGATCTGCAGCGGGACATGGGCTTCTCCTGCCTGTTCATCACGCATGACCTGTCGGTCGTGGAGTTCCTGGCCGACCGGATCGCCGTCATGTACCTGGGCAAGATCGTGGAGTCGGGCCCGAAGGCCGAGATCTTCGCCGCGCCGCGGCACCCGTACACGCAGGCGCTGCTGTCGGCGGCGCCGGTGGCCGATCCGGTGCGGCAGCGCGAGCGGCGCAGGGTCGTGCTCGGCGGCGACGTGCCGAGCCCGGTCGACCCGCCCTCCGGGTGCCGGTTCCACACGCGGTGCCCGCTGGCGTACGACGCCTGCCGCACCGACGAGCCTCCCTTGACCGACACGCGGGGTAACGGGCATCCGGCCGCGTGCCACCTCATCACGGCGGACCGCATCCCCGACGCGGCCGCTCATCGCTAGAAGGAGAATGGTTTGTTCACCACCAGGCCCGAGCTCTCAGGCGACTTCGGCATGGTCGCCAGCACGCACTGGCTGGCTTCAGCCGCCGGCATGGGCGTGCTGGAACGCGGCGGCAACGCCTTCGACGCGGCCGTTGCCGCCGGGTTCGTGCTGCAGGTCGCCGAGCCCCATCTGAACGGCCCGGGCGGTGAGGTGCCGATCCTGCTGTGGAGCGAGGCCGACCAGAAGGTGTCGGTGGTGTGCGGCCAGGGCGTGGCGCCCGCCGCGGCCACGATCGAGCACTACACCGGGCTCGGCCTGGACGTGGTGCCCGGCACGGGGCTGCTGGCGGCGACCGTGCCTGGGGCGTTCGGCGGCTGGATGCTCATGCTGGAGCGCTGGGGAACCTGGTCGCTGGCCGACGTGCTGGCCCCCGCGATCCACTACGCCGAGCACGGCGTGCCGGTGCTGGAGCGGATCTCCGCCACGATCGAGTCGGTCGCGGGGTTGTTCACCGAAGACTGGCCGACGTCGGCGGCGACGTGGCTGCCCGGCGGCGCCGCGCCCGCGCCGGGGTCGAAGCTGGCCAACCCGGTGCTGGCCGCCACCTACCGGCGGCTGGTGGCGGAGGCGGAGTCGGCGTCGAGCACCCGCGAGGGGCAGCTCGCCGCCGCCAGGAAGGCCTGGTACGAAGGCTTCGTCGCCGAGGAGATCGCCGAGTTCAGCGCCAAGACGGCCTGGCGCGACAGCTCAGGCGAGGTGCACGGCGGGCTGCTGACCGGCGACGACCTGGCCGGCTGGGCGGCCTCCGTCGAGGATCCCGTCACCTTCGACTACCGCGGGCACACCGTGTGCAAGACGGGGCCGTGGGGGCAGGGACCGGTGTTCCTGCAGCAGCTCGCGCTGCTGTCCGGGTTCGACCTGGACGCGATGGGGCATCTCAGCGCCGACTACGTGCACACGGTGACGGAGGTCGCCAAGCTCGCCTTCGCCGACCGCGAGGCCTGGTACGGCGACGCCGACGTGCCGATGTCCGACCTGCTGGGCGAGGCGTACAACGCGGAGCGGCGCGCCCTCGTCGGCCCCGAGGCCAGCATGGAGCTGCGACCGGGCGCACCCGGCGGCCGGACGCCCAGGCTGCCCGACCTGCCCGCGCCCGGCACCTCCAGCAGCGCGCCCGGTGTCTCCGGCGCGCGCGCCCCGCAGGGCGTCGGCGAGCCGACGGTCGCCAAGAGCGCGGGCGGCGTGGAGGTGACCTCCGCCGACGGCACGGTCAGGGGCGACACCTGCCACGTCGACGTGGTCGACCGGCACGGCAACATGGTCTCGGCCACGCCGAGCGGCGGCTGGCTGCAGAGCTCGCCCACCATTCCCGCGCTGGGCTTCTGCCTGGGCACGCGGGCACAGATGTTCTGGCTGCAGGAAGGCCTGCCGGCCGCGCTGCGGCCCGGTGCGCGGCCGCGTACCACGCTGTCGCCCTCGTTCGCCCTCAGGGACGGCCGGCCGTGGCTGGCGTTCGGCACCCCGGGCGGCGACCAGCAGGACCAGTGGAGCCCGAACTTCTTCCTCTCCGTCGTGCACGGCGGGCTGAACCTGCAGGAGGCCATCGACGCCCCCATGTTCCACTCCGAGCACTTCCCCAGCTCGTTCTTCCCCCGCGGCTCGCGCCCCGGCGTCCTGCACGTCGAGGACCGCCTCGACCCGGGCGTCGTCGCGGAGCTGCGGCGGCGCGGGCACGAGGTTGAGGCGCAGGGTCCGTGGTCGCTGGGCCGGCTCAGCGCGGTCGCCCGTGACGGCGCCTTCCTCAAGGCCGCCGCGAACCCGCGGGGCGCGCAGGGCTACGCCGTCGGCCGGTGACGGCGGTCGATGTGCTGCGCGGCGTGACCGTCGCCTGCGGAAGCCGCGCCGAGGGCCGGTTGTCGGGTGATCGTCTGACACCGGCGGGGCGCGCGCCCTCGTAGAGTGGCGCCTTCGCCCAGCACGGCGGCACGCGCGGGACGCGAGGGCGCCGCCGTGCTGCCGACTCGAGGAGTGACCAACCCAGGTGTGCACTTTCGCCAAGCCGGTGTCCGCGGCCATGTCGGTGTTCGCCGCCGCCGTCCTCTGGCCCGTGAACGCTCATGCGTCGGCCGCCGTCCTCCGGATCGGTTACGAGAACGGCGCGAGAACCTCGGGGCAGCCGGCGCTGGGGTTCAACGAGTGCTGCAAGCACTCGATCCAGGTCGACGATCTGCCGCGGACCGGCAGGTACGCGATCCGCAGCACATTGATGTACGGCGACGCGGCGGTCGCCGGGGGCTCCCGGGCCGAGAGCCACTCGATGGACATCAAGGACAGCTACTTCAGGTCCGGCAGGACCGTCTACTACGGGTTCAGCATCTACCTGGCGAGCACCTGGCAGAGCGACTCCAGGGAGGACATCCTCTTCCAGTGGAAGCCCTGGCGTGACAGGTGCGAGGCCGACAAGCCTCCCAGCGCCTTCCTCACCGTGCAGCCCTCGGGGAAGTGGCGGCTCAGGGTCAACTCCGACGGCAACGCCTGCTCGACCGCGGACTCCGTGAAGAAGGTGAGCTTCGACCTCGCCGAGGTGCGACCGGGGCAGTGGCACGACTTCGTCTTCAGGTTCACGTGGAGCCACGGCAGCCAGGGCGCCATCGACGGCTGGTACCAGACGCACAAGAGCCCCGGCTGGCGCAAGGTCGTGACCGCCACCGGCCCCAACACCTTCAACGACGACGCCACGACCCAGGGCTATCTGAAATGGGGCGTCTACAAGCCTGCCTGGAACAGCGGGCGGACCGACGTCACCAGCCGCACGGTCTTCCACGACAACATCGCCGTGGGCGGGTCCTTCGCCGAGGTCGACCCGGCGAAGGGTCAGCTCCCCTCGTGATCTACGCGACCGTCGCCTCGATCAGGTCGTCCACCACCTCGGCCAGGTCGTTGCCCCTGGAGTGCACCCGGCGCTGCCGCATGGCTCCCGAGCCCTGGCGCAGCAGCCGGTCCAGGCCCTCCTGGACGAACGTCAGGTCGCCCGCCTCGGCCAGCGCCGGGCGTACGTGCTCCAGGAGGCGCCCGGCCATCACCGGGGCGGGCACGAGCGTGCCGTGTCGCACGTCCATGCTGTCGCCCAGCAGCCCGTCACGGGCGGCCCGCCAGTAGGCGGCGCGCAGCACCTCGGCGGGGACCGGCAGCCCTCTGTCGCCGCGCCCGACGGCCTCCAGGGAGGTCACGACCAGGGCGCGGATGAGCCCGATCAGGGTGAGGCTGTCGGCCACGTCGAGGGGCACGTCGGCCACCCTGATCTCCACGGTCGGCAGCCGCGGCGACGGGCGGGCGTCCCAGTAGACGGTCTTGGCGTCGAGCAGCGCGCCCGACTCCGCCAGCGAGCGCAGCGCCAGCTCGTAGTCGCGGTACGACGGGAAGTACGGGGGCGCGCCGGAGACCGGCCAGCGCCCCCAGCTGATCACCCGCCAGGACGCGTACCCGGTGTCGCGTCCCACGAAGAAAGGCGAGTTGGCGGCCAGCGCGATCAGCGTGGGCAACCACGGCCGCAGGTGGTTGCCGACATAGACGGCGTGCTCCTCGTCGGGCACGTCCACGTGTACGTGCAGGGCGCAGATGCTGATCTCGTCCTGCAGCGCGCGGTAGAGCACCCTGCCCTGGAGGTAACGGTCGTCGTCGGTGAGCGGCGGCTGCATGACGTTCCCCAGGACGGGGATGCCGCTCGCGACGACGGCCAGCCCGCACGAGCGGGCCGCGTCCGCCACCTCCTTGCGCACGGTGCGCAGTTGCGAGCCCAGCTCGCTCAGGTCGGCGGACGGCGGCGTGCGTGCCTCCACCTGGAATCGGGTGATTTCTTGCACCACGTCCAGCACGTCCGTGGCGGCGGCCAGGACTTCGGCCGCTCGGGGAGCCACGTGGCGGGTGCGGGGATCGACGATGAGGTATTCCTCTTCGATCCCGATCAACGGAACCATGCCCACACCTCGTTGGGGAGTCCAAAAGCCTCCGTACGAAGTTGTGCCCGTACCGTGCCCTGGGGGAAACCCGTCCGACAGGAGCTTGTCAGATGGGTCCGTAGAGGGCGTAAGAGGCGCGTGTGGCCATGGCCCAGTAACGGTCGCCGTAGGACCAGTGCCACCACTCCGTGGGGTAGTTGACCAGCCCGGCGGGCTCCAGCGCGGCGGCGAGGAGCTTGCGGTGGGCGCGGGCGTCGTCGGAGATGTTGGGGGCGGCGGTGTAGCAGGCGCCGTCGCTCTGCTCGGGGTTGTCGTTGACCTGGGTGCCCATGTCGTATTCGGTGCCGTTGGGGGCGCACAGGGTCAGGTCGACGGCGGCGCCGGCGGTGTGGGGGGCGACCTCGACGGGGGACACGTAACGACTCGCCGCGACATAAGACTCGTCGGGCGACATGTCAGGGAACGCCGCCTCCAGCTCCGCCCGGTAGCCGTCGAAGATCCGCCGCTGCGTCGCGATGGGGCGGTAGCCCTCGACGATCAGCAGGTGATAGCCGTCGGGCAGCAGGCCTTCCGCCTTCTCCAGGCGGTCGAGCAGGCCGGATCGCAGGTGGGCGTACGCGCCGTCGTCGTCGGCCATGCGCGAGTCCACGCGCAGCCGCCCGCGTACGTCGGCCAGTGGTTCGCCGCACTCCTGCACCGGGACGGAGGCGACACGGGGGTCCGAGATGAGCACGACATCGTTCGGGGACTGCCACATGGGCAGAAATTCTCACACAGTGTCGGAGAAAACCTGCTCCCGGGCCTGCTCCAGAGCCGCCACCAGAGCGCCGCGCAGCACCGGGTTGCCGGCGACCCCGGTCGTGACCACGGTGGGCCGGCTCGGGCACACGCGCGCCACCGCCTCCTGCACCTTGGCGGCCAGCCGCGCGCCGCCCGCCCTGCCGACGTCGCCGCTCAGCACGATAAGCCCGGGGTCGAGCACGACGGTCACGGCCACCGCGCCCACGGCCAGCCGCCGCGCCACCTCGTCCAGATAGCCCTCGTCGCCTCTGCGCACGAGGTCGGGCACCGTGTTGCCGGTCAGCCCGCGCCGCTCGGCCAGGCCGCGCAGGGCGTCGTGGCCCACCAGGCGCTGGAACGAGCCCGACTGCGGCTGGGAGACGTCGGCGGGCAGCGGCTCGCCCGGCACCGGCAGCCAGCCGATCTCGCCCGCTCCCCCGGTGATGCCGCGGTGCAGCCTGCCGCCCAGCATGACGCCGAGCCCCTGGCCGACGCCCGCCCAGATCACCACGAAGTCGTCGTGCCCGGCGGCCGCTCCGTACTCGTGCTCGGCGAGGGCGACCAGGTTGACGTCGTTCTCGATCGTCACCGAGGCGCCGAGCGTCTCGCGCAGGCTGGCCAGCACGCCGACGTGCCAGGCCGGCAGGTCGTACGACCAGCGCACGTCCCCGCTGACCGGGTCGACGACGCCTCTGGTGCCGATGACGAAGGAGCGCAACCGGGACAGGCTGATGTTCGCCGCGTCACAGGCCCGTCGCACTGCCGCGTGCACCGCCTCGACCGGATCGCGGCCGTCCGAGGGGTTGAGTGTGATCTCGACCACCGTCCTGCCTGTGATGTCCGCCACACCGACCCTGAGGCTGTCGGGCAGGACCTCGAGCCCGGCGACGTACGCGCAGGAGGGCACCACGGCGTACAGGGCGGCGTGCGGGCCCCTGCCTCCGGCCCGCTCCCCCGTGACCTCGACGAGCCCCCGCTCTTCGAGCCTGACGAGGAGCTGACCTGCGGTGACCTTGGACAGGCCGGTACGCTCGCCGAGCTCGGCGCGGGTGAGGGGACCGTCTCCGATGAGCAGCTCGAGGGCCGCCCGATCGTTCAGCCGGCGCAACAACCGAGGGGTTCCCGGGTCTCGGCTCATCGACGTGTCCCCTCTCGTCACGATCGGCTAACGAGCGTTTTATTAAGGAAAGTTTCTTGTTAGTTTATCAGCATCGTTCGGCATTGACGATCAGCCTGGTGCGGACCGTAGGCCGGCACCCGGGAAGGGAGAACCCTGTGAGGATCGCGAAGATCACAGCCACTACGGTCACCACGGCCGCCCTGGCCCTGGGCCTGGCAGCGTGCGGCTCCGGCGAGACGCCTGAGTCCTCACCGAGCGCGGCCGCCGCGGGCGGGCCCAAGTACGCCGGCAAGACCCTGACCTTCTGGCGCCTGGGCGACAGCAACCCCGACGCCCAGAAGTACACCGACGAGCTGGTGGCCGAGTTCGAGAAGCAGACCGGCGCCAAGGTGAAGGTCGAGTGGATCCCGTGGCCGCAGGTCAACGACAAGTTCACGGCCGCGGCGGCGGGCGGCGCCGGCCCCGACGTGACCGAGATCGGCAACGACCAGGTCCCGCTCTGGCAGAGCCAGGAGGCGCTGGAGCCGATCACGGACATCGTGGCCTCGGGCGACCAGGCCCAGATCCCCAAGAACCTGATGGGCCTGGAGACCATCGACGGCGAGACGTACGCCGTGCCGTGGGGCGGCGGCAGCCGGGCGGTGCTCTACCGCGCCGACTGGTTCAAGGAGCTCAAGATCGAAGTGCCCAAGTCCTGGGACGAGCTCGTCGCCGCCGCCAAGAAGATCCAGGCCGAGAAGGGCTCCGACGTCGACGGCTTCGCCTTCAACGGCGGTTCCGACGCCAACCACCTGCTCGGCGCCCTCGCCTGGACCGCCGGCGGCGAGTACGCCGTCAAGGAGGGCGACAAGTGGGTCGGCAAGCTGACCGAACCCGGCTTCAAGACCGGCTTCGCCCAGTACACCGGCCTGGTCACCGACGGCCTGTCCAGCAAGTCGCGGCTCAACCAGAACACCACCGAGATCCGCACCCGCTTCTCCAACAACAAGGTCGGCATGTACCTCACCGCCGCGTGGGACCTGGCGAGCATCGAGGAGGAGAGCAAGGGCAAGCTCAAGGGCGACAAGCTCGCGTTCTTCCCGCTCCCGTCGCAGGCCGGCGGCGAGGCGCAGTCCTTCCTCGGCGGCAACGACATCGCCGTCTGGGGCACCGCGAAGGAGAAGGAGGCGGCCAAGGAGTTCGTGAAGCTGGCCTCCGGCAAGGAATGGGGCGTCAAGTACGCCACCGACGGCGGCCTGCTCCCCGTCTATCCCGAGGCCCTCGCCAAGCTGGCGGAAGACCCGGTGCAGGCGCCGTTCGCCGCCGCCTTCGCCAAGGCCAAGGCCTTCCCCGCCGACCCGCAGTGGACCGAGGCCAACGAGACCAAGGCGGTGCTGCAGAACGCCGCCCGCAAGGTCATCGAGGGCAAGGAGTCCGCCGACGAGGCGCTGGCCGCGGCCAACAAGGAACTCGAAGACATCCTCAACGCCTCCTGAGCCTATGACGAACACGTCAACGCTTTCCCGGGGCGGAGGCCGCTCCTCCGACCCGGGGCCGCGCCGCCCTCGCCCGCCGCGGAAGGCCGGCGGGCTGCCCGCCTGGTCGATCCCCTACGTCCTGCTGATCCCCGGCCTGCTGGTCATCGGCGCGTTGCTGCTCTACCCGCTGATCCAGATGGCGATCATCGCCTTCCAGAAGGTGGGACTGGTCCAGATCTCCGGCAAGAAGCCGGCCACCTGGGTCGGGCTCGACAACTTCACCAGCTTCGTCGACAACGACATCTTCTGGTCCTCGCTCCGCAACACGGTGGTGTTCGCCGTGATCGCGGTGCCGCTCACCCTCGTCCTCGGCACCGCCGTCGGCGTGCTGCTGCACCGGCTCGGCAAGAAGATGTCGCTGTTCGTCATCATCGGCATCATGTTCGCCTGGGCGGTGCCGCCGGTGGCGCAGGGCGTGATCTGGCGCTGGTTGTTCGACGCCGAGGCGGGCATCGTCAACTGGGCGCTCAACCTGCTGCCCGACTGGCTCTCCACCGCCCTCTTCGGCCGGGCCGACTGGACCGGCGAGCCCTGGCTCAACGACGCCTGGTCCATCTACATGGTGCTGGTCATCTGCGTGGTCTGGGCAGGCTTCCCGTTCGTCGCCGTCTCGGTGCTGGCCGGGCTCAAGGGGGTCCCCGCCGAGCTCTACGAGGCCGCCAGGGTCGACGGCGCCGCCCCGTGGCGGACGTTCTGGAAGATCACGTTCCCGCTGCTGAAGCCGGTGTTCGCGGTGCTGACCGTGCTCTCGATCATCTGGGACTTCAAGGTCTTCTCCCAGCTCTACGTGCTGGCCGGCACGAGCAACCGGGAGGCCTACAACCTGTCGATGTACGCGGTGACCGAGGCGTTCAAGGCACCGCCGAAGATGGGCTCGGGCGCGGCCATCGCTCTCGTGCTGACCGTGATCCTGCTCATCGTCACGGCGGCCTACATCCGGCAGATGTTCAAGCAGGAGGACACGTGATGACCCCGCTGGCCCGCAAACGCCTGGACAAGGTCACGCTCAACACGCTGGGCGTGCTGGTCTTCGTGGTGGCCACCTTCCCCGTCTACTGGATGGTCTCCACCGCCTTCAAGGCCAACGACCAGATCTTCACCACCGACTTCATCCCGTTCCCCACGCACTTCACCTTCGAGCATGTGCAGCGCGTGCTCTCCGAGGGCGTGGCCGGGCACTCCATCTGGCTCTACATGCGCAACAGCGCCATCGTCGCGCTCGGCACGATCCTGATCGGAGCGGTCTTCGCGCTGCTCTCGGCCACGGCGGTGGCCCGCTTCAGGTTCAAGGGCCGCACACCGTTCCTCGCGCTGCTGCTCGTCGTGCAGATGATCCCCGCCGAGGCCCTGGTCATCCCGCTGTTCCTGAGCGTCAAGCGGCTGGGCCTCTACGATCAGCTGCTCGGCCTGATCGTCACGCAGGTGGCGCTGACCCTGCCGTTCGGCATCTGGATGTTGCGCACATTCGTCGCCGCGGTGCCCAAGTCGCTGGAGGAGGCCGCCTGGATCGACGGCGCCGGCCGGTTCACCACCTTCTGGAAGGTGCTCTTCCCGCTGGTGGCCCCCGGGCTCGTCGCGACCAGCATCTTCTCGTTCATCACCGCGTGGAACGAACTCATCATGTCGCTGTACCTGATCAGCGACCCGACCAAGTACACCATGCCCGTCGCCCTGCAGTACTTCTTCGGGCAGAAGGGCACCGACTGGGGCGCCATCATGGCCAGCTCCACGATGATGACCATCCCCGTCGTCATCTTCTTCCTCGTCGTCCAGCGCCGCATGGTCTCCGGCCTGGTCGCCGGGGCCGTGAAGGGCTGACCTCTATCGCTTCCGTACGGCACGCCCGTGCCGTGCTCCACCCTGCCCGGAACCGCCGGCTTCCTCCCCACGGACGAGTCCGGAGATCCCGGCCCCTTCCGGCTGGACCGCCCCGCATCGCGGGCGACTGCCCCCGGGACGTCCCGCCCGCACCGCAAACCGTCGATCCACGCACCGCTACACGGCGGTTCGCCTCCTCCCCAAGGCAGTGAGCCCGGGGTCTCCAACGAAAGGAAGGTCCGATGAGCCAGAGTGATCGAGGGCTGCGCCGCCTCGCGGCCGGCACACTGCTCGCCGCTTTCCAGGGCACCACGGCGCCCGAATGGGTGCTGCGCGAGCTGGAGCACGGCCTTGGCGGTGTCACGCTTTTCGGCTTCAACGTGGCCGACCCCGGCCAGGTGCGCGACCTGACCACCGCGCTGCGCGCCGCCGGAGAGCCCGTCATCTCGCTCGACGAGGAGGGCGGCGACGTGACGCGGCTGGCATACCACGTCGGCAGCCCGTACCCGGGGAACGCGGCGCTCGGCGCGGTGGACGACGTCGAGCTGACCCACCGCGTGCACCGGGCGATCGCCGCCGAGCTGTCCGCCTGCGGCGTCAACCTGAACATGGCGCCGAGCGCGGACGTCAACACCGAGGCGGACAACCCGGTGATCGGCACCAGGTCGTTCGGCACGGACGCGGAGCTGGTCGCCAGGCACACGGTGGCGGCCGTACGGGGTCTGCAGGCGGGCGGCGTGGCCGCCTGCGTCAAGCACTTCCCCGGCCACGGCGCCACCCGGGTGGACTCCCACCTCGCGGTGCCCGTCGTGGACGTCGGCCTCGACATGCTCCGGGAGCGCGAGCTGGCCCCGTTCCGCGCGGCGATCGGCGCCGGGGCCAAGTCGGTGATGACCGCGCACGTGGCGGTGCCGGCGGTGACGGGTGACGCCCCCGCCACGCTGTCCGGACCCGCGCTGACCGGGCTCTTGAGGGGCGAGCTCGGCTACGACGGCGTGGTCGTCACCGACGCACTCGACATGCACGCCATCACCAAGAGCGTGGGCCTGGCCGGGGGCGCGGTGCTGACGCTCGCGTCCGGCGCCGACCTGCTCTGCCTCGGCCCGCTGCCCACCTACGACGACATCCAGGCGATCATCGCCGAGATCGTCACCGCCGTCCGCGAGGGACGCCTGCCGGTGGAGCGGCTGGAACAGGCCGCGGAGCGGGTGGCGGCACTGCGCGCCTGGTTCGGCGCGCCCCATGAAGCGGCGGCCGAGCAGAACGGCGTCGGCCTGCACGCCGCCCGCCGCGCCGTACGGCTGACCGGCGCCCCCGAACCCCTGGTCGAGCCCCTGGTGATCGAGGTGGACACGCCGCCGACGATCGCCGTGGGCGACGTGCCCTGGGGCGTGGGCCCGTGGCTGCCCGACGCGGAGATCGTCAGGGTCGGGCCCGCGGCCGCGGACGTCCCCGTGCTGCTGGCCAAGGCCGCGAACCGGTCGCTGGTCGTCGTGGTCAAGGACGCGCACCGCCATCAGGCCAGCCAGGACCTGGTCTCCGCGCTGCTGGCGGCCCGCCGCGACACCACGGTCATCGAGATGGGGCTGCCCGTGTGGCGGCCTGGCGGCGCCGCCTACATCGCGACGTACGGGGCCGCCAGGCCCAACGCCCAGGCCGCCGTCGAACTGCTCAGCGGACGCTGGACCAGCTCCCGGGTGGTCGGTCCTAGGAAGTGAGCAGGGCCTCGCGGGCCTGGTCGAGTGCGGCCAGCACGGCGCCGCGCAGCACCGGGTTCTGGCCCGTCACCATGGTGGTGACGACCTGGGGGCGCACCGGGCAGATGCGGGCCACCGCCTCCTCAACCCGGGACGTGAGGGCGGCGCCGCCCGCGTGGCCGACCACCCCGCCCAGCACCACCAGGCCGGGGTCGAGGATCACGCACACCGCGGCGACGCCCAGGGCGAGCCGGTCGGCGATCTCGGAGAGCAGCGCCTCGCCCTCGGCGCCCGCCGCCACCGCGACCTGGACGCACTCGCCCGCGCTGCCGGCCGCGAAACCGTGACCGCGGGCCAGCTCGGTCACCGCCTCGGCGCTGACCAGCGACTGGAGGCCGCCCGCCAGCGACGGCAGACGCCCTGGCATGGTGCGGATGTCCTCGGGCAGCGGGACGCCGGGCACCGGCAGGTAGCCGATCTCGCCCGCGCTGCCGGCACGCCCCCGGTGCAGCTTGCCGCCGAGCATGACCGCGAGGCCCAGCCCGCGGCTCGCCCACAGCAGCACGAAGTCGTCGATCCCCTGCGCCGCGCCATCGACGCGCTCGGCGATGGCGGCGAGGTTGACGTCGTTCTCGATGGTCACCTCGCGCCGCAGGTCACCGGCGAGGGCTTCGTGGATGCCCTCGTGCCAGCCCGGCAGGTCGAACGAGAAGCGCACGTCGCCGGTGCGCGGGTCGACCACGCCAGGGGTGCCGATCACGACGCCGCGCAGCCGGGCCAGGCTGACCTTGGCGCTGCGGCAGGCCTTGGCGATCGCGTCGTGCACCACGGAGACCGGGTCGTCGTCGTCCTGGGGATCGACGGTGACCTCGGCGATGGTGCGGCCGTGGATGTCGGCGACCGCGGCGGAGATCAGCTCGGGCCCGACCTCCAGGCCGGCGACGTACGCGCTGGAGGGGATCACGGAGTAGAGGGCGGCGTTGGGCCCGCGCCCGCCGACCTGGGTGCCGACCACCTCGACCAGGCCGCGCTCCTCCAGCCTGGCCAGCGTCTGCGAGGCCGTGACCTTGGACAGGCCGGTCAGGTCGCCGATCTGCCCGCGGGTCATGGGGCCGGTGGCCAGCAGCAGCTCCAGCGCGGCCCGGTCGTTGATCTCCCTCAGCAGCCTGGGCACACCAGGGCGTCGCTCCACGCGGAATTCCCACCCGTCAATCGAAAAGGTTGTTAGAAGTTTAGCGCCGGGCGCCCGTTCTGACGGCCTTGCGACCTACCAGTCTTGACCAGGAGGGATAATCAGGAACATGCGCCTTTCCGCTCGTGTCGACTACGCCCTCCGCGCCGCCGCCGAACTCGCCGCAGCCGGTGCCGGCCCGACTACCGTGGGCGAGCTCGCCAAAGAGCAGGACATGCCCCCCAAATATCTGGAGAACATCCTGCTGCAGATGCGCCGCGCCGGGTTGGTGCGCGGGCAGCGGGGGCCGGAGGGCGGTTACGTGCTGGCCCGCGCCGCCGCCGACATCTCCCTGGCCGACGTGATCCGGGCGGTGGACGGCCCGCTCGCCAACGTGCGCGGCGAGCGGCCCGAGCACGTCGGCTACCGCGGGCCCGCGGAGTCGCTGCAGCAGGTGTGGATCGCGCTGCGGGCCACCGAACGCTCCATCCTGGAGGAGGTCACGCTGGAGCAGGTCGCCTCCGGCACGCTGCCCGAGCGCATCCGGCTGCTCGCCTCCGACCCCGCCGCCTGGGACTGACCGCCCACGTCAGGCCCGCAGCCCGACCCTTTCCGCCGAGTCGAGCGCACGCGGCCGGCCGCCGCCTCATTCTGACCGCCCCCGTCAGGCCCGCAGCCGGCCCGCCGTCCAGAACAACGCGAGCGCGGCCAGTTCGGCCATGGCCGCGGCGGCGGGCAGCCAGCCGCTCCCGTGGGCGTCGAGCACGAGCCCGCCGAGCGCGCCCCCACCTGACACCCCGGCATAGACGGCGCTGCTGTTGAGCGCGAGCGCCTGCGGCGCAGCGGGGCCCGCCATGGCGAGCAGCCGGGTCTGCGCGGGCGGCGGGATCCACCACGACACGGCCGCCCACACCATCAGCAACGGCAGGAGCGAGAGCAGCGCCATCGGCCGCAGGAGCCAGCAGGCGGTGAAGGCCGCCATCACCGCCGTGAACCCGGCGATCCCGGCCATCAGCGCCCGGTCCGCGCCCCACCGGTCGGCGGCGCGCCCGCCGAGCTGCCCGCCCGCCAGCCCGGCCAGCCCGGCCATGGCGAAGATCCAGCCCAGCTCGGCGGGCCCGGCCCCGGCCAGATCCCGCAGGAACGGCGCGAGATACGTCAGCAGCATCATGCTGCCCAGCACGATGGCCACGATCCCGAGCAGGCCGACCAGCACGCGGGGGCGGGCCAGCGGGGCCAGCCGGCGTCCCATGGGCATGGCCTCCCCCGGCGGCGGCTCGGGCAGCGTGAGCCCGGTCGCCATGAGCGCGGCGAGCCCCAGCAGCCCGCCGACCCCGAACGTGGCCGGCCAGCCGAACGCGCCGCCCACCCAGGTGCCGATGGGCACGCCCAGCATCAGGGAGCCGGTCAGCCCGCCCATCACGAGAGCCAGGTAACGTCCCTGGCGCCCTTCCGGGGCCATGGAGGTCGCGATGGCGTACGCGGCCGGCACGACGGCCGCCGCGGCGAGCGCGGCCAGCACCCGCAGGCCCATGAGCACGGCGTACGAGCCGGCGAACGCGGCCGCCCAGTTGGCGGCCACGAAGAGTGCCAGCGCGCCGCTGATCAGCCCGCGCCTCGGCCAGGTGGCGGTCACCACGGACGCCACGGGCGCCCCCAGCGCGAACGCCAGCGAGAACACGGTGACCAGCTGCCCGCCGGCCGCCTCGCTGACGCCGAGGTCGGCGGAGATGGCCGGCAGCACGCCCGCGATCACGTAGTCGTCGGTGGCGAAGGCGAACGTGGTGAACGCCAGCGCGAGCAACCATGCGGGCATGCGGGCACGCTGCCGCACGTCAACGGACATGGGGATCCCCTTGATTAAGGTAACAGTCGTTTCCCATATAGGGTAACAGTCGTCACCTCAATGACGTCAAAGGGACATCAGCCCATGGCCAGGACCGCCGACCCCAACCGCCGCGCCGAGTTGCTCGACCAGATCGTCGACTATCTGGCGGGACACGGCCTCTCGACGCTCTCGATGCGGCCGCTGGCCGAGCATCTGGGCAAGTCCACGCGCGTGCTGACGCACCACTTCGCCGACAAGGACGAGCTCCTCTCGGCCACCATGGAGCGCCTGGACGAACGGCACCGCGCCTGGCTGCGCTCGCTGCCCGGCTGGGCGGGCTCCGACAGCGTGGGCACGATCATCCGCCGCACCTGGGACTGGCAGGCCTCGGAGGACAACCTGCCCATCGCGCGGCTCGTCCACGAGATCGAGGGCCTGGCGGCGGGCGGGCGTCTGCGCGGCCACGTCCCGCGGCTGCTGGCGGACCGGTCGGAGTTCGTGGCGGGGCTGCTGCGCGAGCGGGGCGTGCCCGAGGCCGACGCGCTGCGCATCTCCACGCTGGCCAACTCGGCGTACACGGGGCTGCAGATCGACCTGCTCACCACCGGCGACCGCGAGCGCGTCGAGGAGGCCCTGGACCAGCTCTGCGCCCTGGTGGACGAGCAGGTCGCTACTTACGGGTGAACCACAGCGCGACGTCGTCCAGCTCGGCGGCCGGGCCGTCGGCCAGCGTGCGGACGGCCCTGCCCTCGGCGTCCATCAGGACGACGTCGGTGTTCCCGCCGCCACCGGGCACGGTCGCCAGGAAGTGCCGCTCGTCCATCCAGCCGTTGAAGCTCCCGCCCTCCGGCAGCCGGGCGACGCCCTTCCTGTCGCCGCTCGCCTCATCCCAGAAGCAGATATTTCGTGCATTGTTCGGGCACTTCGCGACGAAGACCGCTCCGAGGCTCGTACGCGCCACGCCGCCCGGCGCCGCCTCGCCCACGTCAGGGAAGGCCCGCAGCTCCTTGCCGTCCAGCGCCAGCACCTTCACGACCCCGCCCGGCGCCCCGTACACCACGCTCCCGGCGTCCGCACCCCACGCGTACCTGGCCTGATCCGCGCCCGCCACCCGCGTGACCCCGACCGTGCCGGTCACCGGGTCCACGACCGCGAACCCCACGACCCTGGCCGGCTCGCCGGCCTCGACGACGGTCGCGAGCAGCCGCCGCCCGTCAGGAGACCAGGCCGGCCAGAACAGCGTGGCGGGCTTGTCGACGGTGCGCAGGTCGCGGTCGCGGCCGGTGGCGCGCTCGCGCAGCCGGATGGTCTCGAACTCCGTGCGCTGGAGCCGGGTCGAGGACAGGGAGGCCACGTAGCCGCCGCCCGGCGAGACGATCGGCTCCTCCAGGCTGCCGAAGAAGGCGAAACGCCGCGTGGCCGGATCGCGCACGTACGACCCGGCCCGGCCCCTGCGCTGGTCGTGGTAGGAGGAGACCCACACGGGATCGGCGGGGTTCTCGTGGACGGTGATGCCGCTGTCCGGGATCTGGAGTTCCGACACCGAGGTGAGCGGCATCGGCCCGGACCTCGGCGCCGGCGGGCGCCCGGCGGGCGTGACAGGAGGGGGTGATGGCCGGGTGAGCAGCACGGCGGCCGCGACGGCCACCGCGGCCACCACCGCCACCACCACCGTGACGGCTGCGCGCGGCCGTCTCAGGTGGCGGGAGGGCGGCGCCGCCGACTGCTGCCCCTCCGCGAGCAACCGCTGCTCAGGCACGCGGTGCCCGAGCAGCGTGAGCAGCGCCTGCGTGGCCGTCGGTCGCTCGCCGGGGTCCCTGGCCAGGCACCGCGCCGCCAGCTCGCGCTGCTCGCCCTCAAGCTCTCCCAGAGCGGGCTCGGCACGCGTGATGCGGTGGATGAGCGCCGGCAGCGGGCCCGTGCCGAACGGCGGGCGTCCCGTCGCGGTGGCCACCATGGTCGAGGCCCAGGCGAACATGTCGGCCGGCGCTCCCGCCGCACCCCCGCCGAACTGCTCGGGAGCCATGTACGGCGGCGTGCCCTCGATGACGTCGCCATCGTGCTCCAGCTCCTCCACGGCGCGGGAGATGCCGAAGTCGATCACCCGTGGCCCGTCCCTGCTGAGCAGCACGTTGCCGGGTTTGAAGTCGCGGTGCACGACGCCCGCCTGGTGGATGGCGGCCAGCGCGGTCAGCGTCCCGATGGCCAGCCTGCGCAGCTCCGCCCCGCGCAACGGGCCCCGTTCCTGGATCACCTGGGCCAGCGAGGGCCCGTCGACGAACTCGCTGACGACGTACGCCCGGTCGTCGAGCACACCCGTCGACAGGACCTGCGCGGTGCTGACCGCGGAGACCCCGCGCAGGGGCTCCATCGCGTGCAGGAAGGGCGTGGGATCCGTCTCCGCCGGCAGCAGCCGGATGACCACGGCCTCACCGGTGGGCGCGCGCCCCGCGTAGACGCCCGAGCCCAGCCGTCCGGTCACCCGGTGACCGGCCACCTCCACGGGGTCGTCGTCGCGTGAACCCGAGATTTCCGGAATGCCGCAGTCAGCCTTTCGCCGCGTCTGCTCCCCCTGATCGTCATTATGGTCGCCGAGGGGGCGGTGCAGGCGCTTCCTAGACTGGAAGGATGCCTGAAGGAGACGCCGTCCATCGTACGGCCGGCCGCCTGCGAGGCGCCCTGGACGGGCGCGTGCTCACCAGGTCGGACTTCCGCGTGCCCAGGCACGCCACCGCCGACCTGACCGGGCGTGCTGTCGTCACCACGGTGTCGCGGGGCAAGCACCTGCTCACCCGCGTGGAGGGCGACCTGACCGTGCACACCCATCTGCGGATGGACGGGAGCTGGATGGTGACGCCGGCCGGGCGGCGCACCCCGCCCGGCGACCTGGTCAGGCTGGTTCTGGCCAACGAGCGCTGGCAGGCGGTGGGGCTCAGGCTCGGCATGGTGGACCTCGTCAGGACCGATGAGGAGGCGCGTCTGGTCGGGCACCTCGGCCCGGACCTGCTGGGGCCGGACTGGGATCCGGATGAGGCCGCGCGGAGACTGCGAGCGGAGTCCGGCAGGACCATCGGGGAGGCGCTGCTCGATCAGCGCAACCTGGCCGGGATCGGCACGATCTATCGAGCCGAAACCCTGTTTCTGCGCGGGATCTGGCCGTGGCGGACGGTCGGGGAGGTCGAGGATCTGGAAGGGCTCGTGTCACTGGCACAGCGGATCATGGCCGCCAACGCACATCATCGAGCTCCTGCGGGCACGGTGACCACAGGTGACCGCCGCCCGGCGAACCGGACGTGGGTCTACGGCAGGGCGGGAAGGCCCTGTCGCCGATGCGGCACCCGCATCAGCCGCGGGGAGATGGGGACAGGCCCACAGGAACGACTGATCCTGTGGTGTGCCGGCTGCCAACCGCGTTAGGCGGCCACCATGTCCTTGACTTCGGGGAACACGGATTCGGGGATCGACCCGGGGACCGACTCCGCCAGGGGCAGACGCTCGTGCTCGGGCACGTCGGCAAGCACGGGGGCAGCCTGGAGCTCCGCCAGCGCGAACTGATCGGAAACTTCACGCAACACCTGCGAAAGGGGCACGCCGAGTGCGCCGCAAATGGATGCGAGCAGTTCGGACGAGGCCTCCTTCTGCCCGCGCTCCACCTCGGACAAGTAGCCGAGCGAAACACGTGCGAGGGTGGACACCTCGCGCAGCGTGCGTCCCTGCCGCACCCGCAACCGCCTCAGCACGTCGCCGAGCAGCTGACGCAGCAGAATCATCTGTCGCTCCCTCCCCGGCGCGGATGTCTTCACCACGCCCCGCGCGATCGGTTCGTGCCGCACATTGGTCTTCTTCGCTTCGTACATACTCCTCGCCGTCATCACTGGGCGCGGCCGGCCAGGGACCGCCACTCGTGGCGCGTCGCTCGACTCATCAGGCCCGCCTGCCGGGCGCTCGGTGCTTGCAGTTGGCTCACGGACCTCACTCACAGCTCCACCGTACCCGTATCCACCGACACAGCGTCAGACCGTGCGTCGGATGTTCGCTCGGGACGTAACACAGTAATCACTCGGAATGTTCCCCTATGTTCGTCTTCAGCACACCTGCCAGGAGATCAACCGCCTCGTCCACCGTCTCTACCCTGATACGTTCGCGCGACCCCCGCAGGGTCAACGACCGGACCGAAATCTGCCCGCCGGGCCCGCAGACGGCCGTGTAGACGGTGCCGACGGGCCGCCCGTCCTGGGGCTCGGGCCCCGCCACCCCGGTCACCGCCAGCCCGTACGTGGCCCCGCACACCCGCGCGACCCCCGCCGCCATGGCCGCGGCCACCTCGGGATGCACGGCCCCTTCACGGCGCAGCAGCTCCCCGGGCACGCCCAGCAGCTCCCGCTTGAGCTCGGTGGCGTAGGAGATCACCCCGCCCACGAACGCCTGGGAGGCACCGGAGACGGACGTGATGGCGGCCCCGATGAGCCCGCCGGTCAGCGACTCGGCCACGGCGACCGTGGCATTCTGCGCCACCAGCAATCTCAGGACCTCGGCCACGTCCGCCATCGATCCATCACTCCCCGCGCGCCCGCTTGGCCACCATGCGCAACCGGGTCGCCCTGACGACATAGTCGACGCCCGTGCCCACCGTGACGACCACCGCCACCCCCATCACCACCCACCTGACGGGATCGGGCACGAACGGCAGCAGATAGAGCACGATGGCGGCGATCTGCAGCACGGTCTTGACCTTGCCACCGTAGCTGGCCGGGATGACGGCGTGCCGCAGCAGCACGAACCTGAGCGCCGTGATGCCCAGCTCCCTGCCGAGGATCACGACCGTGACCCACCACGGCAGCTCGCCGAGGATCGACAGGCACACCAGCGCCGCACCGGTGAGCGTCTTGTCGGCGATCGGGTCGGCGATCTTGCCGAAGTCGGTGATGAGGCCGTAGCGCCGGGCCAGCTCGCCGTCGAGATGGTCGGTGATCGACGCCACCGCGAAGACCGCCAGCGCGGCCACCCGCCAGCCCGTGCCCGGCAGCAACAGGCAGACGACAAAGAAGGGGACGAGCACCAACCGGAGGACCGTGAGGACGTTGGCGATGTTCCACGGGCTTACCACGCGGCGCTCGTCCCTTTTCATGGACCGGCCTTGATGCGCGCGATCAGATCGACCCCCTCGGCGTCGACCACGACCGCGCGCACGATCTCTCCCCGGACCAGGCCGATGCCCTGCACCGTGACCGAGCCGTCGACCTCGGGGCCCTGGTGGGCGGCCCGGCCCTCGTAGCCGCCGTCGCCCAGGTCGTCGTCGATCAGCACGTCGACCTCGGTGCCGATGCGCTCCTCAGCGCGTTGCGCGGTCAGCTCCTCGGCCAGCTCGGTGAGCGCCCGCACGCGCTCGTCGACGACCTCCTGAGGGAGCTTGCCCGGTAGCTCGGCAGCCTCGGTGCCGTCTTCGTCGGAATAGCCGAACACGCCGATCACGTCGAGCCTGGCGGCCTCCAGGAAGGCGACCAGCTCGCCGAACTCCTCCTCGGTCTCGCCGGGAAAGCCCACGATGAAGTTGGAGCGCACGCCCGCCTCAGGGGCGCGCTCACGGATGGTCTCCAGCAGCCCGAGGAAGCGCTGGGGGTCGCCGAAGCGGCGCATCCGGCGCAGGACGGAGCCGCTGGCGTGCTGGAAGGACAGGTCGAAGTAGGCGGCGACGCCGTCGGTGCCGGTGATCACGTCGATCAGGCCGGGACGCAGCTCGGCAGGCTGGAGGTAGCTGACCCGCACCCGCTCCACGCCCTCGACGGCGGCGAGCTCGGGCAGCAGCTTCTCCAGCGCCCGCAGGTCGCCCAGATCCTTGCCGTAGGACGTGGAGTTCTCGCTGACCAGGACGAGCTCGCGCACGCCCCGGTGGGCCAGCCAGTCGGCCTCGGCCAGCAGCTCCTCGGGCTTGCGCGAGACGTAGGAGCCGCGGAAGGCGGGGATGGCGCAGAACGTGCAGCGCCGGTCACAGCCGGAGGCCAGCTTGAGCGAGCCGACCGGGCTCTCGTCGAGCCGCTTGCGCAGCACGCGCGGGCCGCTCGCGGGCGCCAGGCCCGCGGGCAGGTCGCCGTGGCCGGGGATGTTGGGCCTGGGCGCGCTGGCACGGTCCACCGGCGAGATGGGCAGCAGGGTGCGGCGGTCGCGTGGTGTGTGCGGCTTGAGCGGCCGGCCGGCGACCACGTCGTCGAGGCGGCCGCCGATCTCGGCGTAGTCGTCGAAAGAGATCACCGCGCTGGCCTCGGGCAGCGCGTCGGCCAGCTCGTTGCCGTAGCGCTCGGCCATGCAGCCCGCCGCCACCACCTTCACCCCGGAGTCGGCGGCGGCCAGCAGCGTGTCGATGGAGTCTTTCTTGGCCGACTCGATGAAGCCACAGGTGTTGACGACGACGACATCGGGGTCGTCGTCGCCCAGCTGCCAGCCGGCAGCCTCGAGTCGCGCGGCCAGCTCCTCGGAGTCGACCTCGTTGCGCGCGCAGCCCAGAGTGATCAGCGATACGGTTCGGCGGGATGACATGGTGAACACTACGGTATCGGGAGTTGGCCACCACCCGATGCACTGGCTCCCCCAGGTGACCCTCGCGTGACTATCGCGCCTGAGTTTTGGGCGGGCCGAACGAACGGCGCACCGTCTCCCCCGTCTCGCCGAGCTCCGTCACTTTCTTGCCGTTGACCTGCACCGACACAGCTCCCGCGTCGGCGATCAGCACGTTCACCTTGCCCTCCGACCGCCAGGTCGACGTCTTTCCCGCTTTGAGTGTCCCCGCGAACAGCTTGCGGCCCTCGGCGTCGCGCACGTTCACGTACGACGACCGATTGGCCTTGATCCGGAGCGTCACCATGCCCTTCTTGGCGAGCCTGGCGCGCGGCGTCTCGGTGATGGGTGTGTTGGGCGGAACGCTGGGCTTGGCCGACGCCGCGCGCACGTCGGCCGTGCGCACCTGGTCGCTCGCGTCCCCCAGCACCCGCATCAGGCCGAACACCATCACGATCGCCAGCGCCACCCCCAGCGCCGCCGTCCAGTTGGGACCCCGCCGCTCCGGCACGTTGATCTTGCGGTCGGCCTGGAACACGGCCGACGCGGCCACCGGCTCGGGCGCGCCGCCGTTCTGCTGGTCGAAAAGATGCACGGTGGACTCGGGGTCGAGCCCCACAGCCCGGGCCACGGCCCTGATGTGCCCTCTGGCGTAGAAGTCACCGCCGCATTGGCCGTAATCATCCTGCTCCATGCGATGAATGATCGTCTCGCGAATATTGGTGGCCGCGCTGACCTGCGCGACTGTCAACCCAGCCGACTGCCTGGCGGCCGTCAGCACGGCCCCGATGCTCTGATCCTGCACAGCGAACGCCTCCCCATGGCGCCTGGACTAACCACCACGACGTTGCGTAGTGGTTCATATTCAACCAGTTACCGCTGGGCATGCACGCATTGGGGTCATTCGCCACGCAGGTCGGCCAGCAATCCAGGCAGATCATCTGGTTTCACCAGCACTTCTCGTGCCTTGGATCCTTCGCTCGGACCGACCACGTTGCGGCTCTCGAGCAGGTCCATCAGCCGTCCGGCCTTGGCGAACCCGACGCGCAGCTTGCGCTGCAACATCGAGGTGGAGCCGAACTGGGTGGTGACGATCAGCTCGGCCGCCTGGATCAGCAGGTCGAGGTCGTCGCCGATGTCCTCGTCGATCTCCCGCTTGACCGGCGCGGCGGCGACGTCATCGCGGTATTCGGCCTGCATCTGCGCCTTGCAGTACGCGACGATCTCGGCGATCTCCTTCTCCGAGACGAACGCGTTCTGGATGCGGATCGGCTTGCTCGCGCCCATCGGCAGGAACAGCGCGTCTCCCTGGCCGACCAGCTTGTCGGCGCCCGGCTGGTCGAGGATGACCCGCGAGTCGGTGAGGCTGGACACCGCGAAGGCCAGCCTGGACGGCACGTTGGCCTTGATGAGGCCGGTGACCACGTCGACCGACGGCCGCTGCGTGGCGATCACCAGGTGGATGCCCGCCGCGCGGGCGAGCTGGGTGATGCGCACGATCGAGTCCTCGACGTCGCGCGGGGCCACCATCATGAGGTCGGCCAGCTCGTCCACGATCACCAGCAGGTACGGGTACGGCTGGTAGACCCGCTCGCTGCCCGGCGGCGGCTGCAGCTTGCCCGCCCGCACGGCCTTGTTGAACTCGTCGACGTGCCGGAACCCCGACGCGGCCAGGTCGTCGTAGCGCCGGTCCATCTCACCGACCACCCATTCGAGGGCTTCCGCGGCCTTCTTCGGGTTGGTGATGATCGGCGTGATCAGGTGGGGGATGCCCTCGTAGACACTCAGCTCGACCCGCTTGGGGTCGACCAGCACCATGCGCACCTCGTCGGGCGTGGCCCGCATCAGGACGCTGGTGATCAGCCCGTTGACGCAGACCGACTTACCGGCGCCGGTCGCGCCCGCGATGAGCAGGTGGGGCATCTTGGCGAGGTTGGCGACGATGGTGCGGCCCTCGACGTCCTTGCCCAGGCCGACGATCATCGGGTGGTGGTCGGCCTGCGCCACCTGGGAGCGCAGCACGTCGCCCAGCGCCACGAGGTCCTTGTCGGCGTTCGGGATCTCGACCCCGATCGCCGACTTGCCCGGGATAGGCGACAAAATCCTGACATCTGCGGACTTGACGGCGTACGCGATGTTCTTGGTGAGCGCCGTGACCTTCTCCACCTTGACCGCGGGCCCCAGCTCGATCTCGTAGCGGGTCACGGTCGGCCCTCGGGTGAACCCGATGACCTGCGCGTCGATGCCGAACTGCTCCAGCACGCTGGTCAGCGCGTTGACCACGGTCGTGTTGGCCTTGGTCTGCGGTTTCGGAGGCGTACCCGGCTTGAGGTGCTGCAGGTCGGGCAGGCTGTACGGCCCCGCCTGCGGCGACAGCACGAGCTGCTCCACCTTGCGCGGCGCCGGCGTCGGCTCGGGGGGCTCCGGCTTGCGCTCCAGGTCGGGTGCGGGCGCCGCCTCCTCGTCCGTCAGGCCCGGCACGATCTCCGGGGAGTGGCCGGCGTGTTTGTCCTTCTCGGCCAGCACGGGCGTGTCGTACGGCTTGACGAGGTCGCCGCCCTCGCCGTCCTCCGCCCTCTTGGGCCTGGACCGCTTCTTGGCCGGCGTCCTGGACGTGGAGTCCTTGGGATCGGCGTCGGCGTGCCGCTCGAACAGCAGGTGCTTGAGCTCGGCCAGCCGCTCGGGAACGCGGTGCACGGGGGTGGCGGTGATCACCAGCACGCCGAACCCCGACAGGATCAGCAGCAGCGGGATCGTGATCCACGGCGGCAGGATGCTCATCGGCGGCGCCGCCACGATGAACCCGACCATGCCCCCGGCCTGCGACACCTTGTCCATGCCCTGGCCCTCGCCCGCCGGGTAGGGGGTGCCGTTGGCCACGTGGATGACGCCGAGCACGCCGATCAGCAGGGCGGCCCACCCGATCACCATGCGCCCGGTGTCGGCGTTCTGGTCGGGATGGCGCAGGTAGCGCCAGGCCAGCAGGCCGAGCAGCAGCGGCAGCGCCCAGGCCAGCGAGCCGAACACGCCGCGCGCGGCCGCGTTCACCACCCCGGAGACCGCGCCGTCGGAGTTGCGCCACGTCATGGCCGCGACCACGATGGCGGCCCCGAGCACCGCCAGACCCACCCCGTCGCGTCGGTGCGCCGGATCGAGCTCGCGGGCGTTCTTGCCCAGCGCGCGGGCGGTGCTGCCGATGCCGTTGGCGACCAGCATCCACAAACCGACGATCAGCTTGCCGATCATCGTGAAGACCCAGCTGATCGGATCCTGGTGGGTCGCGGAAGGCTTGCGGCCGGTGGCGGCTCCCTTAGCCCTGGACCGTCCCACCGACGAGCCTCCGCGCTTGGCGGAGGTCCGGCGAGACGAGGTCGACCGCTTCGCCGGCCCCTTCGATGCGCTTTTCGGCGTACGGGTGGCCATGATGCCAAAGGTACGTCGGAGACACCGCGGAACGCGCGGAGGCTCGCCGGTGTCGTGGCATTCCGGCACCTCAAAGCTGACAGGATCCCGGATTCTCCCCCTCTTCACATGGGGATCATCGACAACCGGAGGTGGCGACGCCGCCGGTCTGCCACTCTGAGAGTGACCAAGGTGCCACATCGAGTGATGTTCTAGGACGCAGAGTGGACACGACCCGGGTGTCGAGCACGGCCTTCGAAGGCACACCCCATGCTCCGGCTCACGCGCGCAAGTTCGTCCGTCAGGTCCTCGGCGAGTGGCATCTGAGCCACCTCGCCGAGGACGCCGTGCTGCTGACCAGCGAGCTCGTCACCAACGCCGTCGTGCACGCGGGCACCGGGATCGAGCTGACCTGCCGCCTCGACGCCGACACCGGCCCCGCGAAGCTGGAGATCGAGGTCGACGACCACCTGCCCGAGCGGACGATCGACGAGACCGGCGTCATGCCCGCCGTCACCCTCACGGATGAGGTGCGGCCGTCCGGGCGTGGCCTCGCGCTCGCGGGCATCCTGGCCGACGCCTGGGGCGTCACGTACACGAGGACGACGAAGCGCGTCTGGGTGCGCCTGGAGCTCGCGGACGGCGGCGACGGGCAGGAGACCGCGGCCGGCCCGCCGGTCCCGGCCCCTGCCGCCATCGACACCCTGCACGTGGGCGTGGTGGTCACCGACGGCGACGGGCTCGTGCGGTCGTGGAACTCCGAGGCGCAGGCGCTGCTCGGCTGGCGTCCTGAGCAGACGATCGGCCGGCTGCTGGCCGACCTGGTGGCCTGGCGCGGCCACGGCCCGTACGCGCTGTCGCTGACCGACACGCTCGGCCTGGGCCGCTGGCGCGGCGAGGCGCGCATGCGGCACGCCGACGGCAGGCTGGTGCCGGTCTACGTCTCCCACCTGCGCACCAAGGGGCGTGCGCAGGATCGCCGGTCGATCTGGATGGTGGTCGCGGGCGACCACCGCTACGTCCTGACGCCGCCGCCCGCGCCGCGCAGCGATGCGGGCCGGCGCATCAAGGACCTGCTCGACCGGGACATGCCGTTCCAGGAGCTGCTCGACACGATCGCCAGGATCGTGCAGATGTTCAGCGGCGGCGACGCGGCGTACGTGCTGCTCCCCGCGGAGGGCGGCAACAGGTTCGGCGTGGCGGCGGGCGCGGGCGCGACGGCGGGGCTGGTGGGGGTGCTGGCCACCGGCGTGTTCGGTGCCGAGCGCAAGACGCCCACGATGATCGAGGACCTGCTGGCCGGGGACGTCGAGCTGGCCGAGCAGCTGCGCGCCCGCTCGCTGGCGTGCGCGCCGCTGCTCCTGGCGGGCGAGGTGACCGGCTACCTCGCGGTGACGGCGGAGCAGCCCGGCCGCTTCGACAAGGAGCTCACGGTGAGCCTGCAGCACATCGCCGACCAGGTCGCGGTGCCGGTGCAGCGCGCGCGGCTGGCCGAGCAGGACCGCGCGCACCGGGGCCGGCTGTCGTTCCTGGCCGAGGCGGGCGAGCTGCTGGCGGGCGTGCACGACGAGGAGCTGATCGCGGCGCTGACCGCGCAGCTCGTCGTACCTAAGATCGCGACCTGGGCGGCGGTCTACCTGACCGACCTCGCGGGCATGACCAGGCTCGCCCACGTCTGGCACAGCGAGGAACGCCACAACGCCGCCCTGCGCAAGTCGCTGCCCGCCATCCCCCGCACCGCGCTCGACGAGGTGAGCTGGCCCGCCGGCCCGGAGGCGGTGCTGTCGTTCCCGCTGCTCACCCAGGGCAGGTCGCACGGCGCGCTGGTGATCGGCCGCGCGGAGCCGACGCTGCCGCTGGAGGTGGCCGACCTGCTGGCCGACCTGTGTCGCCTGGTGGCGCTCAACCTGCACACCGCGATGCTCTACGCCCGGCAGGCCACCACGTCTCGGGTGCTCCAGCGCAGCCTGCTGCCGATGCGCGTGGCGCCCATGCCCGGCCTGGAGTCCGCCGTCGTCTACGAGCCCGCCGAGGAGGGCGCGGACGTCGGCGGCGACTTCTACGACCTGTTCACGGTGGGCGACCACTGGTGCTTCGCGCTGGGCGACGTGTGCGGCAGCGGCCCGGAGGCGGCCGCGGTGACCGGGCTGGCCCGCCACGCCGTACGCCTGCTGGCCAAGGAGCACTACACGGTGGCCGACATCTTCGACCGGCTCAACCAGGCGCTGCTGGAGGAGGACGAGGAGGGCAGGTTCCTCAGCCTGCTGTGCGGCGAGCTGACCCCGCTCCCGCAGGGCGGCGCGCTGTGCACGATCGCCTCGGCAGGGCATCCGCCGCCGCTGCTGCTGCGCGCGGACGGCCTTGTCGAGGCGGTGGCGACGCCCCAGCTGCTGCTGGGCATCGAGGCCGGCGCCAGGTTCTACGTCGAGACGTTCGAGCTGGCGCCCGAGGAGGTGCTCCTGTGCGTGACCGACGGCGTGACCGAGCGGCGCGACGGCGGCCGGCTCCTGGACGACGGCAACGGGCTGGCGGCGCTGCTCGCGGAGTGCCGGGGACTGAGCGCCCACGCGGTGGCCGAACGCGTGCGGCACGTGGTCGAGACGTTCGCCCCCGAGCCGTCGCAGGACGACGTGGCCCTGCTGGTGATCAGGGCCGGTGAACAGGGCCGCCGCCGCCCTGCGCTCGGTCAGGTGAACCGGTAGGTGGTGGACGAGGTGCGGATCTCGCCCGGCCTGAGCACCGTGGAGGGGAACTGCGGCTGGTTGGGCGCGTCGGGGAAATGCTGGGTCTCCAGGCACAACCCGGCGAACGGCCCGTACGACGTCGCTTCGCCGTCCAGCATGCTGCCGCTGTAGAACTGCACGCCGGGCTCCGTGGTGGTGACCTCCATGGTGAGCCCGCCGGCGGTCACCCTGATGTCGCCGTCGAGCACGAAGCAGTGGTCGTACGCGCCGTCGTAGCGCTCCCCCACGGCGTGCGGCTCGGTGAAGTCGAACGGCGTGCCCTTGACCGGCGCGAGCTCGCCCGTGGGGATCTTGCCCTCGTCGACCGGCAGGTAGTGCTCCGCCTCCATCTGGATGACGTGGTCGAGCACGTCGCCGCTGCCCTTGAGGTTGAAGTAGGAGTGGTTGGTCAGGTTGACCACGGTCGGCGCGTCGGTCTTCGTGGAGTAGTCGAGCCGGATCGCGTCGTCGGCCAGCGTGTACGTGACCGTGGCGGTCAGCGCGCCCGGATAGCCCTGGTCGCCGTCGGGGCTGGTCAGCGCGAGCATCACCGACGCGTCGGTGCGGCCGGCGATGGTCCACACCCTGCGGTCGAAGCCGTCGGTGCCGCCGTGCAGGCTGTGGGCGCCGTTGTTGATCGGCAGGTGATGTTCGACGCCGTCCAGGGTGAAGCGTCCGTTCGCGATGCGGTTGCCGTAGCGGCCGACGACGGCGCCGAAGTAGCGGCTGCGGGTGAGATAGTCGTCCAGAGTGTCCAGCCCGAGCACGACGTTCACCCCGGACACCTCCAGGGAGCGCAGGATGGCGCCGTAGGTGAGCACCTCGGCGCGCAGGCGTCCCGATGACAGCTCCACACGCTCGACCTGCTCGCCTGACGGCAGCGTTCCGAAAACCATTTTCACTGGGCCCTTCCCGTGGACTCGCGGACAATGAGGGCGGTGTCGAGGGTCACGGTCGCGCCCTCGCCCCCCGATTGGAGCAGCAGGTCGACTGCCATCCTCCCGGCCGCCGCCGCCGGCATGGCCACCGTGGTCAGCTTGGGCCTGTTGAGCCGCCCGGGCAGGATGTCGTCGAACCCGATCACACTTACCTGGTCTGGTACCCCTATCTCCATCGCCGAAAGTCCCTCGATGAGGCCAAGCGCGACGAGATCGTTGTAGGCGAGGACCGCGGTCGCCCCGCAGGCGGCCACGTCGGCCGCCACGGCCAGGCCGCCGGCCTCCGTCGGCTGGTTGGGGCCGAAGAAGATCAGGCCCAGACCTGGCGCCTCGGCGGCCACGCCCTGCATCTCGTTGCTGGTCCACGAGCCGATCGGGCCGGACACGAGGGCGATCCTGCGGTGGCCGAGCCCGGTCAGGTGCTCCAGCGCGTGCTTGGCGCCCTGGGCGACGTTCATGAGCACGGAGGGCATGCCTTTGATGCGCCGGTTCACCACCACGAACGGCACGTCCTCGGCCAGGCGCTCGATCATCCGGTTCGACAGCCGAGGGCTGCACAGCAGCACGCCGTCCACCTGCTTGGTGAACGTCCTGATCAGCTCCTCCTCGACCCGCGGGTCCTCGTCGGTGTCGGCCACGAACACGTGGTAGTCACGCCCTCTGGCCTGCGCCTGGGCGGCCTTGATGAGCGGCGGGAAGAACGGGTTGGCGATGTCGGCGACAATGAGGCCCATGTTGAACGTGCGGCCGGTCGTCAGCGCCCTTGCCGCACGGTTGGGCCGATAGCCGAGGTCGTCGGCGGCGGCCAGCACGCGGCTCCGGGTGGCGGGGTTGACCAGGTGGGGCGCGGAGAACGTGCGCGACACGGTGGACACGTGGACGCCGCAGGCGCGGGCCACGTCCTTGATCGTCGCCGCCATCGCCGTCCTCCTATGCAAACGGTTGCCAGACTAAACCTTGACCTTCATACCAGTAGCCGTCAAGGTTCTTGCAACCGGTTGCTGAGGGCTACGCGGGGTTCACCAGATGCCGCCGAGTTCGTTGAGCGTGAACACGCCGCCGGCCCGATCATGCAGCGGCTCCGACAGGTCGGGTTCGCCCTGCTCGGCGATCAGCGCGGCGGCCTGGGCCTCGGAGTCGTCGCGGGAGACGTACCCGATGGCCTTGGCCTCCTCCAGCGACCACCAGCGGCGGGTGTTGTCCGAGACGCCCCAGACCACGTGGTAGCCGGGCGCGGTGAGCCCGGCCTCGACCAGGCGGGTCAGGTCGTCGGGCGAGATCCAGGTGGCCAGCCCGCGCGTGTCGGCCGACGCCTCGTTGCAGGTGCCGAGCCTGATCACGGTCACGTTCATGCCGAACCGGTCGTGGTAGAGGCTCCCCAGCGCCTCCATGACGACCTTGCTCACGCCGTAATAGGTGTCGGGCCGGGGGAAGGCGTAGTCGGGCAGGTCGGCGCCGCCGGCCGGCCTGGTGTGATATCCCGCCGCGTGGTGGCTGCCCATGAGCACGAGATGCTCGACGCCCTCGTCGCGCGCCGCCTCCATCAGCACGTGCATGCCCTCGATGTTGGCCCGCACGATGTCGGCCCAGGGCCGCTCCCTGCTCTGGCCGCCCAGGTGGAGCACCGCGTCCACGTCCTTCATCGCCCCGGCGACGGCGGCCGGGTCGGCGAGATCGGCCGCCACCCATTCCTCGCCCGGGCCCGGCTCGACGGGATGCAGGTCGGAGAGCCGCAGCGTGCGTCCCTCGCGGGCGAGTCGCGGGCGGAGCAGCGTGCCGACTTTTCCCGCGGCTCCTGTCATCAGAATGCGCATGTCCCTTGGTGTACACGAATCTGGCAGAAATTCACATCCTTAAATATTGACCGTGAACGGGATGAGTGATTACGGTCACAGGCACATATCCATGTGCACGACTCATGTCCACGTATGTGAACGGGAGGCGGTCTGATGTCACGACGTCTGCTCGGGACCGCGATCATCGCGTCCCTGGCCGTTACGCTGACAGGCTGCGGTTCCGGGGGATCAAGTTCAGAAGACAACACCTTGGAGATCTGGATCAGGCAAGCGGCTGATTCCGACTCTGCCAAGACCGCACAGAAGCTCGCCGACGCATTTACCAAGGCCAGCGGCACGCCCACGAAAGTCGTCGCGATATTCGACGACTTCGAGACCAAGCTGAACCAGCAGGCGGCGCAGAAGCAGCTTCCCGACATCGTCATCAACGACACCGCCCAGATCGGCACCATGCAGTCGCAGGGCTGGCTCCAGGAGGTCGACAAAGCCTCACTGGCGGGCGGCGACCAGGTGTCGGAGCTGGCATGGAAGGCCGCCACGGCCAGTGACGGCAAGACCTACGCTGCTCCGTTCTCCGCCCAGGCGTTCGCGCTGTTCATCCGCAAGGACTGGCGGGAGAAGGTCGGCATGGAGCCGCCCGAGACGTGGGAGGACCTCGCCAAGCTCGCCACCGCCTTCACCGAGAAGGACCCTGACGGCAACGGCAAGGCCGACACCAGCGGCTTCGTCATCCCCGCCGGCACCAAGCGCGGCTACGCCTCGTGGTACGCCTCCTCGCTGATCTACGCCAACGGCGGCGACTTCGTCAAGGCCAACGGCCCCGGCAAGTTCACCGCCACGATGAACGACCCCAAGACCGTCGAGGCCGTCCAATACCTTCAGGACCAGTTCTGCACGACCAAGACCGTCAATCCCGGCGCTGTCAGCAATGACACGACCGTCACGCACGAGGTCTTCGAGAAGGGGCAGGGCGGCATCTACCTGACCGGCCCGTACGTGCTGGCCAGGTTCGTCGACAGCATCGGCACCGACAAGATCGAGGTCGTCCCGGTGCCCAAGGGCCCGTCCGGCGGCCCCGGCACGCTCGGCGAGGGCGAGAACGTCTACCTCATGGCCGGCTCCCAGAACCAGGAGGCGCAGAAGAAGTTCGCCGAGTTCGCCATCTCCGCCGAGGGCCAGCGGATCGGCATGAACAAGGACGCCAACGGCGCCATCGTCCGGCTGCCCGTCAACACCCAGGTCGACATGGCCGCCGAGCGGCAGGACCCGCGGTGGAAGGTGTTCCAGGAGTCGTACGAGCACGCCGTCTACGCCCCGCCGGTGCCCAACTGGGCGCCGATCCGCCAGGACTCCGCCGACTCCATCAACGCCGTCTGGGCCGACTGCGGCGCCGACGTCAAAGCCAAGTTGGAGGAGCTGAACACCGAGCTCACCCAGGAACTGCAGAGCCAGAAAGCGTCATGACCTCCACACTCACGCCGGCGCGGAGCTCGGCGGCGCCCCCTCACCGCCGCACCGGGTCGGTGCGGTGGCGGGGGCCGGTGATCGCGTGGTTGTTCCTGGCGCCCGCCCTGGTGCTCTTCCTGTACTTCAAGTTCATCCCGATGTTCGTGGGCCTGTGGAAGAGCCTCTTCAAGGTCCAGACGTTCCTCGGTGACGAATGGGTCGGCCTGCAGAACTACCAGACGATCATCTCCGACGACGAGTTCGCATCGGCCATCTGGCACAGCATCGTGCTGGCGCTCGGCACCACGGTCGGCTCCATCGTGCTGGGGCTCGGTTTCGCGCTGCTCATCGAGGGGCCGGCGCGATACCTCTGGTTCGTCAGGACGGCCGCCTTCCTGCCGGTCGTCACCACGATGGCGGCCGTGGCCGAGGTCTGGCGGATCATGTTCCACCCGGCCGACAGCGGCATGCTCAACATCATCATCGGCTGGGCCGGGGTCGATCCGCAGCCCTGGCTGGCCAGCGAGGACTCCTCGTTGTGGTCGATCATGATAATGAGCATCTGGCGCGGCACGCCGTACGACATGATGATCTTCCTGGCCGGGCTGGTCGGCGTGGACCGCACGCTGTACGAGGCGGCGGCCGTGGACGGGGCCTCCACCTGGCGGCGGCTGCGGCACATCACGCTGCCGGCGCTGCGTCCGGTGTTCTGGATCCTGTTCACGCTGGCGGCCATCCGCGGGCTGCGGGTGTTCGTCGAGGTGTACGTGCTCACCAACGGCGGCCCGAACGGCTCCTCCGAGGTGCTCATGACCCTGATCTACAAGCTCGGCTTCCAGAAGAACGAGCTGGGCGTCGCCTCGGCGGGCGGGATCGTGTTGTTCGCCGCCACGCTGGCGCTCACGGTGGTCGTGCAGATGTTGCGCAGGAGGCAGACGACATGAGGTTCGACAGCGCTCTGGGCCTGGAGTCGCGCAAGGGTCCGCTGGCCATCGCCGGAAAGACCCTGATTTATGGGCTTATGGTGGTGGTTTTCACCGGGCCGCTGGTCGCGCTGCTGATGAGCTCCTTCAGCAAGACCCTCGACCCGACGTCCTTCTCCCTGTGGCCCGACGAGTTCACCCTGGAGAACTTCGTCCAGGCCGGGGAGAAGAACGTCTATCTCTACCTGCTCAACTCGTTCGTGGTCGTGGGCTTCGGGCTGCTGCTGCAGATGCTGGTCAGCGTCTTCGCCGCCTACGCCCTGGCGCGCAAGAAGTTTCGCGGCATGACGTTCGTGATGCTGCTCATGCTCGCCACGATGATGCTCCCCGAGGAGATCATCGCGATCCCCCTCTCGCTCGTCCTGGCCGACATGCCGCTGCTTAACCTGAACCTCATCGGCACCTACGCGGGCATGATCCTGCCCGTCGGCGCCTGGGGCTTCTCCATTCTCGTGATGACGGAGTTCATGAAGGAGGTGCCGGTCGAGCTGGAGGAGGCCGCGCGCATCGACGGCGCGGGCGAGCTGCGCATCTTCGCCACGATCATCGTGCCGCTGTGCCGCCCCGCGCTCGGCGTGATCGGCGTCTTCGGCTTCACCATGATCTGGGACCAGTATTTGCTGCCGTTGATCGTCGCACCGGCGTCCGACATGTGGACACTGCCCATCGCGTTGCGCTCGCTCCGCTCCGACGAGGAGGTGGGGATCGGCGTGCTGCTCGCCGCCTCGCTGCTGGCGCTGCTCCCGTCGATCATCGCGTTCCTGGCTTTCCAGCGGCAGTTCATGCGTGGCCTGACAAGCGGCGCGGTCAAGGGTTAGGCGTCCACGTATATGGACGGTATCCCATATCCTGGATGTTTGCAGCCGCCGAAGGATACGAGATGGGATGAGTATGGAGCCCCAGCTGGTCAAGTCCGCCGAGCGGACGGTACGCATCCTCGAAGCCCTGGCCGACTCACACCACAGCATGACACTGTCGGAGCTCCAGCAGCGCACCGGCTTCCCCCGCAGCAGCCTCCACGCCCTCATGCGGACGCTGGTCGAGCTCAACTGGGTGGAGACCGACTCGGCCAGGTCGGCCTTCGGGATCGGGCCGCACGCGCTCCTGACCGGCACCGCCTACCTCGACAAGGACCCCGCGCTGCCGTACGCCCAGGAGACGCTGGAGGACCTCCGGGACGAGATCGGGCAGACCGTGCACTTCGCCCGGCGAGACGGCGCGCACGTGCTCTACCTGGCGACCAGGGAGTCACGCGACGCCGATCACGTGATCCCCCGGGTGGGGCGCCGGCTGCCCGCGCACGTCACCGCGCTCGGACAGGTGCTGCTCGCCCAGCTCACCGACGACGAAGTCATGACGCTCCTGCCGGAGCCGCTGGTGGGGCTGACCCACCAGACGATCACCGACATGACCAAACTGACCGGCGAACTCGACCAGGTCCGCACGCGGGGCTGGTCGTACGAACGCGAGCAGGGCACACCCGGTGTGGCCTGCGTGGCCGTGGCGGTCGACTACCGCATCCCGGCCACCGACGCGATCAGCTGCTCCATGCCCGCCGAACTCGTACCCGCCGACGTCGAGAAGATCACCGAAGCGGTGATCAAACACACCCGCAAGCTGGCTGCCACTCTTCGCAGGGAGGGCATCCGCTAGAAAGGACTGTTGATGCGGCTAGATGGTGTTCTCTTCTTCCCGGTGACTCCCTTCGGCGCCGACGGCGGCCTCGCCGAACCCGCGCTGGCCCGGCACGTCGCCGCTGGGGTCGCGGCCGGGGCGGGAGGAGTGTTCACCGCGTGCGGCACCGGTGAGTTCAGCGCCCTCGACCTCGACGAGTACACCAGGGTCATGGCCGTCTCCGTCAGGGCCGCCGAGGGGCGCGTGCCCGTCTTCGGCGGCGCCGGCGGCCCGCTGCCCGCCGCCAAGGCCATCGCCAGGGCGGCGGCCGCCCAGGGCGCCGACGGGCTGCTGCTCATGCCTCCCTACCTGGTCACCGGCCCCACCAGCGGCCTGGTCCAGTACGTCCGCGAGGTCGCCGCGGCCGGCGGCCTCCCCGTGATCATCTACCAGCGCGGCACCGCCCGCTTCACCCCCGAGGCCGTCGCCGAACTGGCCAAGGTGCCAGACGTCATCGGTTTCAAGGACGGGCTCGGCGACTTCGACCTGCTGCAGCGCATCATCCTGACCGTGCGGAGATCGACGGACAAACCCTTCACGTTCTTCAACGGGCTGCCCACCGCCGAACTGACCGTCCCCGCCTATCGAGGGCTCGGGGTGAACCTGTACTCGAGCGCCGTGTTCGCCTTCGCGCCCGAGATCTCGCTGGCCTTCTACAAGGCGGTGACCGGTGGGGACGAGGTGCTGGTGCAGCGGCTGCTCACCCACTTCTACCTGCCGCTGGTGGAGCTGCGCGACCTCGTGCCCGGCTATGCGGTCTCGCTGGTCAAGGCGGGGGTGCGGATCCGGGGCCTGGAGGTCGGAGGGGTACGGCCGCCGCTGGTGGATCCCTCGCCCGAGCATGTGGCGTCGCTGGAGCGCCTCATCACCACCGGCCTGGAAATCGCCGGCGCCTGACCGCCCGCCCCGTGC